>JADQCD010000081.1 GCA_016278285.1 Actibacterium sp.
TGCCGGCGCGGCCGAGGTGCATTTCCGCATCGCCAGCCCGCCGACGGCCTGGCCATGCTTCTATGGCGTCGATACGCCCCAGCGCGAGAAGCTGCTTGCCGCTTCGATGAGCGAGGAAGAGATGCGCGCGCATCTGGAAGTGGATTCGCTGCGCTTCATCACGCTGAACGGCCTCTACCGGGCGGTGGGCGAGGCTCATGGCCGTAACAACGACGCCCCCCAATACTGCGATGCCTGTTTCTCGGGCGAATACCCGGTCGCGCCCAGCGACATGATCGCCCGCGGGTTCGAAGCCAAGGCTGCCGAGTAACCCCCCATCGCCACATCGCCAGGGCGGAAACCTGCCGATTGGCGGGTGACGGGATGGATTACCGTTTCGCCCGCCGCCGAGGCGTGACATCGACGGCCGAGCCGAAACAAAAAGGCGATGCCGGCCCTGCGCCACATCGAATCCCGACATGCCCGACAAGACCCCCGCGACGCTCGACGTGGCGACCGTTCCCGATGCGCTGGACCTGTCGCAGCTGGCGCTGATCGGACTGATGCTCAACCCCGATGGAAACGCCGCGCTGATCCGCCTGCCCGGCGGACAGGTCCACAAGATCGCGCCCGGCACCCGTATCGGCAATGCGACGGTTAAGGCGATCGACGCCACTGGGATGACCCTGGCCCGCAACGGTGCCGTTCGGCACCTTTCCATGGCGGGCGGCTGATGCGCTTGACCTTGCGCGCGTTCCCCTTCAATAGGCGCCCATGACACGCAAACTCGCCCTGATAACCGGCGCCTCGCGCGGCTTTGGCGCGGCCCTGGCCGAGGAACTGGCCGCGCAGGACTGGCACGTGATCCCCGTGGCCCGCACCACCGGCGCGCTGGAAGAGCTCGACGACCGCATCAAGGCGCGCGGTGGCGCCGGCGCGACGCTCGCGCCGATGGATGTCACCGACATCGACGCCATGCGCCATCTGTGCCGGTCGATACACGATCGTTGGGGGGGGCTGGATCTGTGGGTCAATTGCGCGATTCATGTGCCGCCGATGACCCCCGCCGACCACCTGGACCCGAAAGACTGGTCGAAGACCGTGGCGACCGGCATCACCGTGCCGGGGCAACTCATTCCCTTCGTCTCGCCGCTGCTTCAGGCGACGGAGACCGGAACGGCGGTGCACCTTGACGATCCAAACGCGGGCAAGTTTCTGGGTGCCTATGCCGCCGCAAAGGCCGCGCAACGGGCGCTGTTCGGCGCCTGGGCCCAGGAGACGGCCAATCTTGGCACGCTTCGCGTGCTCCGCTTCACCCCTGCACCGATGCCCACCGCCACACGCGCCCGGTTCTACCCCGGCGAGGACCGCACCGCGCTGACCCCCTGCCGGGACGAGGCATTGCGGCTGATCGAAACGCTGGGTTGAAATTCCGCCGCACCCGAACGCCCCATGAGGGCGCAAGGGTGGGTGGGCGGGCGCCCGAATGGGGCGTCCCGCGCTTGCCGCCCTGCGCGCCGTCAATTATGGATTGTCCGCAAGGCACAAGGGGCAGCATCACATGCGCATTCTCATAACCAATGACGACGGCATCAACGCGCCCGGGCTGAAGGTGCTGGAGGCGATCGCCAACGAAATCGCCGGCCCCGAAGGCGAGGTCTGGATCGTCGCCCCGGCCTTCGAGCAATCGGGCGTAGCGCACAAGATATCCTACACCCACCCCTTCATGCTGGATGAATTGGGTCCACGCCGTTTCGCGGCCGAGGGCGCGCCGGCCGATTGCGTGATGGCCGGCCTGCACGAGGTGCTGTCGGACCGGGCGCCCGATCTGGTGCTCTCCGGCGTGAACCGGGGCAACAATGCCGGCGAAAACGTGATGTATTCGGGCACCATCGGCGGGGCTATGGAAGCCGCGCTTCAGGGCCTGCCCGCGATCGCGCTGTCGCAATACATGGGCCCCGAGAATTACGATCACGACACCCGTTTCGAGGCCGCCGCCCGGCATGGCGCGGCCACCGTGCGGGCACTGCTCGACAAGGGGGTCTGGGACGGCGAGGATTACCGGCTGTTCTATAACGTCAATTTTCCGCCCATTCCGGGCGACCGCGTGCGCGGGATGCGCGTCAGTGCCCAGGGCTATCGCAAGGACTGTTTCTTCGGGGTGGAGCCGCACACATCGCCCTCGGGGCGCAAGTTCCTGTGGGTGCGCGGAGGTGCACAGCAACACCCCACTCTGCCCGGCACCGACGTCGCCGATTGTCTGGACGGCTATATATCTGTCACACCGATGCGCGCCGACCTGACGGCGCATGACACGCTGGCCTGGCTGAAAGAACAGCTCGAATGACCGATTCCGCCGAGCGGAAAATGCAGTTTCTATTTGCCCTCCGCTCCAAGGGGGTAACCGATGCGCGGGTGTTGACGGCGATGGAAACGACCGACCGCCGCGACTTCATTCCTGGCGGCGTATTTGCCACCCGCGCCTATGAGGACATGCCGCTGCCGATCGCCTGCGGCCAGACCATCAGCCAGCCCTCGGTCGTAGGGCTGATGACCCAAGCGCTGAATCCTCAGCCGCGCGACAAGGTTCTGGAGGTGGGAACCGGCTCGGGCTATCAGGCCGCGATTCTGACGCGGCTGGCGCGGCGGGTCTATACGGTCGAACGGCACCGTCGCCTTGTCACCGAGGCCCGGGCGAATTTCCAGAGGCTGGACCTGACCAATGTCACCGTGATGCTGGGCGATGGCTCCCACGGGCTTCCCGAGCAGGCGCCGTTCGACCGGATCATCGTCACCGCCGCCGCCGAGGATCCGCCCGGTCCGCTCTTGGCGCAATTACGCCAAGGGGGTATCATGGTCGTGCCGGTGGGGCAGTCCGACACCGTCCAGCGCCTGATAAAGGTGACACGTTCGCCCCACGGGTTCGAGTATGACGAGCTCAGGCCGGTGCGTTTCGTCCCGCTGGTCGAAGGGCTTGGCAAGGACTAGGGACGACCTGAACAAAGGCCCGGATCACGCGGGCCGGACGAATTTGAGGAGAGAGCCGATGCCAGCCGCCCGATCCGTTCCCTTGCGCACCCTTCTGACAGGCTGTGCGGTTCTTGCTCTGAACGGGTGCGAGAATTTCGACGTTGATTTGCGCCCCGGCGGTGCTGATACCACCCAGGCCGCGGTTCAGGCGACGGCACCGCGGCCCGAACCCGACGCGCGCGGCGTGATATCGTATCCCAACTATCAGGTCGTGGCTGCGCGCAGCGGCGACACCGTGGCCGATGTGGCACGACGCATCGGCATGGACGCCGGAGAACTGGCCCGCTTCAATGGAATACCTCTGGACGTGACCTTTCGTGGTGGCGAGATCCTGGCACTGCCCGACCGGGTGCCCGACCCGGCCGATCAGTCCATTGACATCGAAACACTGGCCGGTGGGGCCATCGAACGCGCCGGCGACCAGCGCACCATCACCCCGGCCACCCCGCAGCAGGCCCAGCCCGGCCCCGAGCCGACGCGGCATCGCGTCAAGCGGGGCGAGACCGCCTTTTCCATCGCGCGTCTCTACAATGTTTCCGTCACCGCGCTGGCCGACTGGAACGGGCTGGGCCCGGATCTCGACGTGCGCGAAGGACAGTATCTGCTGATCCCGGTCGCAGCCGCCAACGCGCCCGCGCCGGCCACCGGCAGGGAAACCTCGCAGCCTGGCGCCAGCTCGACGCCGCCGCCGCCGCCAAGCGCCGCACGCCCCCTGCCCGAAGAGGAAACGAAACCGGCTTCTGCGCCGGCGACCGACCCGTTGCCCTCGCCCGAGATGGAACAGGAAGCGACATCGCGCCTGGCCTTTCCCGTCCAGGGCTCGATCATACGCCCATATGAGAAAGGCAAGAACGAAGGGATCGACATCGCCGCCAGCGCCGGCACCCCGGTCAAGGCCGCCGAGGCCGGCACCGTGGCGGCCATAACCCGCGACACCGAACAGGTGCCGATCCTGGTTCTGCGGCACCAGGACAACCTGCTGACGGTTTATGCCAATATCGAGGGCATCACCGTCGAGAAGGGTGACAATGTCAGCCGGGGGCAGACCGTCGCGGAGATCCGTCAGGGCGATCCGGCCTTCCTGCATTTCGAGGTCCGCGAAGGGTTCGAAAGCGTGGATCCGATGCCCTTCCTGGAGTGACCGTTCGGCGCCCGGCCCGCCGAGGAACCCATCATGATCCGCGTCAGCGGCCGAATTCGGACAACGCATCGCCGTAATGCGCCTGAACGAAATCGATCAGCTGACGCGACGAATCGTCCAGATCCGTCACGTCCGCACCGGCCAGCACGGGTTCCAGCGATTTCGCCAATTCCTTGCCAAGCTCGACACCCCACTGGTCGAAACTGTTGATCCCCAGAATCACCCCCTCGACAAACACGCGGTGTTCATAGAGCGCGACGATGCGGCCCAGCATGTCCGGCGTCAGGCGCGGATAGATCAGCGTGCTCGAGGGCCGGTTGCCCGGAAAGACGCGGTGGCGTGCCTGGCGTTCCAGCTCCTGCCCCGTGAAACCGGCCTCCTGCATCAGCGCGCGGGCCGTCGCCAGAGACCGGCCCTCCATCAGCGCCTTGGACTGCGCCAAGCAGTTGGCCACCAGCAGCCGATGGTGGCGCGAGCGGCCCATCTCGTTGCCCTCGGCGGCCACCATGAATTCGCAGGGCACGATGCCCGTGCCCTGGTGGAGCAGCTGATAAAAGGCATGCTGGCCGTTGGTGCCCGGCGCGCCCCAGACAACCGGCCCCGAAGGCACCGTCAGGGCCGTGCCGTCCATCGCAACGCTCTTGCCGTTGCTCTCCATCTCCAGCTGTTGAAGATAGGCCGGAAGCCGGGCCAACTGTTGGTCATAGGGCAGCACCGCTCGGGTGGGATAGCCGCAGAACTGGTGGTGCCAGATCCCGACTAGCGCCAGCAGCACCGGCAGGTTCGTGCCGAACGGGGCCTCGCGGAAATGGGTGTCCATCGCCTCGGCCCCTCGCAGGAATTCGTCGAACCGCTCCGGCCCGATCGCCAGCATGATCGACAGCCCGATTGGCCCCCACATCGAATAACGCCCGCCCACCCAGTCGGCGAAATCGAAAACCCGTGCCTGCGGAATGCCAAAGGCGCCGGTGCGCTGCGGTGAACTCGATAACGCCACGAACTGCGCCGCCGGGTCGGCCACGGTTTTCGCCATCATCGCGCGGGCCGTCCGGGCATTGGTCATGGTCTCGATCGTGGTGAAGGTCTTGGAGGCGACGATGACCAGCGTCGTCGCCGGGTCGAGCCCGCGCATCACCTGCGTGATATGCGCCCCGTCCACGTTCGACACGAAATGGCAGCGCGGCCCGTCGGCATAAGAGGCCAGCGCCTGGCAGGCCATCGCCGGCCCGAGGTCGGAGCCGCCGATGCCGATATTGACCACATCGGTGATCCGCCCGCCCTGCCCCTTGAAATCGCCACCGCGCACGGCCTGTGCAAACTCCGCCATCCGGCCAAGGGTCAGGTGCACCTGCGGAATCACGTCTTCGCCGTCCACCGTGACCGGGCCTTCGCTGCGGCGCAGAGCCGTGTGCAGAACGGCACGGCCTTCGGTTTCGTTGATCTTCTCGCCGGCGAACATCGCATCGCGGCGGTCGGCCACGCCCGCCTGTTCGGCCAGCGCAATCAATTGCTTCAGCGTCGCCGCGTCCAGGTTCGTCTTGGAATAGTCGAAAAGCATCCCGTCCAGTGGCGCCGAAAACCGCGCGGCGCGGCCGGGCGCCTCGAACAGGTCGGCGATGTCGCGGTCCCTGGCGGCATTGGCCCGCGCCTGAAGGTCTGCCCAGATGGTCATGTCGTCACTCCGCCCAATGCACGGTCGTGGTCCCGAGTATGGCCGAGACGGGCGACCGCACCGGATCGTTCAGCTTTGCCGCCCGCTCCACCGCCGCGCGTTTTTCAATGCCGGTAATGAGCAGATGACTCGACAACGCCCCTTTCAGCACCGGCGCGGTAAGGGTGATGCGCGGCTCTTCGGCGCCGGGCACGCGCATGGCCATCA
Source organism: Actibacterium sp. (assembly GCA_016278285.1). Taxonomy (GTDB): domain Bacteria; phylum Pseudomonadota; class Alphaproteobacteria; order Rhodobacterales; family Rhodobacteraceae; genus JADQCB01. The sequence goes on from JADQCD010000081.1 coordinate 6,030, forward strand.
AAACCGGCGCGTCGTCGTCCATCGCCTCGGCCAGCCGGTCCGCGCCGGGAAACAGCGACGCGGTGTGCATGTCGGCCCCCATCCCCAGCAGCAGCACGGAGATCGGCAGCGCCGGCTCGATCGCGGCGGAAAGTTCCTCCAGCACGTCCTCGGGGCGTTCGGCGGGGGAATGGAGCGGCAACAGCCGCGCCGCCGCGGCATGTCCGGTCAGCAGCCGTTCGCGCAGAAGCCTTGTGTTGGACCTGTCAGAGCTTTCGGGCACCCATCGTTCGTCGGTCAGCATGACATCGACCCGGGCCCAGTCCAGCTTGACGCCGCTGAGCGCGTCGAAGACCGGCCCGGGCGTGGTGCCGCCGGGCACCGCCAGGGTGGCGCGGTCCTGGTGGCGCAGCGCGGATGCCAGTTCGCTGGCCATGAGGTCGGCCAGATCCATCATCATCAGTTCGCGGTCCGGGTATTTCTTGAAATTCATGCCTTCACCTCGCGCCACCGGCGCCCGTCGCGATGCATCAGCATAAGCGCATCTTCGGGGCCGGAACTTCCGGCATCGTAGGGAATGGGCCTGTCGCCGCCCTCTTCCCAGCCGGCGATCACCGGATCGGCCCAACCCCAGGCGGCCTCGACCTCGTCACCCCGCATGAACAGGGTCTGGTTGCCGCGGATCACGTCCATGATAAGCCGCTCATAGGCGTCGGGAATGTCATCTGCCCCGGGGCCGAGTGCCTCCTTGAACGACATGTCCAGCGGAACCTCGATCAGGCGCATCCCGCCCGGCCCCGGTTCCTTGATCGTGACCTTCAGGTTGATTCCCTCGTTCGGTTGCAGGCGGATAACCAGCACGTTCGACTTGTGGCTTTCCTGGTCGCCGAAAATCGAATGCGGCGGGTCCTTGAAAACGATGGCGATTTCCGAGGTTCGCGCACGCAGCCGTTTACCGGTGCGAATGTAGAACGGCGTGCCTTTCCAGCGCCAGTTCGACACGTTCAGCTTCATTGCGATGAAACTCTCGGTCCGGCTGTCGGGATTTTCGACATCCTCCAGATAGCCGGGACCATCCTCGTCCGACAGATACTGGCCACGCACGATCTGTTCGGGTTCGACATGGTCCAGCGCGCGTATCACCTTGAGCTTCTCGTCGCGCACCGCGTCGGGTTCAAAGGCATAGGGCGGTTCCATCGCGATCAGGCATAAAAGCTGCATCATGTGGTTCTGCACCATGTCGCGCATGGCGCCGGCCTTGTCGTAATAGCCGCCGCGCCCGCCGACGCCCACGGTCTCGGCCACGGTGATCTGGATGTGATCGACGTTTCGCGCGTTCCACAGCGGTTCGAACAGCATGTTTCCGAAACGGACCGCCATGAGGTTCTGTACCGTCTCTTTTCCCAGGTAATGATCGATTCGATAGATCTGCTGCTCGTCGAAATGCTCGGCAAGCGTCACGTTCAGGTCGCGCGCACTTTCCAGGTCGTGGCCAAAGGGCTTTTCCACGACGATCCGGCACCGGGTTCCGGCGATGCCGTGACGGTGCAGGCGCCGTGCCAGATCGCCGAACAGACCTGGCCCGACCGAGAAGTAATAGGCACGGATTACGTCCTTGCGCATCTTGTCGGCCAGTGTCTGCCAGCCGTCGCTGCCGGTGGCGTCCACCCGAACATAGCTGAGCCGTTCCAGAAAGGCGGCGATACAGGTTGCATCCTGCTTTTCGGGGGTAACGAATTCGCTGATCGCGGCACGCACCGTGTCGCGAAAGGCGGCGTCGGTGTTCTCGGACCGTGCGGCAGCAATGATCCGCGCCTCGGCTGGCATCTGCCCGTCAACGAACCGCCGGTACAGGCCCGGCAGGATCTTGCGGCGCGCCAGGTCGCCGGTTCCACCGAATATGACCAGATCGAACGGTTCGACCGGGATGACACGAGAAACCATATTGCCCTCACCCCGCTTCCTGCTAGCGCAAACAGTGCCTGCCTACCGGTGCCGAGCCCCCAGGTCCAGCACCCCGTCGGCCCAGTCTGACCGGTTTCGGCTCAGGCCTCCAGCTCGGCGTCCCAATACAGGAAATCCAGCCAGCTGTCGTGAAGATAATTGGGGGGGAACTTGCGGCCCATGTTGCGCAACTCCTCTGCGCCGGGCTGGCGGGGTGGCTTGCGCAGGGTCATGCCGACCTGGCGAAGGCTCTTGGCGCCCTTTCTCAGGTTGCACCGCGCGCAGGCGGCGACGACGTTTTCCCAACTGGTCACCCCGCCGCGCGCCCGCGGAACGACGTGATCGAAGGTCAGATCGCCAAGGCCGCCGCAATACTGGCACGAAAATTCGTCCCTCAGAAACAAATTAAAGCGCGTGAAGGCCACGCGCTTTCTGGGTTTCACATAATCCTTCAGCACCACGACCGATGGTATTCGGATTTCCGTGGTCGGGCTGCGCACCACCTGGTCGTATTCGGCCACGATATCCACCCGGTCCAGAAACGCCGCCTTGATCGCCTCCTGCCAAGGCCACAGCGACAGCGGATAATAGGACAACGGCCTGTAATCCGCGTTCAGCACCAGCGCCGGGTGATGCCGGAGCGACTGCGGCTCGCGTACGAAATTTGTTCTGAAATCCCCGTCCATCGCCAGTGACTCCGCCTCTGCCCTGCCTGCCTCGGTCCGGCCCAGGACGGGACGACCCGCCCCGGCATGTGGATAACTATATATGGCGCGTCGCGCCTGACAAGCCCCGCAACATGCGGTGCCATCACATGACGAAATGCATGATGCACATGACAGGGGCGTGAAACATGCGCGCAACCGATGACAGATATCGGCATCAGCGTTAGCATTGCCGTATGAGCGACCATGAAATATTTTCACCGCCCCCGCCCGCCGCCGTCCTAGAAGCGGCACTCTATGCCGACGATCTCGACCTGGCCGAGGCGTTCTATGGCGGGGTGCTGGGATTGGAGAAAGTTACGCGCCATGGCAACCGGCATGTGTTTTTCCGGGCGGGGCGCATGATCGTGCTGATCTTCAATCCGGCACAGACCCGACTGCCGACCGGTAACCCCGACCTGCCCGTGCCGCCACACGGGGCCGACGGGCCGGGCCACCTGTGCTTTGCCACCAGCGCGGCCGAACTTACGGCATGGCGTGATCGGCTTGATGCGGCCGGTTATCCGGTCGAGGCGGATTTCCACTGGCCCAACGGCGCGCGTTCGATCTATTTCCGCGATCCGGCAGGCAATTCGCTGGAAATGGCCGAGCCGCGGCTGTGGTTCGACGACGCCTGAGCGGCGATCACTCTTCGCCCAGGCGGTCGCGCATGAAGGCCAGTGCCACCGACAGCCCGTCGGGGGCGATGCCATGGCCGGTGCCCTTCATCACATGGGCGTAGACGTCTTTCCATCCGGCCTGTTGCAATGCCTCGGCGGTCTGCGGCATCGATTGCGGCGGCACCACGTCATCCTGGTCGCCATGCACCAACAGGACCGGCGGCCGGCTGACCACCTCGTCGGCCAGCAATTCGGGCCGCAGCAGACGACCGGAAAAGGCCGCGATGCCGGCCACCGAATCCTCGCGCCGCGGGGCGACATGCAGGGCCATCATCGTGCCCTGGCTGAAGCCGAACAGGAACACCTGC
>JADQCD010000116.1 GCA_016278285.1 Actibacterium sp.
AACTTGGATCGCCATTCGTCCTTGTAGGCGAACTCGATGAACTTCCATGCCTCTTGCTTGGCGTCGGAATCGGCGAACAGCATCAACGTATCGGTCACACCATAGGTCGCCTTGGCGGCCTTTTCGGGAAATGGCATGACTTTGTAGTCCAGATCGGGCGCCTCTTCCTTGAGCTGCGGAATGAGCATCGGGAAGGTGAAGATCATGCCGACCCTGCCCTGTTTGAACAGGTTGAACACGTTTTCACGGCTATAATTGGTCGGCGAAGGCTGGGTCAGCCCCTCGTCGAGCATCTTCTTGTAGAACCTGGCCGCTTCAATCGCCTCCGGCGAATCCAGGCCAGAGGTGCCGTCTTCATTGAGAATGTTGCCGCCAAAGGTCCACAGTGCATAGTAGAAATAGGCGTCCGTCTCGATTTCCTTGCCTTGCAGCCCCATTGCATAGGTATTGGGCAGAGCGGAAATTTTCTTGGCCGCCTCGTACAGTTCTTCCCAGGTCGTCGGAGGTGTGGCGCCTGCCTTTTCGAACAGATCCATGTTCACCAGCATCGCACGGGCCGAGGCCGCGACCGGCAGGCCCATGATCTGACCGTCGATGACCGAGGGCTGCATGAACGTGTCGATGAAGGTGCTCTTGAACTCGGGGGTCAGATAATCATCGATCGGCTCGGCAATGCCTTGCTCGGCAAAGTCCAGCAGCCAGCGGGTGCCGATGATGGAAATGTCCGGCGCAACACCGCCGGCTATGTCTGTCGTCAAACGCTGAAGCAGCGTGTCCCACGGCACCACTTCGATATTGATATCTATATCCGGGTTTTCCTTTTCGAAGGCGGCTGCCACCTCTTCAAAGAACGGTCCGGTCTTGGAGCTGTATTCGGCCACGGTAAAATCCACCGTGGTTTCGGCGTTGGCGACACCGGCCATGACGCCAAGCGCCAGGACCGAACAGGCCAGTCTCTTCCACTTCTTGTAGGTCATTCAATCTCTCCTCTGTCGAACTCTTGCCGTCACAGACGCGCCCGAGAGGACGTTTACGTGGCGGAATTACAAGGGGAAGTCTGAGTTGAATTCAGTGTCGTGGAAAATAGAATTATTGCATCGGCATATGTGAATCAGGCATCAGCCGTTGCTTCCCACTCAGCACAAGAGGCCTGGCCGCTTCGCCGCAGCCAGACCTTTGGCAGACAAGTTCTTTTCCAGGGCTATCAGACTGTGCGCCAGGAAAACTCCGGCTCGTAGCCCAGAACATTGCGGGCTTTTTCGATCGACAGCAAGGTCTGATGCGGCTCAAGCGTGCCATTGACCGGCACATCGGGATAGATCTCGGCGACCAGTTCGGCGCTGGTCTTTTCCATCACCGTGTCGGCATTGGCGATGATGAAGTGGTCGGCGCCCACAAAATCGACATGCAAAGCCTTGCGCACCGCCTGTGCGCAGTCGCGCGCGTCGATATATCCCCAGAGGTTCCACTGACGAAAACTCGGATTATCCTGCCAGCCCGGAAAGTTCTCATAGTCGTCCGGCTCCATCACGTTCGACAGCCGCAGGCCGACAAAGGTCGTGTCCGGATTCCAGCGTTGCATCTGGCGCGCCATCTCCTCACCCAGATCCTTGGAAAGGGAATAGGCGCTTTCCGGACGCATCGGATGATCCTCGTCGACGGGAACATAGGCCGGCGGGTTCTCGGGGCTGAAGGGCAGACCCAGCGTGGTTTCGCTCGATGCCCAGACGATGCGCTTGATGCCGACGCGCAGCGCCGCGTCGAACACGTTGTAGGTGGATGTCATGTTGTTGCGAAAGGTCACATCCTCGGGCATGAGGTCGGGCGCCGGGATTGCGGCCAGATGTACCACAGCGTCGGGCGTGCTGAACTCGCGGAACGGGTGGTCCTTTCCGCCAGTCCATTGCAGAGCATCCATCACCTGGCCGCGTTCATTCAGATCGACCCTGTAGAACGGACAGCACGGATCAGAGGACGGTTGCATATCGATGTTGAGAACCTTGTAGCCCTGCTCCACCAGATGCCGGCACACGGCCCGTCCTGCCTTTCCGCTCCCGCCGGTGACAACGATGTTCTTCATTTTCCTCTCCTTGATGGTTTCCGGGGTGCGACCACGCGCTCCGCTCCGCACAAAACTCCTGTCGAGACTACGGCGACTTGCGTCCGAATGCCGAATGCCGAATTTGAATTTCACGATGTTTTCTCGGCATTGGTCGGGCACGTGCGCCTTCCCTAAGATCATTCAAACCGAACCGTGATCGGATCAGAAGCGCCGTCATGCAACCGCATATCATGGATATTCGTCCTTGCGACCGGCGCGACAGGTTTACGGCGCACCGGCCACCTCTTGCTGCCCAAGCGTCATCGATGCCGCGCGGTCCATGGCCGCACCTTTTACCACCCGATCAATGCAAAAGAAGTTCGGAAAGCCAACCACGGGCCGCGCGGTCTCGAACTGACGTCGGTCCTTTAATGACTTTGGCCATTTGCGGCTCCGGCGACAGGAACAGATCGCCGCGGTTCCGGCCTGACGACGAAAGGATTCTTCATGCCTGACCATTCCAATACCGTAGCCATCGTCACGGGCGCCGGGCATGGCATCGGCCGCGCCATCGCGTTGCGTCTGGCGCAGGAAGGCGCCGCCGTCTGCATCATGGATATCAATGGCCAACAGGCCGAGGAAACCGCGGATCTGCTACGGGAAGCCGGCCACGAGGTCATCTTCAAGGTGGCTGACATCACCGATTTCGCCGCCGTCAAGCGCGCCGTGGGCGAAACCGAGACCGAATGGGGACCGGTCGGGCTGCTGGTCAACAACGCGGGTTTTACCGATGCCGGCGACATAGATGGAATCGCGCTCGAGGAATGGCACCGCGAAGTCGATGTGAACCTCAATGGCCCTTATCACTGCCTTCGGGCCATCCTGCCGGGAATGAAAGCCCAAGGTCGCGGAGTGGTCGTGAATATCTCGTCGGTGAACGGGGTGCGCTTCTTCGGAAATCCCGCCTACAGCGCGGCCAAGGCCGGAATCATCAACCTGACGCAGTCGGTGGCCTCGGAATATGGCAAGCACGGCATCCGATGCAACGCGGTGCTTCCGGGCTCGGTCCGAACCGAAAACGCTTCGTGGGAAATCCGCATCAGAAAAGATCCCGACGTGTTCCGGAAACTCGCGCGCTGGTACCCCTTGGGGCGCGTGGCCGAACCCGAGGATGTCGCGAAGGCGGTCTCGTTCCTGGCATCGGACGAGGCCAGTTATATAACCGGCGTGTCGCTTCCGGTGGACGGCGGCCTGCTTGCGGGAATGAATGTCATGATTGACGAATTCATATTGGAAGCCAAGGACTGAGCCGTCATCACCAAAGTGTCGCCCTGCTGTCGAGGTGCGCGCATATCCAATCTTTCCTCGTCTCGCGGCAGAACCTCGCCGCCAGACCGGTCGGCCCGATGGATCGACCGGGCGGGGAGCCCACACCGGAATTCAGAAGGGCTGAACACGCATGACCCACAAGACACTATTCGACCTTCCCACTCCGAGCCTTGTGCTCGACCGAGCGAAACTGGCGCGTAACATTCGCCGCATGGCCTTGGCCTGTGCCCGTAACGGCGTCGCCTTGCGCCCGCATCTGAAAACGGCCAAGTCGATCGATGTGGCGCGCATGGTGCTGGACGACCAGACGCCGGGCATCGCGGTTTCGACACTTTGCGAGGCGGAATATTTCGCCGGGGAAGGTCTCCGCGATATCCAGTATGCCGTCTGCATCACCCCCGACAAGCTGGAGCGCGTGGCCGCGATCCAGACCACCGGCGCCAGGCTTGCGCTGATCACCGACAATGCCGAGGTGGCCCGCGCAATAGCGGATGCGCAGGACCGGATCGATACCCGGTTTCGTGTTCAAATCGAAATCGACTGCGGCGAGAACCGGACCGGCGTTCTGCCCGGATCGGATCAGCTGATCGAGATTGCCCGCATCCTCGACGCCGCGCCCAACATCGACTTCGACGGCGTGATGACCCATGCCGGCCATTCCTATGGATGCCGCTCGCTGACCGAGATCGAGACGCTGGCCGAGGCCGAACGTCTGGCCGCCGTCACTGCGGCCGAGGCGGTGCGCGCGCTGGGAATTGACTGCAACACGGTCAGCCTCGGCTCCACCCCGACGGCTTTGCATGCACGAAACCTTGATGGGATTACCGAAGCGCGCGCCGGAGTCTACATGTTCGGCGACATGTTCCAGGCGCAAATCGGGTCATGCATGGTCGACGACCTGGCGGTATCGGTTTTGACGGAGGTGTCCAGCCACCGCACCGATCTGAACCATCTGACGGTGGATGCCGGCGCCTTGGCAATGTCCAAGGACCGCAGCACCGAGGCTGTGCCCAATGATGTCGGCTTTGGGCTTGTCAGGGATGCACGCGGACGGTCGATTGCCCCGCAAATGATCGTCAAGCGCGTATACCAGGAACATGGGCTGGTACCGATGCCCGAGGGTCAACGGTTGGAGGATTATCCGGTCGGTGATCGGCTGCGGATCTTCCCGAACCATGTGTGCATGACGGCAGCGATGTATGACCGCTATCACGTCGTGGACAGCGCCTCCGGAAACGGCACCGACATCGTTGCCGTCTGGCCGCGAGCAAACGGCTGGTAAACATATCGTGGCCTCGTTCCACGGGGCTGCGTTCCTTGTTTCAGTAGTCCACCTTGACACCGAGGCCCTTTTCTTCGGCAAGGCGCACGGCCAGCTCAGCGACCACCAGATCCTGAAGCGCCACGCCGGTTCCGTCGAAAATCGTGATCTCTTCGTCCGATCTGCGCCCGGGCACCATGCCCGCAATCACCTGGCCAATGCTTCCACGCATATCGTCGGTGCGGATCAGTCCCTCGCCAAACGCGTGCTGGAATTCTCCGATCGTGCGCGTCTGATCCAGTTCGTCATAGAACAGCGCAGCGTCGGCAACCAGCGCCGTGTCGAGTTCCTGCTTGCCCTTGGTGTCGGCGCCCATCGCCGAGATATGCGTGCCCGCCCGGACCCATGACCGTTCGATCAGCGCCGCCTGCGAAGGTGTGACGGTAACGACGATATCAGCGGCCTGCACCACCGACGCGCGGTCGGCGTGACCGTGAAACTCCAGCCCCAGATCGCGCACGGTCTCGCCGAACCGGGCAAGATTCTCCTCGACCGGATCCCACGCATGCACGATGGTCAGGTTCCGGACCTGCAACGTCGCCCGAAGCTGATAGCCGGCCTGCCCGCCGGTGCCGATCATGCCCAGGACGCGCGCGTCCTTACGCGACAGGTACTTGCTGGCAATCGCGCTGGACGCACCGGTGCGTACCCCTGTCAGGTAATTGGCACTGACCAGGGCCGAGGCGCGGCCGGTGGCGGGATCGAACAACAAGGTGGAAGACTGGTGATTGCCGACCCCATGGGACGCGTTGTGCGGCCAGTAACCGCCCGCCTTCAAACCCAGAATGCCGGCATCCGTATCGCAACCCGACTTGACACCATAGACCGCGTCATTGACGCCCACGGTTTCACGCACCACCGGGTAATTCCGCGCCTTGCCGCGGGCCATCGCGGCAAAGCAGCGCTCGACCTCGGTGATCGCGTCCCCGGCCGAGACCAGGTCGCGGGCGATATCTTCGGAAATGATCAGCATCTCGGTTTCCTTGTTTCAGAGGTTAACGCAGCATCGCCGGCAGGGCAGAGGTCAGTTCGGGGATCAGCACCAGCAACACCACGACAGCGATCTCGACAAGCAGGAACGGCAGAACCGCGCGAAAGATGGGCAATACCGGGCTTTCCGCGATCCGGCAGGCAACGAAAAGGCAGACGCCGACAGGCGGCGTAATCAGTCCAAGGGTCAGCGTCAGGATCACCACCATGCCCAATTGCATCGGGTCGATTCCCATCGAAGCGGTGACCGGCATCAGCATCGGCACGATCAACACGATCGCCGCCCCCGGTTCGAGGAACGTCCCGACCAGCAACAATACCCCGGCCAGTGCCAGCAGGAACAGTGTCGGGCTGTCGGCGAAATGGGCGGCAAAGGACTGCACCATGAGTCCGATGCCGCCGATTGTCAGCACATAGGATACCACCGTGGCCGCGGCGATGATCAGATAGATCGTTGCCGTGATCCGCGCAGCGCGTTTCAACGACACCCACAAGGTGGCCAGGTTCATCGTGCCGAAGACCAGCCAGGAGACCATCAGCGCATAGACCACCGCGACACCGCCAGCCTCGGTTGCGGTGAACACGCCCATAAGCGTGCCGCCCACGATCAGGCCCGGCAACCCCATTACCAGCAGTCCATCGCGGATCATCACCATGATCTCTTCCCGCTCGACCCGGTGTTGCGAGCGCGGCAGCCGTCCGCCGCGGGCCTGCAGAAAGATCACCAGCGACATCGCCCCCGCCAGAAGCAGCCCCGGCACGATGCCGGCAACGAACAGGTCGATCACCGAAAGCCGCGTCACGGCGGCATAGATGATCATGATGACCGAGGGCGGTATGATCGGACCGATGACCGACGAGGCGATGGTGACGGCGGCGGCATAGTTCTTGTCATAGCCCTCTTCCGGCATACCCTTGATGAAGACCTGCCCAAGCGCCGCGGTGTCGGCCACCGCCGCCCCCGAGATGCCGGCGAACAGCACAGAGGATGACACGTTGGCATAGGCGGTGCCGCCGGGCACGCCGCGCGTGATCAACCCGGCCAGCCGGATCAGCCGCATCGTGATGCCGCCGCGGTTCATTATCTCGCCGGCCAGAATGTAGAAAGGTGCCGCCAGCAGCACGAAATTGTCCATTCCAGTGAACAGGCGTGTGGGCACCGTGATCAGGTCCAGGTCCAGGGCCCAAAGCCCCACCGCGCCGGCGATACCCAGTGAAAAGACGATCGGAACGCCAATTGCCAGTGTCACGATGAAGACGATCGCCATCGCGATCATGGCGCTCTCTCCCCGTCTTCCAGTGTCGCAAGCGTCTCGGCCGGCAAGATCATCATGCAGATCGTGTTGATCAGGATCAGCACCGCTCCGACAGGGATCGCCATGTAGGGCACAGTCATTGGAATTCGCACCGCCGGAGAGACCTGGCGCATGTTGTCGATCGCGGCCGGAAAACCCTTCACGATCAACAGCAAGCAGAACCCGGCCACGCAAAGATGAACAAGCAGCCCCACCATCCTGCGCAGGATGTCCGAGCGAACCGCATCGAAAAGGCTGACTTCCATATGTTCGCGGCGCAGTAATGCGGGCGCCGCGGCCAACATCACCATCCAGGTGGTGGTATAGCGCATCGTCTCTTCCGACCAGGAGATCGGATCGACCAGGACATATCTGAAGAACACCTGCGCCAGGTTCATCACGATGACCGCGACCAGCAGGACCGCCGCCACCGCCTCCGTCCCCCTGGCCAGGGTCAGCGTCCATTTCAATAAAGTGCCCTGCACTTTCCTGCCTCCTGCCCGTTTTCAGCCCGGCCTGATGGCCGGAAGGAGAACGGGAAGCGCCATGCCTGCGCTTCCCGTCCCTTTTTGCGCTTCGCCGGGGCTTATTTGCCGTAGAGGTCCGGCTCATATGAAGCGGCAGTTTCCAGCAGGCCGGCCACCAGATCGGGGCCGACCTGTTCGCGCAGGTATTCCAGCACCGGCTCCTGCGACACGGCGGCGAAAGCCTCTTTCTCGGCCATGGTCGTCATGTGCACCTCGACCCCCTTATCCTTGATCAGGTCGATATATTTCTTTGCCCCCGCCAGCTTTTGCGTGTTCTCAATGCGCGAGGCCAGCAAGGCGGCCTCCAGCACGATCGCCTTTTGATCGGCGGTAAGTTTGTCGAAGAAATCGTCCGAGATGATATAGGCATGCACGCCCAGGATATGCTCGTCGGTGGACATGTATTTCTGCACGTCCATGAGGTTGTAGTCATAGTTCACCTGGGCCGGGTTTTCCTGCCCGTCGATGACGCCCTGCTTGGCGGCCATGATGATCTCGGACCCCGGCATCGGGGTCGCGGCTGCGCCGAAGGACTCGACGAAACGCATGAAGACCGGGCTTTCCATGACCCGCATCTTGAGCCCCTTCAGGTCTTCCGGGCCCTTGATCGGACGCACGTTGTTGGTGAAATCGCGAAAACCGTTTTCACCCCATGCCATCACCCGGATTCCCGTCTGCGCGCGCATGTCCGCTGCCAGATCGGCGAAGAAGGGGCTGTCGAACACCTTCCAGGCATGGGCCGAGGATTTGAAAAGATAGGGGATCGAGAGAACCTGGATGTCATTGTAGAACCCGGCAAGCGCGCCAGTATCCACCAGGCAGACCTCGACCGTGCCCTGCTGAACCTGCTCGGCGCAGGCGCGCTCGGCCCCCAGTTGGGCACTGGGGAACAGCTGCACCGTGATCTCGCCCTCTGTCTTGTATTCGACATGGTTCTTGAACGCGACCAGCGCGTTCCACTCGGGGTTGTCCCCCTGCGGCGCATTCATTCCGAACTTGATATTTTCTGCCATCGCCGGCGCGGCGGCAATCAGCGCTGCGGTGGCGGTTGCCAGGATTGTTCTGGAGAGTTTCTTTTGCATTTTTTCCATTTTTTCCCTGCTGGAAGTCGTGAGAATATCACAAGGGAAGTTTAGGAGCGTCCCGCGTTCAGGGAAAATGCCAATTCGTGATCGCGCTATGCCCCAGTAGTATGGCGCCCCCCGAAGGGAAAACCGCCCCGGCCGAAGGCACGGGGCGGTTCCATATTCGCTGCGACGCGCTGCGTGTGTCAGGCCGGAACAGCCCACTCCACCTTGTCGTCGACCGGAAAAACCGGACGTGGAAGATTCTTGAAATCGAAACGCGACAGGATCGGCGATGTAAGGCCGGGCGCGTCCACTTCGATCACCTGGTCGGGGCCGAAAAATTCGTCGAATCCGGCGCGGAAATGACCACGCGATTTCACCACGACGGCGCGCGCCTTGGCGATGTCCAGTCCCAACATCTCCAGGAAGACCGGGTCGGCGCATTGGGTGCGGATCGAAATGACCACGACCTGGATTCCACCCAGATCAAGCAGCACGGATGCCCCCAGATTCATCCGCCGCCCGGCATAGAACCCCCGGCGACCGACGCAATCGCCGTCGCAAACCCGAACCACCTTTGCCTCTGCCTCGAACCGGCGCGAAAACTCGTCCGGCGGCTCTCGGTTGAAAACCGCCTTGAATGTCGTCCCTTCGCCGAGTTCGGTAGCTTCCGCCGCCAGCGCCGGATCGTTTATCACGCCGACGATCACGCTGGTCGCCCCGGCCTTGTGCAGGGCCTCGGTGATCCACATCGTGTTTCCGTTGCCTCCTCCGCCCGGATTGTCGGCGACATCGGCCAGGATGACGGGTTTGCGACTCGGGTCGCGGTCGACTTCAAGAACGCGCTTCACCGCCTCTTCGAGCGAAGTCAGAACAGGGGTATAGCGTTCGTGCTCGGCCCAGGCGCGCGCCGCGATCCGGCGCGCGACACGGGCCGCCGTACCGTTGGCCTGCCGCGCCGTGACAATGATCGCCAGCCCGTTCTTGGGCGTGTCGCTATAGGCGAAACCT
>JADQCD010000120.1 GCA_016278285.1 Actibacterium sp.
CGAGATGCTGACCACGGGCCAGTTCATCGGCACCGGGCGGGCCGAGGCGATCGGCCTGATCAATCGCGCTGTCGCGCATGAGGATCTGCCGACGGCCACGCGCGAACTGGCGGACCTGGTCGCTTCCAAGCTGGGCGCGGCGGTGAAGATCGGCAAGGAAGCCTTCTATGAGCAGATCCAGATGCCGCTGGATCAGGCCTATGCCTATGCCGGCGACGTGATGGTGCAGAACATGCTTTACCGCGACACCGAGGAAGGCATCAGCGCCTTTATCGAAAAGCGCCCGCCGGATTGGCAGCAATAGGCGACGCTATCGCCGCAGCGCCTTTTCCAGCCGGTGCAGGGCATTGAGCCACCAGCGCGCCTTGACGTCCTTGTAGACGAAGGGCCGACGCACGCACGGGTCCACCGGGGTCAGGAAATCCTCGGCCACCGGCCAAACCTCCAGCCTGCGCGCCTTGAAGGCGCGGGCCGCCTCTGGACCCATGTCGTGAAACGCCTTGACTCCGCCGCCCGTGATCCGGGGGGCCAGACGGGCAGCCAGGGTCCGGGCGCGGTTGCGAAAGATCGGCACCTCGGGACAGAAAAAGCTGAACGGGTCGGCGAGCAGAGGCATCGGCCCGAACAGCCGCCGGGCCTGGGTCACGTTCTGCGCCTCGGACGGCTGGAACCGCCAGCCGGCTTCGCGCAGCCGCGCCACATGAGCCAGCGCCGTGTCGAAATAGGCGATCGGTGCTGCAGCCCCCGGATCCGGACGATAGATGCGAAGGTCAGGTTCAGGCGCCAGCTTCCGGCGATAGCGGTTCATCCGCGCGCCCTTCATGAAGATCGGCGCGACGAAGCCCATGCACGGATCGCTGTCGAAAACCCGGGCGATACCGGCGATGTCGTCCTCGCCGACGGGGCGAACGATCTGCATGTCCTCTTGCAGGAACATCAGGAAATCGCCCTGCGCCTGATCGAGCGCACGCTGCATATTGACGTAAAGCCCGCCGTGGCGCCCCTGCCCCGCCGATCCGGCACGGCTGACGATATCGCCCAGCCGCCCCAGCACCGTCAGTGTATCGGGATCGTCGCTGTTGTCGTCATAGACCCGCAGCCGCGCCAGTGGCACGTTGCGCCGCACCGAGGCCACGCAATTTTCCAGCCAGGCGCCCCTGTTGAAGGAAAATACCGCAATCTCCAGCAGCGGCGCCACGCCCCTTCAGACCCCGTAAAGCGCGCCGAACTTGGCGTCGAGATAGTCCAGCAGCGGTCCCTCGTTCGGCGCGAAGCCGCAGGCGCGCTCAATCACCTCGCGCGGGCGATAAAGCCCGCCGTGGCGCTGCACATGCTCTTTCAGCCAGGCCGTGGCGCCTTCGGTGTGACCGCGGGCAAGCTGATCGTCCAGGTCGGGCACCGCGGCGCGCAGCGCCAGGTTCAGGCAGCCGGCATAAACATTGCCCAGCGCATAGGTCGGGAAATAGCCGAACAGCCCCACAGACCAGTGCACATCCTGCAACACCCCGTTCGACGGCCTGTCCACCGCTACGCCGAAATCGTGCTCGAACCGCGCGTTCCATGCCTCTTCCAGATCGGCGACCTCCAGGCTGCCACCGATCAACTGCCGCTCCAGGTCGAAGCGCATCATGATATGCAGGTTGTAATGCACCTCGTCCGCCTCGGTGCGGATGAAGCCCGAATGAACGCGGTTGACGGCGGCATGGAAGGCATCGGCATCCGGCGCGCCGGCATCGCCGAAAACATCGTTCATCCGCCCGAACAGCCAGCCGGTAAAGGGGCGCGACCGGCCCAGCTGGTTTTCATAGATGCGCGACTGGCTTTCATGCACGCCCATCGACACACCGTTGCCCAGCGGGGTCAGCGCATAGGCAGGATCGATATTCTGTTCATAGCAGCCGTGGCCGACCTCGTGGATCGTGGAATAGAGGCAGTTGAAGGGCTCGGTCTCGACCACGCGGGTGGTAATCCGCACATCGGCACCGCCACCCGAGGTGAAGGGGTGCACCGACTTGTCCAGCCGGCCGTGCCGGAAATCGTATCCGAAATGTTCGGCCACCTGCTGTGCCAGGGCCAACTGACCGACCTCGGAGAAGTTCCCGCGCAGCGGCGCAGGTCCTCGGCCCGCCCCCATGATCCGTTCGCGCAGCATCACCAGGCGGTCGCGCATCCGGCGAAACATCGCACCGGTCTCGGCGGCCGTGGCGCCGGGTTCGAAATCGTCCATCAGCGCGTCATAGGGATCGCCGCCATCGGCCAGCGCCGCAGCCTCTTGCCGTTTCAGGCGCACGACCTGTTCCAGAACCGGCAGGAAATGCGCCATGTCATCGGCGGCCCGCGCTTCGGCCCAGATCCCCTGGGCCCGGCTGGTCACCCGGGCCAGTTCGGCCGACAGCTTTTCGGGCAGCCGCGTCGCGCGCGCGTAGGTCCGGCGGATATGGCGCAACTTTGCCGCGCCGACCGGGTCGAGCCGGCCGTCGTCGATCGCCGCCAGCCAGTCGCCGATACGCGGGTCGGTGCGCCGCGCGTGAAGCACCGATTCCAGCGCCCCGATTTCCTCGGCCCGCTGGGCGGCGGCACCGCGCGGCATGACCGTTTCCTGGTCCCACCCCAGGCGGCCGGCCACCTGCCCCAGCGCCTCGGTCTCATGCTGGAATTCCATCAACTCTTCGAATGCAGTCATGCCGCCCCCCGGACCGATTGTGCGATTGGATACTGGGCACGGAACCGGGCGCGCAGAATCAGAACCCACAGGACCACGGCGCCCAGTTGATGAAGTATGGCAATGTTCCATGGCGAGGAGTGCATGACCGTGACGATGCCCAGCACCATCTGCCCCAGCAGCATCGCCGCCAGCCAGTCAAAGGCGCGACGGGTATGCCTGTTGCCGCTCTGTCGGGCGCGGCCCCAGACCAGCAGCCCGAAGACGAATAACAGGTAACCGGTCATGCGATGCATGAATTGCACCAGCCCGTCATCCTCGAAGAAGTTGCGCCACCACGGATCCAGCGCGAACAGGTCGGGCGGCAGGAAACCGCCGGCCATGAGCGGCCAGTCGGTAAAGTTCCGCCCCGCGTCGATGCCCGCGACCAGCGCACCCAGAAGGACCTGAAGAAACGCGAGATGCATCAGCCCGGTCGAAAGGCCGAACAAACGCACGTCGCGTCCGCGTCGCGCCTGCATCAGCTCGGACTCGGGCCGGCCCAGCTGGAACACGAACCAGGCGATCAGCCCGAGGATCACGAAGGCTATTCCCAGATGCGTTGCCAGCCGGTAAGAGGCGACGTCGAGCATTCCCCCCGACAAGCCCGATGAAACCATCCACCAGCCGATCGCCCCCTGCAACCCGCCCAGCGCGCCGATTCCCAGTAACCGGCCGGTCCATCCCGCGGGGATACGCCGCGTCAGCCAGAAGGCCAGGAATCCCAGCCCCCAGACCAGGCCAATGCCGCGCCCCAACTGCCGGTGGCCCCATTCCCACCAATAAATGGACTTGAACTCGGCAAGGCTCATACCCTTGTTCTGCAACTGGTATTCAGGGATCGCACGGTATTTTTCGAATGCAGCGCTCCACCCGGCCTCGTCCATCGGGGGCAGCGCGCCGGCGATCGGCTTCCATTCGGTAATCGACAACCCCGAGTCCGTAAGCCGCGTCAACCCGCCCACCAGGATCATCACCGCCACCATCACGAAAAGCACGATCAGCCACGCCCGAATCGCCCCGCGCACACCCCGACGGGCCTTGTCGATCATGCCGGTCTGACGCGGCGCGTCCTTCGCCGACTCCCGGTCCTCACCGACCTCTTCGAAAATGCTGCGCTTGCCGCTCATTGGCTTTTTCCCGTTCTGACGCAGGCGGACAGTAGGGCCGCCAACCGCCCCCTTCAAGTCAATCGTCCCGCTCCTTCCAGCGCACCATTTGGCGCAGGATGCCGTGAAAAACCTGCACATCGGCGCGGGTCAGTGGCATCCGCGACCACAGGTTGCGCAGGTTGCGCTTCATCCCCTCGGCCTTGTGCTCGGGAAAGAAAAAGCCCGCCTTGGCCAGCCGCGCCTCGTAATGCGCGCTCAGCTTGTCGATCTCGACATGGCTGGCGCGCTCGGTCCTGGCCATTTCAACCACCTCGGGGGGCACGTCACCGGTCTGGCGACGCCATTCATAAGCGGTCAGCAACACGCATTGCGCCAGGTTGAGCGAGGCGAAATCGGGGTTGACGGGCACTGAAACGATGGCATTCGCGCGCGCCACGTCCTCGTTTTCCAACCCGGCGCGTTCGGGTCCGAACAGAACGCCCACGCGCCGGCCCTGCGCGATCATCGCACGGGCATGTTCCATGGCCCGCTCGGGCGTCATCACCGGCTTGGTAAGATCCCGCGCGCGCGCCGTCGTCGCAAAGACAAAATCGCAATCGGCGATCGCGGCGGCCGTGTCGTCAAACAGCATGGCCGCATCCAGCAGCCGTCCGGCCCCGCTGGCCATCGCCACGGCGCGCGGATTGGGCCACCCGTCGCGCGGCGCCACGACGCGCATCCGGTCCAGCCCGAAATTCCACATCGCCCGCGCCGCCCCGCCGATATTCTCGCCCATCTGCGGGCGGACCAGGATGAAGGCAGGCTGAAGGTCTGTCATGAACGCGCTTCCGGCTTGGATCGCGGCGGGTCATACGCCCTGCCCGCCCCGGTGGCAAGCCATGGCCAACCCGCGAAAACCGCGCTATAGGGGCGAAAACACCGCAGGAATTCGCCAATGGTCCAGATCGAACGCCCGCAGATCTATCTCGTGACACCGCCGGAGTTCGACCTTGCGCAGTTTCCCGACCGCCTGGCAGCGGTGCTGGACGCGCATGAAATTGCCTGCGTGCGACTCGCGCTGGCCACGCGCGACGAAGATCGCGTGTCGCGCGCTGCCGACACCCTGCGCGCGATCTGTCACACCCGCGACATCGCCATCACCATCGAGGCCCATCTGCAACTCGTCGAACGCCTGGGCCTGGACGGCGTGCACCTGACCGATGGCGCGCGCACGGTGCGCAAGGCACGCAAGGCGCTCGGTGCGGACGCCATCGTCGGGGCCTTTTGCGGCCAGTCGCGCCATGAAGGCATGATTGCCGGCGAGGCCGGGGCCGATTATGTCTGCTTCGGGCCAGTTGGCGACAGCGCCCTTGGCGACGGCACCCGCGCCGATCTCGGGCTTTTTGCCTGGTGGTCGGAGATGATCGAACTGCCGGTGGTGGCCGAGGGCGCGCTGACCGCCGAAACCGTGACCGGCCTCGCCCCGGTTACCGATTTCTTTGCCATCGGCGAAGAAATCTGGTCCGCCGAGGATCCCGCAGCCGCGCTCGCCACGCTGGCCGCCGCCATGGGCTGACCCGACCATTCATCTTGCCGCCAAAACTCCGGGGAGCGCGAGGGGCAGCGCCCCTCGCCCCCCCGGGGCTGGCCGCCACGGGCCCGCTATTGCGCGTCTGCGGGCATCGCGCTGCGCACGGCCTCCTCACAGGCCCGCGCCAGCGCCTTGCGCCCGGCGAAATCGGCCACGCGCAGCGGTGGATGATAGACAACCTCAACTGCCCCCTGGCGGCGCGCCGCCAGGACCTTCAGCAGGTGCGGGCCGAAATCCATCTCGCCCCACCACCCATAGAATCGCGGATCCGCGCCCGGCGGCGCGCGATAAATCACCGTGACCGGCTGGACATGCATGAAATCCCGCAGCGCAGGCGTGAAGAACGCCGCGAAAAGCGTTGACTTGAAGGGAAGAACCCGCTTCCCGTCCGTCGATGTTCCTTCGGGAAAGAATAACAGCTTGTGGCCGGCTTTCAGGCGAAACTCGAAGATCCCGGTCTGGTGCCGCGCCTCGCTCCGGTCGCGGGTGATGAACACCGTCCCGGTGGCCCTGGCCAGCCAGCCGATGGCGGGCCAGCCCGCCACCTCGGCCTTGGAAACGAAATAAACCCGCTTTCTCGCGTTCAACGCGAAGATGTCCAGCCAGGATGAATGATTCGCGACAACGGCGCCGCGTTCGGTCATGCGCCGCCCGTGCTCCACATAGCCGATACGCAGGATGACAAAGGCCATTCGGCAGACGAACTGCGTGACCCAGGGCGTCACCGGCCGGCGCTGGCCGCAAAGCGGCCGCTCGAAAAGGCGCAGCGCCAGCAGCAACGTCAGGCCCCCGAAGGTCACAAGCGCCAACGCCCCGCCACGCAAGACCACACGCAGCCAGCCGGCAGGCGTGATCGTTGGTGGCGGGGGCGGCGCGCTGCCTGTCCAGGCGCGGCTCACCGCCCGGCCCCGGAATATCGCGCGCGGGCCCTTTCGGTCATCCGCGCGGTGTCCATGACGAGGCAGACATCGGTTGTGTTGAAGGCGTGATCGACATAGGCGCCCTCGCCCACGAAGCCGCCCAGCCGCAGATACGCCTTGATCAGCGTCGGGATCGCAAGAACCGCCGTCTTGCGGTCTATCCTGTCCCTGTTCAACAGGTCCATCGGTTGAAAGTGGCCGGGCACCACGCGCACCCGCATCGCCCGCGGGGCGAGGTGATGGTGGTGCAGATAGGACAGTGGCAGCTTCAGTTCGGACAGGTCCGTGCCATGGAAACTGGCCACGCCGAACAGCACCTCGATCCGGTGCCGGCGCACATATTCGGCCAGCCCTTCCCACAGATGCAGCATCGCCACCCCGCCGCGATAATCGCGATGCAGGCAGGAACGGCCCAGCTCCAGCAGGCGGCGGCCGCTCTTCTTGAGCACGGTAAGGTCATACTCGTCCTCGGTGTAATACTGCCCGATCGGCGGCATATGATCACTGCGCAGAAGGCGGTAAACCCCGACTACGTGGTCAAGCGCCGCCCGGTCGCGCGCACGGTCAACCAGGACCAGGTGATCGTAATGCGCGTCGAACGCATCCCGCTCCAGCCGGGCCGCGTGATCAACCATCGGCCCGTCGCCGCCCAGTTCGGCGACGAAAACCTCATAGCGCAGTCGCTGCGCCGAAAGCAGGTCGTCGACCTCGGTGGCAAGCCGGATCTCCAGGGTATCGTCCAGGGAAAGCATTGGCGGTGGCGGGTCCGGCTCCGTCGTCGGGGGTAATGCGGTTCTAGGCAGCGCCGGTCGCATTTGCAACATTCCCGCTGATTGACCGGGCTTAATCACCCGTTAAGGTTGCTGTGCCACGCAGGAAATACACCTTGACGCGTTTCAGGAGTCAAATACCGGCATGAGTTCGACCCGCGCCCCGTCGATCACCACCTTGCCCTCGTGCTCGAAATTCACGGTGATGCGGCCATTTATGTTCGATTGCACCTGCCCAAGCCCCCAATCGGGGCGGTCGGGATGCCGCACCAGTTGCCCCGGTTCCAACAGATCGTTCATGTCCGTCATCGGTGTTCCTTCTGGCAGGCCCGCGACATGACCGCGCCGGGACGGCCCGATCTGCTCGCGCTGCTGGGGTCACGCATCTGTCACGACCTTATCAGCCCTTTGGGCGCAATCGGCAATGGGCTGGAACTGTTGGGGATGCAGGCTGGCCGCGCCGGGACGGAACTGGCGCTGATCTCGGACAGCGTGGCCGATGCCAACGCCCGCATCCGGTTCTTCCGCATCGCCTTTGGCGCGGCGTCGGCCGGTCAGATGACCAGCCCCGGGGACCTGGCCGATGTGCTGGGCACCTGTTTTCGCACCGGCCGGATCGCGCTGACCCACCAATTGCCCGAACATATCCCTCGGACCGACGCCAAGCTGATGCTTCTGCTGGTGCTCTGCCTGGAAACGGCGTTGCCCCGGGGCGGAGAGATCAGCCTGACGGGTCGCAATGGCGCCTGGCGCCTGCGCGCCGAGGGGGCGCCACTGAACCCGCAACCGTGCTTGTGGGACATGCTAAACGCACCGACGCGGGCACCGGAAATCACCGCCGCCGAAATTCAGTTCGCCTTGCTGCCCGAGGCCGCGCGGCAGGCCGGCCGCGCCTTGCGCGTCGACTTTACCGACAACGCGATCGAACTGGCTTGCTGACCGCGGCGCCTTCAGCCACGCACCGTCCCGTCGCCCTCGACGATATACTTGAAACTGGTCAGTTGTTCGGCCCCCACCGGGCCGCGCGCATGCAGCTTGCCGGTCGCGATGCCAATCTCGGCGCCCATGCCGAATTCCCCGCCATCGGCGAATTGGGTGGAGGCGTTGCGCATCAGGATCGCGCTGTCGAGCCGGGTGAAGAAATGCGCCGCGGCCACGTCGTCCTCGGTAAGGATCGCGTCGGTATGGCCCGAGCCATAGGTCCGGATATGGTCGATCGCATCGTCGATGTCCCCCACGACCCGCGCGGCGATGTCCATGTCGAGATATTCGCGCCCCCAATCGTCGTCCGTGGCCCGGACCGTGCCGGGCAACCGGGCCAGCGTCTCGTCGGCATGCACCCGCACCCCGGCATCGACCAGCGCCGCGATCAGGTCCACGCCCAGCGTCGTGACGACATCGCGGTGGATCAGCAGGCATTCGGCAGCGCCGCAGATGCCCGTGCGCCGGGTCTTGGCGTTCAGTACAACGCGCAGCGTCTTTTCCCGGTCGGCAGCCTTGTCGACATAGATATGCACGATCCCTTCCAGATGGGCGAAAACCGGAACGCGCGCCGCGCGCTGCACCAGCTCCACGAGCCCCTTGCCGCCGCGCGGCACGATCACGTCGATGCTGTCGGTCATCCGCAGCATCTCGCTCACCGCGGCGCGGTCGCGCGTCGGCACCAGCTGGATCGCGTCCTCGGGCAGGCCCGCGACTCGCAGCCCGGTTTGCAGGCATTCGTGAATCAGGCCCGAGGAATAAAAGCTCTCGGACCCGCCGCGCAGGATCACCGCATTGCCCGCCTTCAGGCAAAGCGCGCCGGCATCGGCGGTCACGTTGGGCCGGCTTTCATAGATGACGCCGATCACGCCCAGCGGCGTGCGCACCCGCCGGATATGCAGCCCCGATGGCATGTCCCATTCGGCGATGGTCTGGCCCACCGGGTCGGGCTGTTCGGCGACCGCACGCAGCCCGTCGGAGATGGTGCGGATGCGTGCCTCGTCCAGCATCAGCCGGTCCATCATCGCCGGGTTCAGCCCCTTGTCGCGGCCGAACTCCAGGTCCTTCCCGTTGGCGGCGACGATGTCTTCGCGGCGCTGCCAGATGGCCTCGGCCGCGGCAGTCAGCGCGGCGTGTTTGGCGTCCGCGCTGACATAGGCCAGCTCGGCCGCCGCCGCCCTGGCACGGGCGCCGATCTCGACCATAAGCGCGGGAATATCTTCAATCTGCGTCATAGCACCATGTCGTCCCTGTGGATCAGCGCGGCACGGCCCGGATAGCCCAGAACCGCCTCGATGTCACGCGACTGGCAACCACGAATCGCGGCCGTCTCGGCCGAGGTATAGCGGATCAGCCCCTTGGCCAGCGCGGTGCCGTCCGGGCCGGTGACCGCCACCGCATCGCCGCGGCCGAAGCGGCCGGTGACGGAAGTGACGCCGGCGGGCAGCAAGGATGTGCCGCGACGCAACGCGGCCGCCGCGCCGGCATCGACCGTGATCTCGCCGC
>JADQCD010000271.1 GCA_016278285.1 Actibacterium sp.
GCGTCATATCATTCACATGGAAGTGGGCCAGCCGGGCACCCCGGCCCCGGCCGGCGCCCGTGCCGCCGTGACCCGCGCGATGGAGAATGATGCGCTGGGCTATACCGTGTCGCTGGGCCTGCCGGCGCTGCGCGCCCGGATCGCGCGGCTTTACGTCGAATGGTATGGGGTCGAGCTGGACCCGGCACGGGTCGTCGTCACTTCCGGCTCTTCGGGGGCGTTCCTGCTGGCCTTCACGGCGCTGTTCGACGCAGGCGCGCGGGTGGGTATCGGCGCGCCGGGCTATCCCTCCTATCGGCAGATCCTCAAGGCACTGTCGCTGCGGCCGGTGATGATCGAGGCGGCGATGGAAAGCCGTCTGCAACCGGTGCCGGGCGATCTGCCCGCGAACCTGGACGGGCTGATGATCGCCTCGCCCGCGAACCCGTCGGGCACGATGCTGGATCATGGCGCGATGTCCGACCTTATCGGGGCCTGTGCCGCCTCGGGCACTGCCGTCATCAGCGACGAGATCTATCACGGGATCGAATATGACCGGAAGGCCGTCAGCGCGCTGGAAATCAGCGATGACGTCTATGTCATCAACTCTTTCTCCAAGTATTTCTCGATGACCGGCTGGCGTGTGGGCTGGATGGTGGTGCCGCCAGATCATGTGCGCATCATCGAGCGTCTGGCCCAGAACATGTTCATCTGTGCGCCGCATGTCGCGCAGGTCGCGGCGCTGGCCGCGATGGATTGCCGCGACGAACTTGAGACCAACATGGATGTCTACCGGACGAATCGTGCCCTGATGCTGAAAGGTTTGCCCGAGGCCGGTTTCACGCGGATCGCGCCGCCGGACGGGGCCTTCTATGTCTATGCCGATGTGTCCGACCTGACCGACGACAGCCGAACCTTTGCCGCAGAAATCCTGGAAAAGGCCGGCGTGGCGGTGACGCCGGGGCTGGATTTCGACCCGGACCGGGGTGCGGGGACGCTGCGCTTTTCCTATGCCCGCGCGACCGAGGACATCCGCGAAGGGCTGACGCGGCTCAAGACGTTCATGAAGGCACGCGATGGCTAGTTCGCCTCGGAAGTGATAAACGCATGCTC
Source organism: Actibacterium sp. (assembly GCA_016278285.1). GTDB lineage: Bacteria > Pseudomonadota > Alphaproteobacteria > Rhodobacterales > Rhodobacteraceae > JADQCB01. The sequence goes on from JADQCD010000271.1 coordinate 1,093, forward strand.
GGTCCCTGCGCGCCCGACCTCGCCCAAGCGTGATCGGGACTGGGCATGAAACAGCCCAGACGGGGCGTTTCGTGTTTTGACCGTGCCGGGCGGGGTGCGTATACAGGCTTGGCTTTGCAAAAGGGAGCCGAGGGTTGATCCGGTTCATATTTTCATTCCTGGGGGGCCTGTTCAGCTTCGTCACGATCGGAATCGCCGTTACGGCGATGATGATCGGCGCGATGTTCTGGATGTATGCCCGTGACCTGCCCGATCATCAGGATCTGGCCAGCTATGCCCCCAAGACGATCAGCCGGATCTATTCCGGACAGGGCAACCTGATCGACGAGTTCGCCGAGGAACGGCGGCTTTTTGCCCCTGCCGAGCAAATTCCGGACCTCGTGAAACACGCGTTCATTTCCGCTGAAGACAAGCATTTCTATCAACACAAGGGGTATGACGCCCGCGGCATCGTCGCGGCAGCGATCGAAGCGATCCGTTCGCGCGGGCAGAACGTGCGCGGCGCTTCGACCATTACCCAACAGGTGATGAAGAATTTCCTGCTGTCGGGTGATCGCACCTTCGAGCGCAAGATCAAGGAGCTGATCCTGGCCACCCGGATCGAGAAAACGCTGAGCAAGGAGCGGATTCTCGAACTGTATCTCAACGAGATCTTCCTCGGCCAGAACTCCTATGGGGTGGCGGCGGCGGCGCAGAGCTATTTCAACAAGACCCTCGGCGAACTCGGCCCGGCCGAAGCCGCCTATCTGGCCGCGCTGCCCAAGGCGCCGTCCAATTATCATCCGGTGCGCGACATGGAGCGTGCGGTGGCGCGGCGGAATTTCGTCCTGCAGGAGATGTACGAAAACGGGTATCTCACCAAGGTCGAATATGAACAGGCCAGTGCCGCGCCGCTCAGGACGGTGCAGAACGGCGACTTTCCCCCCTTCGACGCGAGCCTTCCGCCGCGAAGCTATTTCACCGACGAGATTCGCCGGCAACTGAGCCGTGATTTCGGTACGGAGGAATTCTTCGGCGGTGGCCTGACGATTCGGGCCACTGTGGATCCCGAACTTCAGAAAGCCGCCGCCGCCGCGCTGCGCGCGGGGCTTGAGGAATTCGACCGCAACCAGGGCGTCTGGCGCGGCACCGGCAAGACTATCGGCAAGGCCAGTCTGGACGATCCGGCGCAGTGGCGCGAGGCGCTGGCCGATACCGACGTGCCGCGTGACATTGACGGCTGGCACCCGGCCGTGGTTCTGGAGGTCGAGGAGATGCAACTGCGTGTCGGCATCGAGGGCGTGGACCTGTCCGAGGCCGCCACCATCCCGCGGGACGACATCGCCTGGATGAAGGGCGACTTTTTCGACAATTTCCAGGCCGGGGACGTGGTGCATGTGCGTCGTCTGACCGACGATGAGGGGAATTTCATTCGCTGGAGCCTGCGCCAGGTGCCCGAGCTTCAGGGCGCTTTCATCGCGATGGACGTCAATACCGGCCGGGTGTTGGCGATGCAGGGCGGATTTTCCTATCAGGATTCGGTGTTCAACCGCGCCACCCAGGCGACACGCCAACCCGGGTCGAACTTCAAGCCCTTCGTTTACGCCGCAGCGCTGGACAGCGGTTTCACGCCCGCCACCATCGTCATTGACGCGCCGATCGAGGTGGACACCGGCAACGGCATCTGGCGCCCGCAGAACGCATCGCAGAAATTCTACGGCCCGACGCCGCTGCGCACCGGGATCGTGCGGTCGCGAAATCTGATGACCGTGCGCATCGCGCAGGAAATCGGGATGGAGACGGTGGCCGATTATGCCGAACGCTTTGGTGTCTATGACCGGATGGAACCGTTCCTGGCAAACGCCCTGGGCGCACAGGAAACCACGCTCTATCGGATCGCGGCGGCCTATGCGATGTTTGCCAATGGCGGGGAGCGGGTGGAGCCGACGCTGGTGGACCGGGTGCAGGACCGGTGGGGGCGCACGATCTATCGGCACGACAAGCGGTTTTGCGAAGAATGCGATGTCAGGAATCTGCCCGAGGGCGAAGCGCCTTATATCTCGTCGCAGCGCGAGCAGGTGATAAACGCGATTACCGCCTATCAGATAACCTCGATGATGGAGGGCGTCGTCCAGCGCGGGACAGCCAGCGGCGTGATCGACCTGCCGGTGCCGATCGCGGGAAAGACCGGCACCACCAATGACGCGCGCGACGTCTGGTTCACCGGCTTCAGCTCCAACATCGTGGCCGGTTGCTACATGGGCTTCGACCAACCGCGCAGCATGGGGCGGGGGGCCTATGGGGCGTCGATGTGCGGGCCGGTGTTCAACCGTTTCATGAAAACCGCGATCGAAAAACATGGCGGCAGCGAATTCGATGTGCCGCCGGGCGGGCATTTCATCAAGATCGACCGGTTCACCGGCGCGCGCCTGCCGCCCGATGCCAGCGGCCCGCAGGTCGTGGCGGAATATTTCCGCGATGGCGAAGAGCCGATGTTCGGCATGGCGGGGATGATCGATGGCGGTTGGGCGATGGGCTCGAACCTGCCGCTGTTCGCGCCGGGCGAGGGCGAGGACCCGAATGCCGGCGAGCAGAATGTCACCACCTCGACCGGCAAGCGGACCACCGTCGGACCCAAGGCCGATTTCGGAACCGTCAGTTCCGGCGGGCTCTACTGATCGTCTTGCCGGCCATCGTCCAAGCCGTTATCACCGCCACCTGACCGTAATGATCCGGGGGGTCGCCCAGATGCGTGCCGACACGCAGAACAATGTCGAGGACATCCGCAAGTCGCTGGCCCTGCTGGCCCAGCGAATGGACCGGGAGACCGCGCAGCACAGGCTGGAAGAGTTCAATGCCCGCGTCGAGGATCCCGAGCTGTGGAGCGACCCCGACAGCGCGCAGAAGCTGATGCGCGACCGCCAGGCGCTGGTCGACGCGATCGATACCCATGACGCGATCGCGCGCGAACTCAGCGACAATATCGAACTGATCGAAATGGGCGAGGCAGAAGGCGACGATGAGGTTGTTACCGAGGCCGAGGCCGCGCTCAGGGCCTTGAAAGAACGTGCCGCGCAGAAGGAACTGGAAGCGCTGCTCGATGGCGAGGCCGACGCCAACGACACGTTCCTGGAAATCAATGCCGGCGCGGGCGGCACGGAAAGCTGCGACTGGGCGGCGATGCTGGCGCGGATGTATGTCCGCTGGGCCGAAAAGAAGGGCTACAAGGTCGAGCTTCAGGCCGAAAGCCCCGGCGAGGAGGCGGGTATCAAATCAGCGGCCTACAAGATTTCCGGCCACAACGCCTATGGCTGGCTGAAATCGGAATCGGGCGTCCACCGGCTGGTCCGCATCTCGCCCTATGACAGCGCGGCGCGGCGGCACACCTCTTTCTGTTCGGTCTGGGTCTATCCGGTGGTGGACGATAATATCGAGATCGAGGTCAATCCGGCCGACATCCGCGTCGACACCTATCGCAGCTCGGGCGCGGGCGGCCAGCATGTCAACACGACGGATTCGGCGGTGCGGATCACGCATATTCCGACCGGGATCGTCGTTACCAGTTCCGAAAAATCGCAGCACCAGAACCGCGATATCGCCATGAAGGCATTGAAATCAAGGCTTTACCAGATGGAGCTGGACCGTCGGAACGCCGAGATCAACGCCCAGCATGCGGCAAAGGGCGAGGCGGGCTGGGGAAACCAGATCCGCTCCTACGTCCTGCAGCCCTACCAGATGGTCAAGGATCTGCGCACGGGGGTCGAGACATCGGACACGCAAGGCGTGCTGGACGGCGACCTGGACCAGTTCATGGCCGCCACGCTGGCGATGGACGTTTCGGGCAAGAGCAGGGCCGAGGCGCAGGGCGAAGACTAGATCGCGCCGCGTGCGCGGCGGTGTCAACTTCCGCTTGACCTGTGCGAAAAGCCTGTAAACCTCTCCCGGTCTGCCATCGGCATTCACGGGAGGAACGTCATGTCGCAAACCGTCGTCGCGCCGGCCGCGCGGCCACCTGAAATTCGCCCGGTGAGCCTGGCCACGTTGAAAGCGGCGCTGCGAGGGGGCTGGGCCGATTTCCGCAGGGCACCGACCTATGGCCTGTTCTTTGGCGGGGTCTATGTGCTTTTCGGCATCGGACTGTTCTGGCTGACCCGTGCGACCGGCCAAATCTATTGGCTGGCGCTTGCCGTGTTCGGTTTTCCGCTGCTGGGTCCCTTTACCGCCGTCGGACTGTACGAGGTCAGCCGTCGCCTGGAAGAGCGTCAACCGCTGGCGTGGCGCGGCGTGCTTGGCGCGGTCTGGCGCCAGAAGGACCGGCAATTGCCCTCGATCTGCGCGATCATCGTGCTGATCTTCCTGTTCTGGTCCTTCATCGGGCACATGATCTTCGCGCTGTTTCTCGGCCTGTCGACGATGACCAACATCTCGACCTCGTATGAGGTGTTCCTGACGGCGAACGGGCTGATGATGCTGGCAATGGGCTCGGCCGTGGGCGGCGCGCTGGCGACGCTGACCTTCGCCATAACGGTGGTGGGCCTGCCGCTGGTGCTGGACCGCGAGATCGACTTCGTCACCGCGATGATCGTCAGTTTCCGCACTGTCACGACGAATATCCGGCCCATGGCGCTGTGGGCACTGACCGTGGCCGCGCTGCTGTTCGCCGGAATGGTGCCGCTGTTCCTGGGGCTGTTCGTCGTGCTGCCGTTGCTGGGCCACGCCACATGGCATCTCTATCGCCGGGCGCTCGGCTGACGGGACAGGGGCCGGGAAATTCGTCGTAGTTTTCGTCGGTTCGGGCTGACGCAAGGCTGACGGCTGCGGAGCGCATGCTTCAGGCTCCTGTCAGGTTCGCCCGGCATGGTCCACGCATGTTGGCCGCAAGACGGAGTTTGGCCCATGAAGAAAACAATGACACTACTTGGCTTTCTCGCCGTCGTTCCGGCGGGCGCGGCGCTGGCCGAGGACGACTGTTTCGTGCCCATGGCCGATTGGCAGCCGCGCGATGCGGTGACGCGCCTTGCCGCGGAAAAGGGCTGGACCGTGCGCCGGATCAAGATCGACGACGGCTGCTATGAGATCAACGGCCACGATGCCGGCGGGCGACAGATCGAGGTAACGGTCCATCCGGCGACGCTTGAGGTGATCGATCTGGAATACGAGGACGAGGACGACGAGGATCGTTCGGGCCATGATGAGCGAGGGCAGAAAAATGACTGACATCTCGGGTGAGGCGCCCGCTCCGCGTTCTGGAGTCGGGCAAGGCAGGGTCCGTGTCTGGGATCCGTTGCTGCGCATCTTTCACTGGGGTCTTGTCGCGGCCTTCGCGGTCGCATGGCTGAGCGCGGAAGATATGCAGCCGGTACATGAGCTTGCCGGCTACACGATCGCGGGCCTCATCGCTTTCCGCCTCGTCTGGGGTCTCGTGGGGTCGCGATACGCGCGCTTCGCGCAATTCCTGCGCGGGCCGCGTGCGGCGCTCGGCTATCTTGGCGACATGGCCCGCGGGCAGGAACGCCGGTATCTGGGCCACAACCCGGCGGGCGCGGCGATGATCGTGGCGCTGCTGCTGGCCTTGTCCGGCACCGCCTTTACCGGCTGGCTGATGGAAGAACCCGAGCGCGTCGCGATGCTGCCCGATCTGCCCCGGATCGTTGCACCGGCCCATGCCGACGCGGACGGGGAATATGGTGAAGTCGGCGAGGGCGGGGAGGTGTTGGAAGAGGCGCACGAGGTTCTTGCCAATATGACGCTTCTGCTGATCGCCCTGCATCTGGCCGGCGTGGTGCTGGCCTCGGTCCGGCATCACGAAAATCTTGCACGCGCCATGATTACCGGCAAAAAGCGTTCGCCGGGCTCCGGCGACATCGCATGATCCGGATCGGTTCGGTCTGTCCGCCGGGCCGTGGATCACGTCCGATTGTGCCCGGCGCGTCGATCCCCTAGCGTTCGCGTGACGCGCAGCGGGCGGGTAATAACATGACACAGCGATCCATTCTCATCACCGGATGCGCCTCGGGCATAGGATACGACGCGGCGCACGGGCTGGCAGCGCGCGGATGGCGCGTGTTCGCGACCTGCCGGAAGAACGAGGATTGCGCGCGGCTGCGCGATGAGGGGCTGGAAAGCTTCCCCCTCGACCAGGCCGATGACACCAGCATCGCCGCCGCTCTGGACGAGGTGCTGGGCCGCACCGGCGGCACGCTGGACGCGCTGTTCAACAATGGCGCCTTCGCCTGCCCGGGCGCGGTCGAGGATCTGCCGCGCGGTGCGTTGCAGGAGATTTTCGAGACCAATCTCTTTGGCCCGCACGAACTGACACGACGGGTGATCCCGGTGATGCGCGCCCAGGGACATGGGCGGATCGTCAACAACTCTTCGGTGCTGGGGCTGGTCGGGCTGAAATGGCGCGGAGCATATGTCGCCACCAAATTCGCGATGGAGGGGCTGACCGACACCCTGCGGCTGGAGATGCGCGACACACCGCTGCACGTGATCCTGATCGAGCCCGGACCGATCACGTCGAAGATCCGCGCGAACTCCATTCCGCATTTCGAGAAATGGGTGGACTGGCGGGCCTCGGCCCGCGCCGATCAATACCGGGCCACGCTGCTGAAACGGCTTTATGAAGGCGGCGAGGACCGATTCGAACTGCCCGCCGCCGCGGTGACGAAAAAACTGGTTCACGCTTTGGAATCACCCCATCCTCGGCCGCGCTATTATGTCACGATGCCCACCTATTTCAGTGGCCTGTTGCGGCGGTTACTGCCATCACGGGCACTGGACCGGGTGTTGTCGAAAGGCTGAAATCTTTCGATCCCCCATTCGCTTTTCGGTGCGGGGCGGCTATGTCCGGGCCAAGGGAAAGGACAGAATCATGCTGCACGATCCGCTTTTCATCGTCGTCGCCATTGCCTGTCTCGTCGTGGTCGCCATCCTGATGGTGGGGATTGGCGGCTTCGCCAGGGGTGGCGAGTTCAACCGCAAGCACGCCAACCGGATCATGCGCTATCGCATCATTGCGCAGGCGATCGCGGTGGTGCTGATCCTCGTCTATGTCTTCTTCCGCCGCATGGGGGGCTGAGCGATGGTCGTTCTGAACAGGATCTACACCAAAACCGGCGATCACGGCGAAACCGCGCTTGGCAACGGCACGCGGGTCGCCAAGTTCTCGATGCGCGTCACTGCTTATGGCACCGTGGACGAGGCGAATGCGACCGTCGGTCTGGCCCGACTGCACGCCGAGGGCGAGATGGACGCGGCACTCGCCCGCATTCAGAACGACCTGTTCGATCTTGGTGCCGACCTGTGCCGGCCCGACATGGAAAAGGATGCCGAGGCGGGACATCCGGTGCTGCGCGTCAGCGAGGGTCAGGTGTCACGGCTGGAATCCGAGATCGACGTGATGAACCAGCGGCTTGAGCCCTTGCGCAGTTTCATCCTGCCCGGCGGATCGCCGCTGGCCGCGCAGCTTCACATGTGCCGCACCGTGTCGCGCCGGGCCGAGCGACTGGGCGTGGAACTGGCAACGATGGAATCGGTCAATCCGGCGGCCGCGAAATACCTCAACCGCCTGTCCGACTGGTTCTTCGTTGCCGCCCGCATCGCCAACCACGAGGCCGAAGGCGACGTTCTCTGGGTTCCCGGCGCGAACCGATAGGCGCGCGCGCCCGGCCGGCGTCGCGCCGATCCCGTTCGCGGCAACGCCCGCCGGCGCCGGGGCGGGAATCCGGCAAACGCGACGTCCTGACCGCATCGGGTGTCGATTTTACCCTGTTTTCCGCGCGCAGGAGTCGCTAACACACGGTCTGAGCATGACTGAGACCAAGGGAGAGACACGCCGATGAAGGTACTCGTGCCTGTGAAGCGCGTGATCGACTATAACGTGAAGGTCCGCGTGAAGGCGGATGGCAGCGGTGTCGATCTTGCCAATGTGAAGATGTCGATGAACCCGTTCGACGAGATCGCGATGGAAGAGGCGATCCGGCTGCGCGAGGCGGGCACCGCGGACGAGGTCGTGGCGGTCTCGATCGGGGTGAAGCAGGCGCAGGAGACGCTGCGCACCGCGCTGGCAATGGGTGCAGATCGGGCGATCCTTGTGGTTGCCGCCGAGGACGTGCACCAGGACATCGAGCCGCTGGCGGTGGCCAAGATCCTGAAGGGCGTGATCGACGAGGAGCAGCCGGGCCTGGTTCTGGCCGGCAAGCAGGCGATCGACAATGACATGAACGCCACCGGCCAGATGCTGGCGGCGCTGCTCGGCTGGTCGCAGGCCACCTTTGCCAGCAAGCTGCAGATCGAGGGCGATCATGCGCTGGTCACGCGCGAGGTCGATGGCGGGTTGCAGACGATCAAGGTGAAGATGCCCGCCATCGTCACCGTGGATCTGCGCCTGAACGAGCCGCGCTATGCGAGCTTGCCCAACATCATGAAGGCCAAGAAGAAGCCGCTGGATGAAAAGACCGCCGCCG
>JADQCD010000319.1 GCA_016278285.1 Actibacterium sp.
ATTGGGTCTGGTGTGAACCTACGCCACGCCGCCCATGGTTCAAGCCCCGCCAACGCGGATGTGACAGGCCGTCAGTCCGTCTTTTCGGGCGGGGCGCCGACATTCTGCGCGCCGGCGCGGCGCCAGCGGGCAAGCTCGGCATGCTGGTCCAGCGACATCGGGCGGTAGGCCTTGAAATAGACGTTCACGTTGAACAGCCGTTCCAGCAGCCGGCCGTCATTGCGGCGCCGATATTCCAGATCCTCGGCGGCCAGCGTCTGCCGGATTTCGTCGGCCACACCGAACCGCGCCGCCCGCGACACAAGCGCGCTGTCCGCAGCGGGCACCCCGCCGGGGTTCAGCCGCGCCGGATCGCCGCCCAACGCCGCCACGGCGTCGGCCTCCGGCGTCGGATCCACCCGGTTGGCCCCGCCGGGTGTGGGCTGCGGCAGCGCGGCCAGATCCTCGGGCATCTCGATCGGCTTGTTGGGCAGGATCGCGAATTCATCCGGCGTGTCGGTGCTGGAAGCGACATTCATCAGTTGCGGCTGCGAATTGCGCGAGCATCCGGCAAGGCCCAGCCCGGTCGCCAGAAAGATCGCGATTGCCACGCGCGCTGCACGCATTTTCGGCCTCCTTTACCCTTTGCCGCCCTGTTTAGCGCAAGCCCGCGGGCGCGTCACGGGGTGTTCTTGCGGCCGGTGAACAGGATCAGGCCGATGGCGCCGGCAAAGATCGCGATGTCGGCCACGTTGAACGAAAAGGGATTTCGTATGCCGCAGCAGGACATGTTCAGGAAGTCCGCCACCGCGCCGAACACGACCCGGTCCAGCGCATTGCCCAATGCGCCGCCGACCAGCACCCCGGCCGAGGTCAGCGCCCGCCGCGAATGTGTATCCCGCGCCATCCAGATCACCACCCAGGCCGAGATCGCCAGGGCCACGGCGACCAGGATCCAGCGCATCACTTCGGCGTCATTGGCGAACAGGCCGAAATTCACCCCTCGATTCCACGCCATGCGGAAATTCAGAAACGGCGACAGGACGTCGATGGCGCCGCGCCCGCGCAGGTCCATGCCGATAACCACGGCATATTTGCTGGCCTGGTCGACCAGGAACACGATCAGCGCGGTAAGCCACAACAGCCGCATGGCGGATCAGTGCCTGAAATGGCGCATGCCGGTGAACACCATCGCCAGCCCGGCCTTGTCGGCGGCCTCGATCACCTCGTCGTCGCGCATCGAGCCGCCAGGCTGGATCACCGCCGTTGCCCCGGCCTCGGCGGCGGTCAGCAACCCGTCGGGGAAGGGGAAGAAGGCGTCGGAGGCAACCACCGAACCCTTTGTCAGCGGCGCGGAAAGGCCCAGCATCTCGGCCATATCCCGCGATTTGCGCGCGGCGATGCGGGTGCTGTCCACCCGGCTCATTTGCCCCGCGCCGACACCCACGGTAGCGGCGCCCTTGCTGTAAATGATGGCGTTGGACTTGACGTGCTTGGCCACGGTCCAGGCGAACAGAAGATCCTTCATCTCCTCCTCGCTGGGGGCGCGTTTCGTCACCACCTTCAGGTCGGATTCGTCCAGGCGGCCGGTGTCCTTGTCCTGCACCAGGAATCCACCCGACACCTGCCGGAAAGCCAGGATCGGCGCCGACGGATCGGCCAGCGCCCCGGTGGTCAGCAGGCGCAGGTTCTTCTTGGCGGCGAAAACCGCGCGCGCGGCTTCGGTGGCCGAGGGCGCAATAACCACTTCGGTAAAGATCTGCGCGATCTCTTGTGCGGTGTCCGCGTCCAGTTCCCGGTTCAGCGCGACGATCCCGCCGAAGGCCGACGTGCGGTCGCAGTCATAGGCCCGCTTGTAGGCGTCGGTCAGTGTCGTGCCGCGCGCGACGCCGCAGGGGTTGGCGTGCTTGATGATGGCGCAGGCCGGCCCGTCCGCCGGATCGAATTCCGACACCAGTTCGAACGCGGCGTCGGTATCGTTGATGTTGTTATAGGAAAGCTCCTTGCCCTGCCATTGTTTCGCACTGGCCACGCCGGGCCGGTGCGACCCATCGGTGTAGAAGGCAGCACGCTGATGCGGATTCTCGCCATAGCGCAGCGTCTGGGCCAGCGTCCCGGCGAAGGCGCGGCGCCGCGGCGCCGGTTCACCGATCGCATCGGCCATCCAGGTGCTGACCGCCGCATCATAGGCCGCCGTGCGGGCATAAGCGGTCTGGGCCAGCCGCTTGCGGAAGGTCAGCGTCGTGCGGTCGTCGTTGGCATCCATCTCTGCCAGCAGCGCGTCGTAATCGGCGACATCGACCACGACATTGACGAAGGCGTGGTTCTTGGCCGCGGCGCGGATCATCGCGGGGCCGCCGATATCGATATTCTCGATGCAGTCGTCATACCCCGCGCCGCCTGCGACCGTTTCCTCGAATGGATAGAGATTGACCGCCAGCAGGTCGATGGGTGCGATCCCCTGCGCCTGCATCGCGGCCAGATGCTTTTCGTTGTCGCGCAGCGCCAGCAGCCCGCCATGCACCGCCGGGTGCAGCGTCTTGACCCGGCCGTCCATCATCTCGGGAAAGCCCGTGACATCGGCGACGTCGCGCACGGCCAACCCCGCTTCGCGCAGCGCGCGCGCGGTTCCGCCGGTGGACAGCAGCTCCACCCCGCGTGCGTCCAGCGCCCGGGCGAACGCCAGCAGGCCGGTCTTGTCGGAAACGGAAATCAGCGCGCGGCGGATTGGCACGAGGTCGGTCATCGTTGGCACTCTCTGTTCAGATCACGCAAGCTGCGCGGGAATCTCGTCCTGCACGAGATCCCGGACGCCCTGCGGTGTATCCTGTGCCTTGGCCAGCGTCCAGTTGATCTGCCCGGCATGATTCAGAACACGCGAGGACAGGACAATCTGCTGCGCAGCGCGCGGTTTCAGCCGTCCGCGCTCCAGATAGACGCTGGGCTCCAGATGCAGGCGCGCGTGGCCATCATGGCGAAACACCCAGATCTCGCCGCTTTTCAGCGCAAGCGACACGGCCGTGCCACCCATGTCGATCTCGGCGTCAACGTCGGGATGCAGATGAAACCGCACCGAAAAGGCAATGCCCTGAAGCTTTGCCTGATCCATCGCCCGGTCGAAGGTGGCATGTTGAAGATCGGAAAACGCGCCCAGCGTATCCTCACCGCTCAGGCTGCGCCCGTCGAAGGACAGATCGAGGCGCCGGGCATGGATCAGGCCGTGGCTGCGAACGTATCCGTCATGCCAGGCTGTCAGGCTCTGGCCCTCGGAATCCGCGCCCTGCTGCGCGCCCACCTCTTTCGGCCCGTCGACCAGTAATTCCTGGCTGCGGCCGCCCGCGCTGCGCCGGGGGCTCAGCCGGGCCGAGGAATAGCCCTCGATCGCCAGGGTCGAATGTGATTGCGTGGCGCGACCGGCCCGCCGCCATTCCACGCCGAAAGTGTCGCCCGAACCGCAGCTGACGACCAACGGGCGCCGCCCCGAGGTAAGCTCGAACGCAAGGGTCGAAGCATGGGCATTGCCCGACACCGCCTGTGACGGCGGCGCCGCGGCATCGACGATGACGCTGCTGCGCCCCTCTGAAAGCCGCGCGAACCCCATCGCCAGGCCGGTATTCGCCCTGGCCCGCACCCCCGACGCCGCCAGCGCATGGTCCAGCCGCCCCTCGCGGCCGCGCCCGCCCCCGTGAAACCGGGCAAGCCCGCCATCGGCGTGGCGCAACGCGCGCAGCGTGGGCGCGATGCGCTCGATCGCATGCACATGGTCCTTCGGCGTCATCCGTCCTGCGCCCGACAGGGCCTGCGCGGCCCAGGTCAGAAGCGTGAAGACCTCCAGCAGTTCCTCGGGGTTGCGGGTCGGGATGCCCCCCTCTGCGCCGATCTGTTCACGGCATTCCCGTGCAAGGGCGCGTGCCGCCGGGGCGACATTGTCCTCCATCCCTTCCAGCGACAGTCCGGCATAGATCAGCCCGGTCAACGCCTCGAACCGCGGCAAGCCGGGGGCCGCACCTTTCCAGCGGCGCGAGAGAAAGATGGTCTGTTGCGCGAGCGACCGGAAAAAGGCATCGGTCGCCGGCTTGTCCTGACCGGACAACAAAAGGATCGCGTGGTTGATCCAGCGGATCAGACGCCGGCCCGTCAGATCGGGCGACCAGCCCGGACCACGGCCGCCACCGTGTCGGACGATCCATTCCTGCGTCCAGCGTTGCGCCCTTTCGCGCGCCGCACAGTCGCCCACGGCGGCCAGATCATCTAACCAGACGAAACCCTCAAGCTCTTCGGCGAAATCGTCCGACGGCATGTCCAGATCCCAAATCGTCGCCTCGGGCGCCTGCACCAGATACCCGGCAAACAGGAAATTGCCGCCGATCAACTGCCGCCCACGGGCGAAAGAGCCGATCGTGCGCGGTTCGGGCTGCGACGTGAAGGCGGTCGCCGGTCTGGCCCGCGTGCTGAGCCATGCATGCAGGCAATCCATCAGCCGGCCGCGCCGGGCCGTCCATCTACCGTCATGCGAAACGCCTGTCATCTCGTCCTGTGGCTGCTCTTCGGGCCCTGGTCCGTTTTCGGCTGACAATACCCGCGAGGGGGCTTTCTGTCACCGGGAAAACCCCGGTTCAGGCGGGTTTGCGCAGAACCGCGATATGAAAGCCGTCCATTCCGCCGTGCTCGGGCCAGAAATCCGGGCGCAGTCGCAGCCCGCCCTCCGCGGTGCGCCAGGCATCCTCGATCCATGTCGCGTCGGGCGGTTCGACGCGCAGGCCGGGGTGACGGATCAGGGCATCGGTCACCTGTTTCTCGCCCTCTTCCGGCAACAGAGAACAAGTGCAATAAACCAGTCGCCCCCCCGGTTTCAGCATTTCCAGTGCCGCGTCGATCATCCGCGCCTGCAACGCGACCAACGACTTGATTTCCCTTGCAGAGCGCGCAAAGGGAAGGTCCGGATGCCGCCGGATCGTCCCCGTCGCCGAACACGGCGCATCCAGCAGGATCGCATCGAAGGGCACATCGGGCTTCCATGTCAGGGCGTCATCGGCAATGATCCTGGCGGACAGGTCGGTGCGCGCCAGGTTTTCTTCCAGTCGGGCCAGGCGCTGCGGCGAGATGTCCAGCGCCGTCACCTCGGCCCCGGCGGCGGCAAGTTGCAGCGTCTTGCCGCCGGGCGCGGCGCACAGATCGAGCACGCGTTCGCCCGGCCGCGCATCCAGCAACCGCGCGGGGATTGCCGCGGCGGCATCCTGAACCCACCAGTCACCCCTGTCATAACCGGGCAGCGCCGAGACCTGAACCGTCCCGGCCAGGCGCACCGACCCGGTGGGCAGCAATGCGCCGCCGACAGCATCGGCAAGCGCGCGGCCATCCCCTTTCGGTGTCAGGTCCAGCGGGGCGCCGGCGGCATGCGCAGCCTCCAGCGCCTCGACCCCCGCACGCCCCATGAAGCTTTCCAGCCGGCCGCGCAGCCAACCCGGCATGCGCTGGGGCGGCAGCGCGTCCCAATGCTCGGGCGTCACCTCGGCCGCCTTGCGCAGCACGGCATTCGCCAGCCCGGCCATGTGCTGCATCCGGCGGTCCCGCCGCAACAATGCAACCGCCGCATTCACCACGCCGTGCGGCGCGGCGCCGTGATGCATCATCTCGACCACGGCAAGCCGAAGCAGGTTTCGCACCTCGGCAGGCGGGTGCTTGCGCAGAAGCGGTTTCAGAACCGCGTCGGCCCGGCCGGCATGGCGCAGCGTCGACAAGGCAAGGCGCTGTGCCCGTGCGCGATCGGCCGGGGCCATGTCGGTCAGCAGCCCGTCCTCGCCGGTCAGTTCCGAGATCTGGCGATGATCCTCCAGCACGGCATTCACCAGCGCCAGTGCCGCGCCGCGGGCCGTGTCGTTGCCATCTGCCATTGGGCCGTTCCCTGCTTGCCGCCGATCGGTCCCGCCGTATATCAAGGGCAAGAAGCCCACAAGGAGCAGCGCGATGAGCGACGACAGCAGAAAGGACCTGCCGCCCGAGGCGATCCGCGCCCTGGCCGAGGCCGAGCAACGGCGCAAGAGCGCGAAACACCCCGCCCTTGCCAAAGAGCTTGGCGGCCGCAAGGGGCCGGAACCGGTGCGCTACGGCGACTGGGAGAAGAAAGGTCTGGCGATCGACTTCTGATGCCCCGCACCTCGGCCGATCGGGAAGCGTCCCGTTGGCATCCCGCCGGTCGGATTCCGTTTCCGACGAAATTGGCGCGAAACTGTCACCATCGGTTGACCCGTCGGGGGGAGCCGGTATCGTGCACGGTGACCCCGCAAAGGGTGAAGTCCGGGCCGGAATGGCCGCCGAACGAGGGATATATGGCAAGCTATACCAGACGGGGCTTTCTGGCCGCCGGCACAGCATCGGCGCTGGGCGCCTGCACCCTACCGCGTGGTGGCCCGAGCAAGAAAGAGGTTCTCAGGGGCGCGGATGCGCAAGCCCCGGAATTCGCCGTCTACCAGGTCAATCGCGACCTTCTGACACGGGTGCGCGGCTGGCCGGTCACGGGCGAGATGACCGAGTCCGCCTGGCTGGCCCGGCATGACAGCCCCGTCAGCCAGACGATCGCGGTGGGCGACCGGCTGGACCTGCGCATCTGGGATTCGGCCGAGACTTCGCTGATTACCGCCGCGGAACAGAAGGCCATTACCATGGATGGCCTCGTCGTCTCGCCCGCAGGCGAGGTCTTCGTGCCCTATGTCGGAGAGATCAGGGTCGTGGGAATGACCCCGGGCCATGCCCGCACGACGATCCAGACCCGGCTCGAATCCATCATCCCGTCGGCGCAGGTTCAGCTGAGTCTCGCGTCGGGGCGGCGCAACTCGGTGGATCTGGTGGGGGGCGTGGCATCCCCGGGACGCTACCCGCTGGAGGATCTGAACACATCGGTGCTCAACATCATCTCGCAGGGGGGCGGCGTGCCGCCGGAGATGAACAACCCGCGCGTGCGGCTGGTGCGCGACGGGCGCACCTACATGACCCCGCTGTCGCGGCTCTATGACTCCCCCACGCTCGACACCACGCTGCGCGGTGGCGACAAGATCATCGTCGAGAAGGACGATCGCTATTTCCTGGCGCTCGGCGCCTCCGGGCGCGAGCAGGTCGTCGATTTCTCCACCGAGGAGCTCTCGGCGCTGAAGGCGGTGACCGAGATGGGCGGCATTTCCGATTCGCGCGCCGACCCGCAGGGGATCCTGGTGTTGCGCACCTATCCCCAAAGCGCAGTTGGACCGGGCGGCCCCAGTCACCGGCGCGTGGTCTTTTCGCTGGATCTGACCACGGCTGACGGGCTGTTCAGCGCCCAGCAATTCCCGATCCATTCGGGCGATGTGGTGATGGCGACCGAATCGCCGGTAACCTCGGTGCGCACGATCTTCGGTCTGATCGGCAGTGCCTTCGGCGTGGTCAACAATACCCCGGGCACCTCGCTATGACGCCAGGGGTGGTATCGTCGGCCCGCGGATTGACCCGTTCGCGCTGACAGATCGAAAGGATTTCCATGCCTGCCAACCCGACCGAGAGCGTCCGGCAACCACTTCTTGACGTCGAGACGACCGCGCTGGAGGGGGTGCTGATCCTGACGCCACGGCGTTTTGGCGACTCGCGCGGTTTCTTCAGCGAAAGCTGGAACCGGGCCAGGCTGGCCGAGGCGGGGATCGATGTCGATTTCGTTCAGGACAACCATTCGCTGTCGCACGCGGTGAACACCGTTCGCGGGCTGCATTTCCAGGCGCCACCCCATGCCCAGGACAAGCTGGTGCGCTGCGGGCGCGGAAAGCTGTTCGACGTGGCGGTGGACATCCGGCGCGGCTCGTCCAGCTATGGCCGGTGGATCGGGGTCGAGCTTAGCTTCGAGAACGGGCGTCAGTTGCTGGTGCCCAAGGGGTTCCTGCACGGTTTCGTAACGCGCGCGTCTGAAACCGAGATCATCTACAAATGCTCGGACTATTACGCGCCCGAATGTGACGGTGCCATTCGCTTCGACGACCCCGATATCGGCATCGACTGGGGTCTGACCGGCGCGCCCATCCTGTCCGACAAGGATGCGGCGGCACCGCTGCTGAGGGATTTCAACAGCCCGTTCGTCTTCGGAGGCTGAAACATGAAGATTCTGGTAACGGGTGGGGCGGGTTTCATCGGCTCGGCGGTGGTGCGGTTGGCCGTGGCGCAGGGGCACGCCGTGGTCAACCTGGATGCGCTGACCTATGCCGCCTGCCTGGACAACGTCGCATCTGTCGCCGAAAGTCCGCGCTATGTCTTCGAACAGGCCGATATCCGGGACCGCGCCGCGCTGGACTGGATATTCGCACAACACCGGCCGGACGCGGTGATGCACCTGGCCGCCGAAAGCCATGTCGATCGTTCGATCGACGGGCCGGGCACCTTCATCGACACCAATGTGATGGGCACGTTCCACCTGCTGGAAGCGGCCCGCGCCTATTGGACGGCATGTGAAAGGCCGCATGGCTTCCGCTTTCACCACGTCTCGACCGATGAGGTTTACGGCAGCCTGGGCGCGACCGGCCGGTTCACGGAAGACACGCCCTATGATCCGCGCAGCCCCTATTCCGCCTCGAAGGCGGGCTCGGATCATCTGGTCCGCGCCTGGGCGCAGACCTATGGCCTGCCGGCTCTGCTGACCAACTGTTCGAACAATTACGGCCCCTATCACTTCCCCGAAAAGCTGATCCCGGTGGTAATCCTCAACGCACTCGCGGGCCGGCCGATCCCGGTCTACGGAACTGGCGATAACGTGCGTGACTGGCTTTATGTCGAGGATCACGCCGATGCGCTTCTGACGGTGCTGACACGGGGTGTGCCCGGGCGCAGCTACAATATCGGCGGCGAGAATGACGCGCGCAACATCGACCTGGTGCGGATGATCTGCGCGTTCCTCGATCAGAAGCGGCCCGGTGGTGCCCCGCATGACCGCCTGATCGAATTCGTGCAGGATCGCCCGGGCCATGATGCGCGCTATGCCATCGACCCGACCCGCATCCGCGACGAACTGGGCTGGCGTCCCACGGTCACGCTGGACCAGGGGCTGGAAAGGACCGTCCAGTGGTATCTCGACAACGCGGATTGGTGGCAAGCCCTGCAAAACCGCCAGGGCGTCGGGCTGCGCCTGGGGGCCGGTGCATGAAGATCCTGGTGTTCGGACACAGCGGGCAGGTCGCCACGGAACTGCGCCGCCTGGGCGGGAAGGCGATCGAGGCGCTGGACCGCGACGCGGCGGATCTGGGCGACCCCGCGGCCTGCGCCGCAAGAATCGAACAGACCGATGCAGGTGCGGTAATCAACGCCGCCGCCTTCACCGCCGTCGATCAGGCCGAGACGCAGGAGGCCCTGGCCACGACAATCAACGGCACCGCCCCGGCCGCCATGGCCCGGGCCGCGGCGGCCCGCGACCTGCCCTTCGTGCAGATATCGACCGACTATGTCTTTGACGGCTCGGGCA
>JADQCD010000264.1 GCA_016278285.1 Actibacterium sp.
CGCCGCCTGCCCGGCGTCGCCCGCGGCCAGATCGCTCAGTATCGCCGCGGCCCACCCGGCCCAGCTGGCGTGAAAATCGAAAAGCGTTCCGTCCTTGTCGAAAAGCACCGCCGTAATCTTGTCCATGCAACCCGGCCCTTTCAGATGATGAGGATATGCGCCCGCACGGGGGGCAGCGCAAGCCGCACCCGCGATTGACTTGCCCGTACCGGCCACGGAAAGTCACCCCATGACTGAAACTTCGAAATATCGCCTTCACCGCTCGCTGGCCTATCATTTGTCGCTGGCCGCTCGCATCCAGGAACGGCGGCTGGACGAAATGCTGCGCCCGCTGGGCCTGACGCGGATCACCTGGTGCATCCTGCTGGCCGTCGAGAACGAGACGCTCACACGCCCCTCTGCCATTGCCGAATTCGTCGGAATAGATCGCACTGCCACTTCCCGCGCGCTGCGTGCGATGGAGGAAGCCGGCCTGCTGGCCCGCCGTGCCGCCGATTGCGACCGTCGGATGACCGAGGTGGCCCTGACGGCCCGCGGGCGGGATCTGGTACGGCAAGGCACCCCGCTGGCGCTGGAAAACAACCGGCTGATCTCGGACAAGCTGTCATCGGCCGAGGAGACCCGGCTTCAACGGCTGCTCGAACAAGTGATTGCGGGCGAGGAGCGCGCGCTTAACAAGCTTTGACCGACGGTCAGGTCCAGTGCATCTGAGCCCCGCCCGGCAATGCCTGACGCGCGCGCAAGGGTGCGTCGTAGGGCAAGCCGGCACTGTCGCAAAAGGCCCGGACCCAGGCGTCCTCCATGCACAGAAAATCCAGCACCGAAATCAGGAACGCAGGGTCGCCGGCAGCGGCCTTCAAGCCTTCAATCGTGGCGCCGCTTGCCCCCAGGAAAACCGGCAGCAATTCCTCGTCCGAGGCGAGCCAGCCCAACGCTTGCAACGCAATGGTCTCGGCAGTTTCCTGCTGCATCTTCCGCTCCGTCAATGCGGGGTTAAATGGTTTGTTAACACTTCTTGTCCAGAAGTGAACCCGTCAACGCGCCGAACCACGCTGTCGGCGACACACAGGCAGGGGAGAATCCGCAATGCCGGGGCGAATCCTCGTCGTCGACGACGTCGCGACGAACAGGATTGTAATGAAAGTCCGGCTGGCAGATGCCTGCTATCAGGTGATTCAGGCCGACAGCGGCCAGGCCGCCCTGCGCGCGGCGCGGCAGGACAGGCCGGACCTGATCCTGCTCGACGTGATGATGTCGGACATGAACGGGATCGAGGTGTGCCGCGCCCTCAAGGCAGACCCCGAAACGATGGAAATTCCGGTGATCATGGTCACCTCGGGCGACGCTGCCGACAGCAAGATACGCGCATTGAAGGCCGGAGCCGACGATTTTCTGGCCAAACCCCTGGACGAGCTTCTGCTTCTGGCGCGGGTGCGCAGTCTGCTTCGCGCCAGCGAAACCGCGCAGGAACTGGCCCTGCGCGAAGGCACGCGCCGGGCGCTCGGCTTCGACGATCCGGCCGCATCCTTCATCGGTCAGGGACGAATCGCCCTTCTCGCCCCGCGACGAGAGACGGCGATGGCCTGGAAGTCCGCGCTTCGCAGCCGGCTGCACGCGGACCTGCCGGTGATGACCCGGGCCGAAGCGCTGGCGCTGCCCGGTCCGGAACGGGTGCCCGATGTGTTCCTGATCGCCGCGAACCTGGAAGGGCAGAGCGATGGGCTGAGCCTGTTGCCTGACCTTCGGGCACGCAGCGCCACGCGCCATGCCTCGGTGGTCATGTTGATGCCGGCGATGGCGCGGGAAAGCGCGGCCATGGCGTTGGACCTGGGCGCAAACGACATGATTTTCGATCCGTTCGCGGTGGATGAACTGGCGCTGCGCCTGGAGGCACAGCTGGTGCGCAAACACCAGGCGGACCGGCTGCGCAACTCGTTGCAGGACGGGCTGGAGATGGCCGTGAGGGATCCACTGACCGGTCTTTTCAACCGTCGCTATGCACTGCCGCACCTGGCGCGGATGGCCGAGCGCGCGGTCGAGATGCGGCGCCCCTTCGCGGTGATGCAGCTGGATCTCGACCGGTTCAAGCTGGTGAACGACAGGCATGGCCATGCCGCAGGCGATGCGGTTCTCGAACAGGTGGCGCGCATTCTGGCGGACAACATGCGCCCGGTAGACCTGGTGGCCCGGATCGGCGGAGAGGAATTCCTGGTGGCCCTGCCCGAAACGACCCATGACATCGCCATGCAGGCGGCCGAACGCCTGCGCAGATGCGTCGATGAAACAGCGGTGGCCCTGCCCGGCCGCATCGGCACGCTCCATGTGTCATGCAGTATCGGCGTGGCAAGTTGCGGCAATCAGCCCTGCACGGCCCAGGATCTGCTGCACCGCGCCGACGCCGCGCTTTACGCGGCCAAGGCCGAAGGTCGCAACAAGGTCACCAGCGGCCCCGCCGCCGCGTGATCGCGGCGCAGCGTGCAAAACAGACCGTCGACAGACATGTTCACCCGAAGGCACGAACCGGAGCGGTCGTTCAGGTATCTCGAATGCACTGGATAATTGTGTCCGGCCCTTGCGATACGATATCTTGCGACATCCGGACGCAACGCCGCCCGGCCCCCTTTGCCGAACACCGGATTTTCCCATATTGGAAGAAAGTCGGCCAAGGCGGCCGCTTGAGACCGAAGGATGAGAAACGAATGACTGAGACCAGTAACAGACCCATGCGCCCCGCAATGCTGCGCGGGTGGCGGCGGCGCTGCCCCAGTTGCGGGGCCGGGCCGATGCTGCGCGGTTATCTCAAGGTGCGCGACACCTGTCCGGTCTGCCAGGAAGAACTTTATCACCACCGCGCCGATGACGGGCCGGCCTATCTGACGATTCTCATCGTCGGACACCTGATGGCGCCGGTAATCCTGTGGAGCTTCGAGACGTTCCGACCCGATCCGCTTGTGTTGGCCTCGGCAGTCTCGGTGGGATGCGTGGCGCTTTCGCTCTATCTGCTGCCTCGGCTGAAGGGCATGATCGTTGGCGTGCAATGGGCCAAGCGCATGCACGGTTTCGGAGCAGAAGGCTGACCAACCCGGACAAATCGGCGCTGCGCGATGCGGCCACGGTGATCGTGCTGCGCGATGCGGCCACGGCGCCCAGAGTCCTGATGGGCCAGCGTGGCTCCGGCGCGGCCTTCATGCCCAACAAATACGTTTTTCCCGGCGGGGCGGTCGATGCCGCCGACGGCAGCGTGCCACTGGCCGGTCCGATCAACCCGGCCTGTGCCGCGCGCCTGACCCGGCGGGCCGATCCGTCACTGGCCCCGGCCCTGATGGCGGCCGGTATCCGCGAATTGTGGGAAGAGACCGGCCTGATGCTCGGTGCACCCGGCGCCTGGCCCGGCCCCGCGCCGCGCGGCTGGCGCGGCTTCGCCGAAACCGGACATCTGCCCAACCCTGACGGGGTTCACTTCATCTTCCGCGCCGTCACGCCACCCGGCCGCCCGCGCCGCTTTGATGCGCGCTTCTTTCTTGTCGAAGCCGACCGCATCATCGGGGATCCGGACGATTTCGGCCGCGCCGAGGACGAACTTTCGCATCTGCACTGGGTTCCGCTGGACCGGGCCCGCGCCCTGGACCTGCCCTTCATCACCGAGGTCGTGCTGGCCGAGGTGGCGGGGCTGTTGCAAAACGGGTTCCCGCACGACAGCGTGCCTTTCTTTGACAATACGACCGAAAGGTCCGCCTTTCTGCGGTTGCGTTGACCGGATCTGCGCGGCCTCGGCGATCACCCGTGACGCCCCCAGTCGATCCGCTGCCAGACACGTTCATAAATCAGGTAACAGATTATCCCGATACCGGTGTTGACCAACGCCATGCCGCCGCCCAGCGCGAACGACCCGGTCAAGGCCAACCCCACCAGCGCCATGACCGATAATCCGATCAGGTTCCACAACAGTGCTTTGACGACCGTGCGTTGCCGCGTCTCCATATTCCCTCCGATGTTCGATTGCCCCGTGCATAAGCCGGTTGCGGCCTGTTTCCCATTCCATGAATAGTTAACGTTTTACGGCAATTGATGTATATAATCACTCATGTCGCTTTTAATGGACAAGAATTCCCGCGCCGATTTGCTGCGGAAACGGCTTCTCAAGGCAATGGAAGCCCGCAGCACGAATCAAAGCGCGCTGGCCCGCGAAATCGGGGTGGACCGCTCGACCATCTCGCAACTTCTGACCCCCGGGGGGACGCGACTGCCCAATGCCCAGGTCGTGGCGGAATGCGCCGCCGCGCTGGGGGTGTCGGCCGACTGGCTGCTGGGGCTGAGTGACCGGCCGGAAAGTGCTGCGGACATCCTGGCCACATCCATGGCGCTGACCTCGGCGCCGCGGGCCCTGGTCGACGAACAGATTTTCGCATGGCACCAGGAAGCTGCCGGTTACAAGATCCGCCAT
This sequence comes from Actibacterium sp., assembly GCA_016278285.1. GTDB lineage: Bacteria > Pseudomonadota > Alphaproteobacteria > Rhodobacterales > Rhodobacteraceae > JADQCB01. Next base: position 4,445 of record JADQCD010000264.1, read on the forward strand.
GTGCCTGCCGGGCTGTCCGACATGCTGAAAATCCACGACATGTTGCGCTGGGAATACCGGCCGCATCTGGGACGGACCACGGAACAGGCGATCGGTGCCTCCGAGGACCGTCTGTCCTGGATGCGGCACGCACGGTCCGATTATGAAATCGCGATGCCGCTGCACGAAGTTCAGTCCTTCGCCCGCGCGGAAGGGTACTATCGCGGTCTGCCTGCCCAGTTGCGCCTGGAACAGATCGACCGTTTCCTCGACCTGCACGACCAGCTTTACCCCGCGCTGCGCGTGACGCTGTTCGAGGCGCGACGGGTGTTTTCCGCGCCAGTGACGATCTTCGGTCCACTGCTGGCGGTCCTCTATCTGGGGCGCAACTATCTGGCATTTCGCGATACGTCGCGGATCGAGGCATTTACCCGGCATTTCGACTCCCTGGTGCGCGAAGCCACGATCGACGAGCGCGACTGGCCCGATTTTCTCCGCCGGATGCGCGATGAGGTTCGTTGAACTCTGTCACGGGTAACGCGCCGCCGCACGCCCCGCCCAAAGCCCGGTGGCCAGGCAGGCGGTCAGCAGGTAGCCGCCGGTGGGCGCCTCCCAATCCAGCATCTCTCCGGCGCAGAAAGACCCTGGAACGGCGCGCAGCATGAGGTTTCCGTCCAGCGCTCCCCACATCACGCCGCCGGCGGTCGAGATCGCCTCGTCCAGAGGGCGCGGCCCCGCATGACGCACGGGCAGCCGCTTTATCAGGCGCGCCAGCGCCGTGCCCGCAGGCAGCGGCCGACCGAACTCGGACAGCAGCGCCTGCCGCGCCGGATCAAGGCGCAGAGCCTTGCGCAGCCGGTTGGGCAGGCTGTCTTTCGTTCCCACCCCGGACAACCGCGCTGCAATTCCGTCCTCCGACCAGTCCGGCATCAGGTCCAGGAACAGATCGGCACCGTCCCGAACCGCGGCTGAAACGGAATAGATTCCCCCGCCTTCAAGCCCGCGCGCAGAGATCACATATTCGCCGCGCACCACATCGGTTCCGACGATCAGGGTCGTGCCCTTCACGGGCGCGCCGAAATGCCGCTGCATATGCGGCGACCAGGCCACCGAAAGCCCCATGTTCGCCGGCCGGAACGGTTCCAGCGCCACATCGCGACGCGCAAGGACCGGCGCCCAGGCGCCGTCCGACCCCAGCCGCGCCCAGCTGGCCCCACCCAAAGCGAATACCGTAACCTGCGGCGTGATCCGCATCGCGCCATCCGGCGTTTCGAACAGGCAATCATCGTCCTCCCACCCGCGCCACAGCCAGCGGATGCGCAGATCCACCCCTGCGCCGGACAATCGCGCCAGCCAGGCGCGCAGCAGGGGCGAGGCCTTCATCGCCTCGGGAAATACCCGGCCGGAACTGCCTGTGAACAGGTCCTGCCCCAGACCGCGTGCCCACCCCTCCACGTCACCGGGACCGAAATCTTCCAGCATCGGGCGCAGATGCGGCGCGGCGGAACCATAACGCGCCAGAAAAACCTCGAACGGTTCGACCTTGGTCAGGTTCAATCCCGACTTGCCCGCCATCAGAAACTTGCGGCCCACCGACGGCTTGCCCTCGGCAAGCACGACGCGCCGACCGGCCGCGGCCAGCGCCTCTGCCGCCATCAGGCCCGCCGGCCCGGCCCCCACTACCAGCGCATCAACCGGCGCGGCCATGCAATGCGCCTTGATCTCGGGAGAGAGCCTCGGCCGGCGGCCGTCCGGGTTCCACTCGCGAACACCCGGCCGCCGCCGAAGACGCTGACCCCGGCTTCATCTTGCCGAAAATACTCATAAGCCCGACCATATGGCGGGGCCCGTCCGGTTGCGAGGGCGCGCTCAACGACACATCGCCTTGATCGCTGCGCGCTGCGCGCTGCTGGCACCTTGCGCCGCCTCGGCCAGCGCGTCCACCGCAGCTTCGATCCCCTCGGGGCGGACGATGCGCTCCACCAGGCCGAAATTCAGCGCCTCTTCGGCGGTCAGCCTGGCCGCGCCCATCAGCACCAGCTTTGCCCGCGCCGGCCCGAGCAGCGCCACCAACCGCCCCGGATCCGAGGGTTGCGGCAGGAAGCCCAGCTTCATCACCGGATAGAAGAACGTCGCTTCGGGCACGGTCAACCGGAGATCGCAGGCCAGCGCCATGCCGAAGGCGCCACCGGCCAGCGTTCCGTTCAGCGCGCAGATGGTCAGCGCATCCAGCCCCGCCAGCGCGGCCGACAACCGTTCCCACAACGGATCGGTGGCCAGGCCGGCCCTTGCCGCTTCCAGGTCGGCACCGGCCGAGAATACCTTGCCCGCGCCGGTGAGCACCAGAACCGGCACCTCGGCCGCGCCGGCCGCCTCGACCGCCGCAACCAGATCCTCCAGCATCGCGCGGGTCAGGGAATTGGCCTTTTCCGGTCGGTTCAGCCTGATCGTCCATCGCGCGTCCGACTTTTCGACCTCGATCACCCTTCTATCCCCGCACGGGCCCGGATTTCCGGGTCACGCAGGCTGACCTCCTGCCCGATGTAATCGTCGGCATCGGGGGTGCACATCCACAAAAGGCACTGCGCCGGCCATTCCGGCGGGATATGCGCGGACCAGTCCAGCTGGCTGACCGGGTTCACGCCGCTGGCCCTGATCTCGCGCTGCATCCGGGTTGCGACCGTTCCGGGCGACAGGCCCATTGCACGGATCCCCTGGCCGCGGGCCTCCTTGTCCAGACAGGCGGTCAGCATCGCGGCACCGGCCTTGGATGTGCAATAGGCGCTCCAGCCCTCCAGCGGGTTGTGCGCCGCGCCTGAACTTGTCGTGATGATCGTCCCACCGCCGGCCGCGGTCATGATCGGCAGCGCCGCGCGCATCCCGTGAAAGACCCCCTTTACGTTGATGTCGACAAGCTGGCCCCACGCCGCCGGATCGGCCTCGCCCAGCATCGCGATCGGCTCGATCACACCCGCGTTGTTGATCAGGACGTCAAGGCCGCCGAACCGCTCCGCCGTCGCACCGATGGCGGCCTCGACGGCGGCAAAATCGCTCACATCGCACGACAGGGCCATGGCGGCGTCCCCAAGCTCCGCGGCCAGTGCCCCGAGCTCCTCCGAACTGCGCGCCAACAGCGCCACATTGGCACCCGCCGCGGCGAAGGCCCGCGCGGCTGCCGCACCGATGCCGCGGCTTGCGCCCGTGATCGCGACCGTCTTGCCAGTCATCGCCTGAAAGTCCTGCATTGCAACCTCCGATCAATACCATCGCCTGGATACGCGCCCCGAAAGGCGGGTTCCAGCATGAACCTTCCCTTGACCCTACTTGGGCGAAAGCGGAAGGTTTCCGCAACCGCATTGAAACATTGGAACACAGGGAGCGCATGATGAAATACCGCACATTCATTTCGGCCGCCGCGCTGGCCACCGGCATGCTGGGCGCGGCACCGGTCATGGCCGATATCACCGCCCGGCAGGCCTGGGACAGTATCCGGGACATCGGCCAGAGCTACGGCCAGGTCATCACCGGCACCGCCACACAGGCCGGCGACACGCTGACGGTCAGCGGGACACAGATCACGATGGACATGGCCGAGGGTCGGATGGAAGGCGATCTCGGCACGATCACCCTGACCGAGCAGGGGGACGGCACGGTTCTGCTGCAACTGGCCGAAGAACACGAAATGACGATGACGGTCGATCCCGCCGAGGGAGAGACCATGGTCATGCCACTGACGATTCGGCAAACGGACCTGAAAACCGTCATAACTGGCAATCCCGGCGATCTCGATTTCGACTTGTCGGCGCGCGAGCTGTTTGTCCTCATGCCCGAAATGACCGTCGACGGCGAGCCTGTGCAGACCGGTCTCAACCTGAACGTGACAAGGCTTGCCGGACAGTATCGTGTCGACGGGGTCGCCCCGCGCAGGATCGGCGCCGACCTGAGTGCCGCGCAGGCGTCGCTGGCGCTGGATATCCTCGATCCCGAAGGCAACGGAAACGCCAGGCTTTCGGTATCCGCCGAAGACCTGGCCTCGCGCTCGACCTCCACGGTGCCCGAAGACAGCGACATGGCGGACATGAACGCGATGTTGAAGGCCGGTTTCACGACCGATTCCGAGCTGAGCTATGGGCCGGTAAGCTTCGACTTCGACTTCGCCGACGGCGCCGACACCATGCAGGCCGAAGGAACCACGCAGGGCGGTCGTTTCGCGGTCACGATGAATGCCGACACGCTGAGCTATGCCGCGACGCAGACCGGGCTGGATCTTGCGCTGCGTGGCTCGGACATTCCGCTGCCCGAGGTCACCGCCCGGATCGCGGAAAGCGCCTTTCGCCTGAAGATCCCGGCCACGAAATCCGACGAGATGCGAGAATTCGGGCTGCTGGCCTCTTACAAGGGCGTCGAACCGGGCGAGATGGTCTGGTCGATGTTCGATCCGCAGGGAGTCCTGCCGCACGATCCGGCCAATCTGGTGTTGGACCTGTCGGGCCTCGGCCGTTGGCTGGTGGATTTCCTGGACCCGGCAATGGCCACGCGGATGACCGACGCGCCGCCGGCCGAGATCGCGGCGCTGGACCTGAACGCGCTGGAACTGAGCGTGGCCGGCGCATCGCTGACCGGTCAGGGCAGCTTTACCATCGACAACACCGACACATCGGGGGGGATGCCGAAACCCGCCGGCAAGGTGAAGCTGCGGCTCTCGGGCGGCAACACGCTGATGGACCGGCTGGTGGAGCTGGGGCTGCTGCCGCAGGAACAGGCGCAGGGGGCGCGGATGATGCTGGGCATGTTCGCCCGTCCGGGCGATGCAGAGGATACGCTGGTATCGGAGATCGAGGTGACCGAGGAAGGCCAGGTCCTGGCGAACGGTCAGCGCCTTCGGTAACGATCGGCGCCTGACCTGGCGGCCCGCCCTGCGGGCGGACGCCTTCTGGCGCTGCGCGCGGATTGGGGCGCTGCCCCAAACCCCGGAGTATTTTCGGCAA
>JADQCD010000050.1 GCA_016278285.1 Actibacterium sp.
CCAACGCCCAGCAGGTGGCCAAGATCCGCCGCATCGTCGAGGAGCTGGGCCATGAGGTGGCAACCCCCGCCGAGGCACGCCAGATGCTGGGCCTGAAGGGCGGCGACAGGACAGCGATCTGAGGCATGGACGAAATCACGATCCGCAAGGCGGTCAGATCGGATGCGGCGCGCCTCGACGCGGCGTTGCGAAACCTGGCGGTGACGCTTGGTGATCCCCATAACACCGATCTGGCCACGCTGACCGCGGCCGGGTTCGGCCCGGACCCGGCCTTTGGCGCGGTGCTGGCGCTGGATAATATTGGTACGATCGTCGGGCTGGCGATGTTCTCGCCGGTCTTCTCGACCGTGAAGGGCGGTGCGGGCGTTTATGTCTCGGACCTGTGGGTATCCGAGGCAGTGCGTGGCCGGGGGCTGGGGCCGCGCCTGATCGCGGGGGTGGCGGCAGAGGCCGGACGGCCACGTTTCATGAAGCTGGCGGTCTATGACAACAGTCCCGGCGCGCGCCGTTTCTATGACCGGATGGGGTTCGTGCCGATGGCGGGCGAAACCATCATGATACTGGACGAAAGCGGGCTGGATGCCCTGAAAGGAACGACATGAAAGCCGTATTCGACGACCGGCAGTGGCGCCACGATCCCAGGCATTTCATGGCCAACGGGGCGCAGCTGCCCAACCCCGAACAGCCGGCGCGGATCGATCGACTGAAGGCGGGGGCCGAGGCTGCGGGCTGTGTCTTTTCCGGGCCGGCCGATTCCGGGCTTGGCCCGGTCGCCGCGATCCACACGGCGGAATACCTGACATTCCTGGAAAACATCTATACCCGCTGGCGTCGGATCGAAGGCGCGGGGGAAGAGGTGATCCCGAACATCCATCCGGCCAACCGCAGCGACAGCTATCCAAGGTCCGCAGTGGGGCAGGCCGGTTACCACCAGGCCGACACCGCATGCCCGATCGCCGAGGGCACATGGGAGGCCGCCTATTGGTCGGCGCAAACGGCCCTGAACGGGGCCGATCTGCTGCTTGGGGGCGAACGCGGCGCCTATGCCCTGTCGCGCCCGCCGGGGCACCACGCCTTCGGCGATCTGGCGGGTGGCTTCTGTTTTCTCAACAATTCGGGCATCGCTGCCGAACGCCTCCGCGCCGGCGGGTTGCGCCCGGCGATTCTGGATGTGGACGTGCATCACGGCAACGGCACGCAGGGCATCTTTTATCACAGGGCGGACGTTCTGACCGTCTCGTTGCACGCCGATCCGGTGCGTTTCTATCCGTTCTTCTGGGGCCACGCACAGGAGCGCGGGCAGGGCGCGGGGCTGGGCTATAACCTGAACATCCCGCTTCCGCGCGGCACCGGCGACGCGGATTATCTTAAGGCGTTGGAAGACGGGCTGCAGCGAATCCGCAGCTTCGGTGCCGATGCGGTGGTGGTGGCGCTGGGGCTCGATGCCTACATCGACGACCCGTTCAAGGGGTTCGCGGTCACCACGCCGGGTTTCGCGCGGATCGGCGCGGCCATCGCCGGGCTGGGCTTGCCGACACTGTTCGTGCAGGAAGGCGGATACCTTTGCGACGCATTGGGCGATAATCTGACCAGCGCGCTCGGCGGTTTTCGCGATGTGGCCGGATAACGCCGCAGATCCGCCCGCGGATCGAAATCGCGCGGGCAGACGGGGCCCTGTGCGGCGCCGCGCTTATTTGAAGCGTGACCTTGCCTTTTCGAAGGCTTTCCCGAGATCGTCCCAGGCCTGGTCAAATCCGTCCTTCATGTCCTGCCAGACATTGTCGCTGGCCTGCTGCATTTCCTTCATCTTCTTTTCGGCCTCGTCGCGCTGGGCGCGAAGCTCCTCGATCTGCTTTTGATAACGGATCTTGGCGTCGGCCTCGGCCTCTTGCGCCTTGGCCTTCAGCGTTTCGATCTCTGCGGTCCACTGGTCCAGGCGCGCTCTGGCCTTTTCGATGTATTCGTCCTTATTGGTCATTATCTTTCTCCTTTCGCTCAATCGGTCTTAAAATGTTCTCCGTTCAGACTAGCTGTTTGACGGGCATGTGCCAAAGATAAATACACAGTGTCGTCAGGAACGGCCCTTGTCGACGCGCCGGCCGGCGACAGGATTGCCGGCATCGAAAGGCGCTCCTTGTTCAAGATGTGAATGCCGTGGCACGATGACAAGGCCCGCAACATGCCACCGTCGCGACAGCCGGCAATGAAACAGCCAGAGGAGGACGAGGGGATGAAGGTGGATACGGTCATTGTCGGATCGGGCACGGCAGGGTTGTCGGCCCTGCGCGAGGTGCGGCGCTATACGGACGATTTCCTGCTGGTCAATGAGGGGCATTGGGGAACCACCTGCGCGGCCAATGGATGCATGCCCTCGAAGGCGCTGATCGAAGCGGCCAACGCCTTTCACCGTCGCCATGTTTTCGAGGAATTCGGCATCGAGGGGGCCGGCGGCCTGCGCGCAGACATCCCGGCGGTTCTGGCCCATGTCCGGAAACTGCGCGACGGGTTCGTCAAAGGTCCGGAATCGGTTCCGGAAAAGCTGGGAAATCGGGCGATTTCGGGACGGGCCCGCCTGCGCGGGCCGGGGCGGTTGGAGGTGAACGACCTGTCCATCGAAGCCCGCGCAATCATCCTGGCGCCGGGCAGCCGTCCGGTCGTTCCGAAGGCGTGGCAGGGTTTCGGCGACCGAATCCTGACCAGTGATACGGTGTTCGAACAGACGGACCTGCCGCCGCGCATCGCAGTGATCGGCATGGGCGCCATCGGGGTCGAGATTGCCCAGGCCCTGTCGCGGCTGGGCATTCGCATTGCAGGGTTCGACGCCGTGGAAAATCTGGCCGGGATCGACGATCCCGAAATCCTCGGCGTTTTTCGCCCGCTGCTGCAATCCGAGCTGGCGTTGCATCTGGGCGGCCCGGCCGAATTGACAGAGGCCGGCGGCGCGATCCGTGTGACGGGCGCGGGCGGCGAATTCGAGGCCGACGCGGTGCTGGCCGCGATAGGACGGCGGCCGAATATCGACGACCTGGGTCTGGACACGTTGGACGTGCCGCTGGATGACAAGGGTATGCCCGAGGTCGATTCCGCCACACAGCGGATCGGCGATCTGCCGGTCTTTCTGGCCGGCGATGCCAATGGCTGGCGACCGCTCATGCACGAGGCCGCAGATGAGGGGCATATCGCCGGGCGCATGGCGGCGCCCGATGCGCAGGGCGGCGGCCTGTGCCGGCGCACGGCGCTGTCGATCGTCTTTTGCGCGCCGCAGGTGGCAAGGGTCGGTCCGCCGCTGTCGGTACTTGCATCGCAGGACCCGCTTACCGGCAGCGCGGATTTCTCGACCCAGTCGCGTGCGAGGATGGCGGGAGCGGCGGCCGGGCTGCTGCGGATCCACGCGCGGCGCGGCGATGGCACGATTCTGGGGGCGGAGATGTGCCTGCCCGAGGCCGAACATCTGGCCCATCTGCTGGCGCTTGCCGTCGAACAAGGGCTGAGCGTCGCGGACATGCTGGCCATGCCGTTCTATCATCCGGTTCTTGAGGAAGGGCTGCGCAGTGCGCTGCGCGGGCTGATGCGCCAGCTGCCGGGCAGCGGCGGCTCGGACCTGTCGGATTGCGGCAACATCGGTCACGACGCGCTGGACTGACCGGGCCGCAAGGATGTTGAATTACCGGTCTGCGGCAATGGAACCGCGCGTTCCGGCATGGCCTCGACCGTTGGTCAGCCCCGGTCCCGGAATGCCTTTTCCAGAACGCCGGCAAGATCGGCTTGCGACAGAACCACCGGGTTGCCCTTCATTGACGACGATCCGCCGGAGGCTTCGGCGATTTCCGCCAGCGCATCGTGCCGCACGCCCATCGCCTGCAGCCGTGGCAGACCCTGCGCGTCGGACCAGTCGGCCAGCGCCGCGAATGCAAAGCCCGCCGAGGTGCCGAAGGCCGCGCCGATCCAGTCCGCGACCGCGCCAAGCCGCGCCGCCGCTTCGCCCTTTGCGCGCGCGGTATTGACCGCCAGCACATGCGGCAGCAGCGCCCCGCAGACCGCGCCATGCGGGGCGGCGGGTGCCATGCCGCCGATCACGCCCGCCAGCCCGTGCACCGCCCCGAGGCCGGCATTGGCCAGCGCCATGCCGCCGCACAGGCTGACCCAGGCCAGGTCGTCCCGGGCCGCCGGGTCTTCGCCCTCCATCAAGCGGCGCAGTGCTGACAGGCCCAATGGTATCGCGTCGCGGCACAGCGCATCGGTCATCCGGTTCGCGCGGACGGAAACGAAGGGTTCGATCACTTGCGTCACGGCATCGAGGCCGCCGGCCAGCGTCACGCCGCGCGGTAGCCCTTCGGTCAGCGCCGGATCGACCAATGCGAGGTCGGGAAGCATCCGATCGTCACGCAGCGAAACCTTGCGCCGGTGCTCGGGCACCAGGATCACCGCGTTGCGTGTCACCTCGGCCCCCGTTCCCGCCGTGGTGGGCAATGCGGCGAAGGGCAGCGGCGCCGCTTCCAGTGGCAGGCCCTCGCCCACCACCTCCAGGTGGTCGGTCATCGGCCGGGGCGCCGGCGCCAGCGCTGCGATGGCCTTTCCCGCGTCTATAACCGCGCCTCCGCCCAGCGACAGCACGGCCTGGGCGCGATGATCCCGGGCCGTCGCGACCCCGGCCTCGATCAGCGCGGTGTCGGGTTCCTTCGGGCAGGAAAATCCGGCGACGGCGATCCCCTCGGTGGCGAGTGCCTCGTGCAGCCAGGCCGCCCGGCCCGGATCGGCACCATGCACCAGCAGGACGCGCCGCGCCCGCGACGCGGCCCAGCCTGTCGCCTCGGGTGCGGTGCCCCGGCCAAAGCGGATCGCCTGGGCGGTGCGAAAGGAAAACGCGGGTTGTCTCATGAGACCGGCCTCCGGGATTGGTCGGGCGCGCGGTGCGCCGCCTGTGCGGATAACCGATCGCGCCGCCGCGGAAAACCCGGCGCCGGGCGGTCCCGGCTTGTCTGGCCCGGTTCAACCTGCCGGCACCCCGGAAAAAGCCGCCCCGGACCCCGCCAAGCCCCTATCCGCCGGGAATGCTTTGATTCAGCGCAACGCATGGCGAATGATAGGCGTTAGACTGGCCCGGACGAAGCTGGAGCCAAAACATGACATCCGACGCCATCCCGGACGCGCTTGCGCCTGATGCCCTGCGCCAGCCCTTTGATCCTGCGGATCTGGGCTTTGAAACGACCGCTGATCTGGAACCGCTCGACATGCTTCCGGGGCAGGACCGGGCGCTTGATGCGATCCGCATGGCGGGTCATGTCGGGCATTCGGATTTCAACCTGTTCGTGCTGGGCCCGGCCGGAAGCGGACGACATGCGGCGGTGCGGCAGATCCTGTCCGAGATCGCCGAAAAGCGGTCGGTGCCCGACGATTGGGTCTATGTCGCCAATTTCGAGGATGAGCGGAAACCGCGCGCGCTGCGTCTTCGTGCCGGAATGGCGCAGCGATTGAAGGCGGCGATGGAGCACCTGATCGACGATCTGGCCAACACGATTCCCTCGCTTTTCGAATCCGAGGATTATCAGACCCGCCGCCACGGCATCGAACAGGAATATGGCGAAAAGCACGAAGCCGCGATGAGCGATCTGTTCGAACGCGCCCGCGAAAGGAACGTGGCGATCATGCGCACTCCGATGGGGTATATGGTCGCGGCGATGCAGGACGGCGAGGTTGTCACACCCGAGCAGTTCGAGAAACTGCCCGAGGACGAGCAGGAAAAGATCGAAGAGAAGGTCAGCGAGATCCGCGAAGAAATGGAGGCGATCCTCAAGGAAGTGCCCCGCCACCAGAAGACCGTGCGCGCCAAGGTCGAGGCGTTGAACCAGTCTCTGGCCGAGGATGGCGTGAATACCGCCATCGCCGAGGCCTTCGCCGACCTGCAGGGCGATCGGGTGATCGACGACTATGTCGCCGCCGTTCGCGCCGATCTGATCGAGAACCCGGAACTGTTTCTGATCCGAAACGACAACGGGCGTGCCGGTGCCTTTCCGGTGGCAACGACCCGGCATTTCGCCAAACCGCAATTCGCCCGCTATGCGGTCAATCTCATGGTCAGCCACGATGCAGACGCCGACACCGGCGCGCCCGTCGTCGAAGAGGCTTTGCCCAGCATGGCGAACCTGATCGGCCGGATCGAGCATGGCGCGCAGATGGGCGCGCTTTATACCGATTTCACGATGATAAAGCCCGGTGCCTTGCAGCGGGCCAATGGCGGGTTCCTGATCCTTGACGCGACCCAGCTGCTGACCGAACCCTTCGCCTGGAACGCGTTAAAACGCAGCCTCAAGACCGGACGGATCCAGATCATCTCACCCGGCGAGGAAATGAGCCTGATCTCGACCGTCTCTCTGGAACCCGACCCGATCCCGTTGGATGTCCGGGTGATTCTGGTGGGTGAGCGGCGGCTCTATTACCTGCTGTCCTTGCTGGATCCAGATTTCGCGCAGCTTTTCAAGGTGCAGGCGGATTTCGAGGATGCGATGCCGCGAACCGACGAATCCGTCCGGCTTTATGCCCGGCTTCTGGGCTCGCTGGCGCGGCGTGGCGGGATTCGTCCGCTGGATGCGCCGGGCACCGCGCGGGCGCTGTTGGAAGGCACCCGGCTGGCCGATGACAAGGAACGGTTGTCCCTCGGCGTCGGGTCGTTGTCGGATCTGCTGCGCGAGGCCGATTATTTCGCCGCGCGCGACGGGGTGGATGCGATTGGCCCCGACCAGATCGACCGGGCCGTAGCGGCCGCTGAAACCCGGGCTGGCCGGGTGCGCGACCTCGAACAGGATGCGATCCTGCGTGACACGCTGTTGATCGACACCGATGGCGCGCGGGTCGGGCAGATCAATGCCCTGTCGGTGATGCAACTGGGCGGGGTCCGCTTCGGCCGGCCATCGCGCGTCACGGCGCGGGTGCGGGTCGGGGCCGGCAAACTGGTGGATATCGAGCGTGAGGCCGAGCTTGGCGGCCCACTGCATTCCAAGGGTGTGATGATCCTGTCGGGGTTCCTTGGCACCCAGTTTGCCCCGGATATTCCGATGTCGCTCTGGGCCTCGATCGTGTTCGAGCAGAGCTATGGCGGTGTCGATGGCGACAGCGCCTCGGCGGCCGAGCTGTTCGCGCTGCTTTCTTCCCTGTCTGAACTGCCCATCGACCAGTCCTTCGCGGTAACCGGCTCTGTCAATCAGTTCGGCGACATCCAGGCCATCGGTGGCGTGAACGAAAAGATCGAGGGGTTCTTCGATATCTGTGCCGGGCGCGGCCTGACCGGGCGGCAGGGGGTGTTGATTCCGCAGGCCAATGTGAAACACCTTGCGTTGCGCCAGCGCGTGGTGGACGCGGTGGCCGATGGACAGTTCCGAATCATTCCGATCCGCAGCGTGGCCGAGGGGCTGACCCTGCTGACAGGTCGCCCGGCCGGTGAACGGCAAACCGACGGCACTTATCCCGCGAACAGCGTGAATCGTCTGGCCGAGGATCGGCTGCGCGGCTTTGCCGAGGCGCGCAAGGGGTTCGTCAATTCCATGCGTCGCGAAGGCGGCACACCATGAGCCCCGGTTCGGACACACCTGCCCGTGTGATCCTGGGCGCGACGTCTTTCGCCGATGCCGAGGCGGCGATGGGCTTTGCCATCGCGCTTGCGCGTCGGCTGAACGGGGAGCTGATGGGCCTGCTGATCGAAGAGGAAACATTCCTGGCATGTTCCTCGGGGCGGGGCACGCAGGCCGTCATGGCATCCGGGGGTGCCGCCACGACGCTGTCGCCCGCCGCGATGCGCGCGGCCTATCGCCGCGATGCGCGGGTCTTCCGGAAGCGGCTGGAAGAGGCCGCGCTGGGCAGTGCCTTGCGCTGGTCCTTCGCCACGCGGCAGGGGCGGGCGCCGCTTCTGCTGAGCCAGGCGGCACAGGGGGGCGACCTGGTGATCCTGGGCTATCGTGCTCCGAAATTCACCGCAGGCCATGTGGTGGCCGTGATGGGGGCCGTGCTTGACGCCGATACGCTGGCCCGCGCCGCGCATTTGGCGCGGGAAAGCGGCCGCGGGCTCAGCGTTCTGGCGCGGGGCGACATGTGCGAAGCGGTTGTCACCGCGGCGCTGCGGCTGGGCACGCCGGTGCGGGTGATCGCGGCCGACGACCAGGCGACGCTGCTGCACCGGCTGAACCGGCTGCATGCGGCTATCGTGTTTCTGGGTGGTGAAAGCGTCCCGCCCGCGGCCTTGCCGGTCGTGATCGAGGCCGCCCGCGCGCCGGTCGTGCTGCCTGCAGGAACAGCCGGCTGAGGGATCAGGCCGCCGCCGGCAACGCCGTCTGCAACGTCGTGATGAATTCGCGGGGCTTTTCGGCATGCAGCCAGTGACCCGCGCCGGAGATACTGACGAACCGGGCCTTCGGGAACAGCGCCGCGATGTCGTCCCTGAATTCCGGCCTGACATAGTCCGATTCGGCGCCCGACAGGAACAATGTCGGCCCGTCGAACCGCCCCTCGACCTGTGGCCAGCCAAGGATTTTCGACATCTCGGCCTCCAGCACGTCGAGGTTCAACTGCCAGCGCCGGTTCTTGACGTCCAGCGATTGAAGCAGGAACGCCCGCACCGGGCGACTCTCCACCGCGCGCGCCAGCATCTCGTCGGCGTCCGACCGTGTTTCGACCGCTGACAGGTCAACCCCGCGCATCGCGTCGATCAAAGGTTGCTGGCTGTGCCGATAGGCCACGGGTGCGATGTCGGCCACGACAAGGCGATTGATCCGTTCGGGCGCCGTCAGCGCCAGCATCATCGCCGCCTTGCCGCCCATCGAGTGCCCCAGCACATCGGCCTGCCCGCCATTGGCGGCGATCACTTCGGCCAGGTCGGCAGCCATGTCGGGGTAGGAATGGGTGTCGAACCAGGGGCTTTCGCCATGGTTGCGCATATCGACGGTGATGACCTGCCGGTCGGCCGCCATACGTTTGGCGATGCTGCCCCAGTTGCGGGCCGATCCGAACAACCCGTGGGCGATCAGAAGCGGCGGGGAGTCTGTTGCGGTGCCGGTGAGAATGGTGTTGAGCATGCCCGATGAATAGCCTGTGCGCACGGGTGACGCCAGAGCCGTTGCAGCCTGGCGGGCCGGTGGCCTATCTTCGGTGCACAGGGGGACGAGGGGTCGGTTTTTTGGCTGAACAGACGGTCCGGGACATGGCGGACAACATCGCCCGGCTGATGGAGGAACGGCTGGGCGTGGGCGGGCGCGGTCTGCCCGCCAAGCTGCGGCGCGCCGGCCGTCTGTTGCCGCGCGGCCGGCGGCGCGACGCGCAGGCC
>JADQCD010000055.1 GCA_016278285.1 Actibacterium sp.
GGGGTCCGACGAGATCACCAGATCGACATCCTCGCGCCCCAGGGCGGGCAGCGCATCGAAGGACAGGCCGGGGCGGATATCCACATCGACATCGGGCCAGGCCTTGCGGAAATCTTCCAGCACCGGCAGCAACCAGTCGAAACAGGCGTGGCATTCGATGGCGATATGCAACCGCCCGGATTTACCCGATTGCAGCGCCCGGAACTCGGCCTCGGCGGCGGCAACCTCGGGCAGGACCCGTTCGGCCAGACGTAACAGCCTCATCCCCGCCGCCGACAGGCGCAAGGGTTTGGAACGCCGGACGAAAAGCTCCATCCCGACCCGATCTTCCAACCCCTTCACCTGATGCGACAATGCCGACTGGGTGGTGTTCAACAGGTCCGCCGCGCGGGCCAGGCCACCCGCCTCGTGGATGGCTCGGATCGTCCGCAAATGTCTCAATTCCAGGTGCATACCATCACGGATTTCATATTCATGTTGAAGATAATGAATTTGTTTCACAAACACGGACATGACACAAGGTCGGGAAAGCCAAACAGGACTGGATAGAACCATGACCGCCGCACCCCGTGTTTCCTTCGAATTCTTCCCCCCGCAATCGCTGGAGGCCAGCTTTCGTCTGTGGGACACCGTGCAGGCGCTCGCGCCTTTGAAACCGAATTTCGTGTCGGTCACTTACGGCGCGGGCGGCACCACCCGCAAACTGACGCATGAGGCCGTGTCGACGATCCACAAGAATTACGGCCTGAATGTTGCCGCGCATCTGACCTGCGTCGATGCAACCCGCCACGAGACGATGGAGATCGTGAACGCTTATGCCGACGCCGGCGTAAGCGAAATCGTGGCGCTGCGCGGCGATCCGCCAAAGGGGCAGGGCCAGTTCACCCCGCATCCCGAGGGGTTCGCAAATTCGGTCGAGTTGATCGAGGCGCTGGCCGAAACCGGCAAGTTCAAGCTGCGTGTCGGTGCTTATCCCGACCCGCATCCCGATGCCAAGGCCGCCGGCGACGACGTGCGCTGGCTGAAGCGCAAGATCGACGCCGGCGCGCATTCGGCGATCACCCAGTTCTTCTTCGAGGCCGAGAGTTTCCTTCGGTTCCGCGACGAATGCGTCAAGGCCGGGATCGACGCGCCGATCATCCCCGGCGTTGTTCCGATCGACAACTGGAAGGGCGTGCGCAAATTTGCCAAGAAATGCGGGGCCCACGTCCCGGCCTGGCTG
Organism: Actibacterium sp.; assembly: GCA_016278285.1. GTDB lineage: Bacteria > Pseudomonadota > Alphaproteobacteria > Rhodobacterales > Rhodobacteraceae > JADQCB01. Next base: position 1,223 of record JADQCD010000055.1, read on the forward strand.
GACGATGCCTTTGACAAGGCGATCCGCGATGGGCGCGAGGAACTGCTGGCCACATCGCTGGCAACCGAGATCTGCTCGGACCTGATTGACGAAGGCGTCGAGGATATCCATTTCTATACGCTCAACAAACCCCATCTGACGCGCGATGTGTGTCATGCGTTGGGCGTGCATCCGGATGTTTCGCTGGAAAAGGTCGCCTGACCTTGCGCCCGAACGGCGCTGCGGCTAACTCGGCCGAATGACGATTAGAACCGCACGAAACCCGAAGGAGCTTCCGTCGCGCGCGGAGCTCCTTTCCATGTCCGGTCTGGACTTCATGCAGGCGATGCTGCGCGGTGAACTGTCCAGCCCGCCCATTGCCGCATTGCTGAACTATCGCGTGACACGCGTCACACCCGGCGAGGTCGCCTTTCGCGGCGCGCCGGAATTTGCGCATGTCAACCCGATGGGCGGGCTGCATGGCGGCTGGTATGGAACGGTCCTGGACAGTTGCATGGCCTGCGCGGTGATGACCACGGTGCCGAAGGGGTCGGCCTATACCACGCTGGAATACAAGGTGAATATAACCCGCCCGATCCCAGAGGGAACAGAGGTCGAAGCCGTGGGCCGCGTCAGCCACGCTGGCAGATCCACCGGCGTCGCGACCGGCGAGATCCACGGGGTGGCCGACGGCAAGCTTTATGCCACCGGGTCGACCACCTGCATCATCATGAAGCTGGCCTAGCTGGCCAGGCCCGGGCCGGTCCGGAAAAAGGACACGTCCTTGCATACGATGGTGTCGGGCGTGAGGCGAACCATCCGGCCCTCGGGGTCGTCGATACGGGCGACTTCACGAATGAACCAGGGGTTCCACTCTGCCTGATCGGGGCCGAGGTATTTCGCCAGCAGGCGCCGGAACCTGCCTGTCTCCATCGGCCCCACAGTGGCTCTGCCGCGAAGGCCGACATGCAGCAGGACGCCCGCCGCGTTGTCGAATTCGACGACGCCCAGGGCGCAGCGCGGTTCGGCCTGAAGTCGCCGGATGAAACTGTCCCTTGTCGAGCCCACCAGAAATACGGCGCCCTCTTCCCACAAGAACCAAAGCGGCGAATGGCGCGGCCCCTCGGGCGCGCCCGAGGCAAGATCGGCCATCAGAGGCTGGCTGAGCACCCGGTCCGGCGGGAAATCCTGTTGCATGACCGACAGCCTGCGCCTTCCCGCCTGCCCCGGTCAAGCGCCATGGGCGAGGTGCTGGTCAGAGAGCGGAAGCGCCACGTCGTCCCGCGCGGACACAGCGGTGGGATGCAACGATTCAGACGGGTCCGCGCCGACCACGCGGCGCCGACGCGCCAGAAACAATTTTCCCAGCCCCCGGAACGTACCGACCGAAGGCGCGTAAGGATCGCAGGGAAATCGCGCGCGCCACCCCTCTGGCAGCGGAACGCCATGCGCCTCGAGCCTTTCCAGCATCCAGACGAGCGAGATGTTGGCCAACGGGCGTGCCGGTTCGAAGCCGCCCAGATGCCCACCCACATCGCCATGCGCGCCACGAAACCAGACCTGCTCCACATGGCCCGGATAATCCCCTGTCGTCCGCCACATGACCGGCCGGAACACCTCGCGCGTTTCGTTCAGCGCCAGCGCGTGGTACCCGTTGCGCACCAGCGCGCTGAGCTCGTGATTGTGAAAATCGTGCCGCGCGGCGCTGACCTTCCAAACGAAAGGCAGCCGCAGCCCCAGCGCCTTGACCGTGTCCCAAAGGCCCAGCATCTCGATCTCGACCCGTTCGTGGCAATAGGCGCGGGAAAAGACCGCGCATGCCTCGGCCGAGGTTTCGCCGCGATAATGGCGATAGGCCAGGCGCACATGCCGGTCGGTGGCATGAACCGGCCGCAGCAGCCCGACCCGATCGATCACCCCCGCCAGCGAGCGCACGGCATAGGCCCCGCGCGAATATCCCATGAGGACGATCCGGTCGCCCGGATGATAGCGCGAGGCCACATAGCCATAGGCCCGGCGGATCTGGCGATTGATGCCACGCCCCATTGCCACCTCGTGGGTGCGGCGCCAGTCCGGCCACTGGACGCCCGCCTCGTAATAAAGCGACACATGCGCCGAGGCGGGAAGCTCGCTCAGAAGCTTGTAGGTCATCCCGGCATGGGTTTCCTCGCCCTCGGCAAGCGAGGACATCGTGCCGTCAAGGATCACCACATGGGTCAGGCTGGCCCGGCCGAAGGACGGCTTCTGCGCCTCGGTCCCGCCGAGGCCGCGCCACCATCCCCGTATCCGTTCAGCCAGCCGCACCTTTCGCCTCGTTCAGCATCTGCCATACGCGTTGCGGCGTGAAAGGCATGTCCGCATGGCGCACACCTTCGGGCCAAAGCGCATCCAGCACCCCGTTCGAAACCGCCCCCAGCGCGCCGACCGTGCCTGCCTCGCCGCACCCTTTCATGCCCAGCACGTTCGCAGTGGACGGGACCGGCTCGGTCGTGAAGGCGATCATCGGCACATCATCGGCCCGCGGCATTGCATAGTCCATGAACGTCGCCGTGAGCAGCTGTCCGGTCTCGTCGTAGACCACCCGCTCGCAGATCGCCTGGCCAATGCCCTGGGCGACACCGCCATGCACCTGCCCCTCGGCCAGCATCGGGTTCAACAGGTTGCCAAAATCGTCGGTGACCGTGTATTTCACGACCTGCGTTGCGCCGGTCGCGGGGTCGATCTCGACCTCGGCCACATGGGCGCCGTTGGGATAGGATCGCCCCTCAAGCTGATATTCGGCCTGATGCACCAACAGATCCTCACGCCCCTTTGCGCGCGCCAGATCGGCCACCTCCATCAATGTCGGCGTCCGGTTGGACCCCTCGGCGCGGAACGTGCCGTCGTCGAAGCCGACGGCCTCTTCGCTTACGCCAAGTTCATCGGCCACGAAAGGCGTGAATGCCGCGATCATCTTCTCCACCGTGACCAGCGTCGCGCCGGTCTGGATCGTGACCGAGCGCGAACCGCCGGTGCCGCCGCCCTTGGCGATCAGATCGCTGTCGCCCTGCACGATGTTTATGCTGCCGACCGGAATGCCGGTGCGGTCGGCGAGGAACTGGGCATAGACGGTTTCATGTCCCTGCCCGTTCGATTGCGTGCCGACATAGAGGTTGACTGTGCCATCCTCCAGAAATTCGACTTTCGCGTCCTCGGTCGGGTCGCCCAGGATCGACTCGATGTAATAGCTCAATCCCAGACCGCGCAATTTTCCGGCTCTTTCGCTTGCGGCCTTGCGGGCGGCAAATCCAGCGACATCGGCCGCCTGGCAAACCCGGTCCAGCACCCGCGGGAAATCCCCCACATCATAAAGCTGGTCGGAAACCGTGCGATAGGGGAACGCATCGACCGGGATGAAATTGCGACGGCGCAAGTCCCACGGATCGATGTCCAGCACCCGTGCCGCATAATCCATCACACGTTCCAGAACATAGATCGCCTCGGGCCGGCCGGCGCCCCGATAGGCGTCCACGGGAGTCGTGTTGGTGTAGATCCCCTTGCTGACCTGGAAGGCATTGCGGATGTCATAGGCCCCGGTCAGCACCTTGGAGAACAGCACAGATTGAATGTTCTGCGCGAATTCCGAGTTGTAGGCGCCGAGGTTCGACAGCGTCTCGACGCGATACCCGGTGATCCGGTAATCCGCATCGAAGGCCAGTTCGGCGGTGGTGGTCAGGTCGCGCCCGGCATTGTCCGACAGCATCGCCTCGGTCCGCTCGGACATCCAGCGCACCGGGCGGCCCAGTTGCCGCGCGGCCTGGGCCACGGCGAAATACTCGGGATAGGCAAAGCCCTTCATCCCGAAACCGCCGCCGACATCGGGCGTGGTGACATGCACCTTGTCCTCGGGCAGGTTCATGTGCTGGGCGAGCTTTGACTTCAACCCCCAGACCCCCTGCCCCGTGAAGGCCATGTGAATGCGCTCGCCGTCCCAACGCGCGGTGGCGCCGCGCGGCTCCATCGAGTTGACGATGATCCGGTTGTCGCCCACCTCCAGCCGAACGGTGTGAGCGGCCTGATCGAATGCCGTGGCGGTGGCCGCCTCGTCACCCAGGGCGAAGTCATAGGCCAGATTGCCCGGCGCTTCGGGATGGATCTCGGGACCGCCGGGTGCGACTGCCAGCGACGGCTCCAGTTCTTCGAAGTCGAACGCGATCAGTTCGGCCGCGTCACGCGCCTGCTGCAGCGTCTCGGCGGCAATGAAGGCCACCGGCTCGCCGACGAAACGCACGCGGTCCCTGGCCAGGACCGGGCGCATCGGCGCGGCGCCCGGGCTTCCGTCACGGTTGGTCGCAAGCGAAGCCTGCATGCCAAGCGCCATCCCGCCACGCTCCAGGTCCCGGGCGGTCAACACCAGGTGCACGCCGGGGGCCTCGCGCGCCGCGGCGACGTCCAGTTCGGTGATCTCGGCATGAGCGACCGGGGAGCGGAAAACGTGGCCGAACAGGGCCCCTTCGGGCGCGTCGTCGTCAATGTAACGCCCATGCCCCGTCAGCAGGCGAAGATCCTCGAACCGGGTGACTGTCTGGCTCTTGCCGAATTTTTCCATGATGCCCTCCGCAAAACGTCAAGCGGACAGTAACGCGGCGCGGGCGGGTGTCCACCCCCAGTCTCAAGCTGCCAGAACCGTAACCCGTTCCAACGCGCCATAGCCGTTGAAACGGGTCGCTGTGGCCGTGGAATAGGCGCCCAGCCCGCGGATCAACAGGTAATCCCCCTCGGCCATGTCGGCGGGCAGGGACAATGTGCCGGGCAGCCGGTCGAGACTGTCGCAGGTGGGGCCGAACACCTCTCGCGCCACTGGCGGGCCCTTGCGCGGGGCCCCGGTGGAATCCAGCACCTCGATCCGGTCGATATTGCCCATCACCGGCGCCTCGGCCAGCCCGCCATAGATGCCATCGTTCAGGAACACATGCGTTGCGTCACGAATCGCCTTGACACGCGCGGCAAGCGTAAAGCCCTCGGCCACCATCGCCCGGCCCGGCTCGCAGACCAGCGACGGGGCGTCGGGGCCGAAAGCGCGCCGGGCAGCCGCAGCGATCGCAGCAAAGATGACCTCCAGCCGCGGGGCATCACCGCAGCGATGCGCAGGGAACCCGCCGCCGACGTTCAGCCGCGCGATCGGCACCTCCGCCGCCCGCGCGATACCGGCGGCGGCGGCGATATAGCTTTCCCATGCGGCGGGATCGGTGCATTGAGTGCCGGGATGGAATGTCATTGCGGCCACGAAGCCCTGCGCGGGGACGCGGCGCAGCAGGTCGGCCGCCCGATCCTCGGTCGCGCCGAACTTGGCGCCGAAATCATAAGCCGCGCCCGCGACCGGCAGCTTGAAACGCACCGCAACCTCGGCCCCGGCGGGCAACTGCGCCGCCAGCTTGTCCAGTTCGCTATGCGAATCCACTGACCAGGATGCAGCGCCGTGGCGCAGGCCGGCGGCGATTTCGGCGGGCGAGCGCACGGGATTGTTGTAATGCAAGGCCGCACCGGGAACTATGCGACGCACCAGCGTCATCTCGGCGGGTGAGGCCACGTCGAAGGCGCGGACCCCCACCGATGCGAGATTTGCAAGAACATCCTCATCCGGGTTTGCCTTGACGGCATAACTGACCAGACCGGGAAACCCGGTCAGGAACCGCCGCGCACTATCCTGAAATGCGGCAGGGCAGGCATAGATCACCGGGTGGTCTGGTCGGGTCCGTCGCAAATGTTCGGCCGGTGTGGCCCAGATACCTTGCTCGCGCCCCATGTCCTTGCCCCTGTTTTCCGCGGCCTGACGACAGGGTGCCGCAAAATTGGTGTGATTTCACCCGACAGTATTGTCGATTTGTGGTTTAATTTCGTTATAATGCCGAAAGAAATGTTGATTTGACGATGGACAAACTGGACCAGGATATCATGACCCTTCTGGCAGGCGATGCACGCATGTCGGTCGCGGTGATGGCGCGGCGGTTGCGTGTCGCGCGCTCGACCGTGCAGGCACGGCTGGAACGGCTGGAAACGAACGGAACCATCGCGGGCTATACCCTGCGGCTGGGCGAGGCGGTGCGACAGGGCCGGATCCGCGCCACCGTGCTGCTGTCGGTAGAGCCGCGGGCCCAGGCCGCCGTGCTGACGCGGTTGCGTGCTCTGGCGATGGTGGAACGGGCGCACACGACATCGGGACGGTTCGACATGCTGTTGCAACTGGCCGCGCAGACCACGGCCGAGCTGGATCAGCTGTTGGACATGATCGGCGAAATCCCCGGCGTGAAATCGTCGGAAAGCCTGATCCACCTGTCCACGCGGATCGACCGGGCGCTATTATAGCCCGGCGTCAGGCCAGCGCGGCCAGCCGATCCAGCGCCGCGGTCAGGCGCGCGGTTTCCTCTTGCTTCTGAGCGGCAAGCGCGCGCGTTTCCTCGACCACGTCCTCGGGCGCGCTTTCAAGGAATTTCGGGTTCTGCAACCGGCCGTTCAGCCCGCGCAGATCCTTGGCCAGCTTCTCGATCGCTTTTTCCAGACGCGCCTTTTCGGCCGCCACGTCGATCACGTCGGCCAGCGGCAGGGCAAGTGTTCCGCCCTCGACAGCGATCGTGATACATCCCTTGGGCAGGCTGTCCACCGGAGTCAGGCTTTCAATCCGGGCCAGCCGCCGGATCAGCGCGGCATTGCGATCCCAGGCGGCCTGTCCGGCCTCGTCCAGGTCCAGTTGCAGCATCGGCAGTTTCAGACCGACCGGCACATGCATCTGCGCCCGGGCCGAGCGGATTTCCTCGATCAGGCCGATCACCCAGTTCATCTCGCGGTCCGAGGCCGGGTCAATCGCCTCTGTCCCGCAGGTCGGCCAGTCGGCATGGACCAGCATCTTGTCGCGCGGGGCCAGCGTGCCCCAAAGCTCTTCGGTGATGAAGGGCATGACGGGATGCAGCAGGATCAGGCACTGGTCGATCACCCAGGCCATGGTCTCGCGCGTCTCGGCGGCCACGGCGGCGTCGTCGCTGTTCAGCAGCGGCTTGGAAAATTCCACATACCAGTCACAGACCTTGCCCCAGACGAAGGCGTAAAGCCCGTTGGCCGCGTCGTTGAACCGATAGGCGGCCAGCGCGGCATCGGTCGCCTCGCGCGCCCTGGCGGTTTCACCGATGATCCAGCGGTTCACCGTCTCTGTCGGCCGGGGGAGGTCGGCGCCGGTCGTGTGGTTTTCGAACACGCCGTTCATCTCGGCAAAGCGGGCGGCGTTCCACAGCTTGGTGCCGAAATTGCGATAGCCCGCGATGCGGTCCTTGCTGAGCTTCAGGTCGCGCCCCATCGCCGCCATCGCCGTCAGGGTGAAGCGCACCGCGTCGGCGCCGTATTCCTCGATCAGGTCCAGCGGGTCCAGCACGTTGCCCAGCGACTTGGACATCTTCTTACCCTTCTCGTCGCGGACGAGGGCATGAACATAGACGGTGTCGAAGGGCTTTTGCCCCACCACCGCGTATTGCATCATCATCATCCGGGCGACCCAGAAGAAGATGATGTCGAACCCGGTAATCAGGACATCGGTGGGGAAGTATTTTTTCAGTTCCGGCGTGTCCTCGGGCCAGCCCAGCGTGCCGATGGGCCAGAGGCCGGAGGAAAACCAGGTGTCGAGGACGTCTTTGTCTCGTTCAATGAAATACTTACCTTCGTTGAAGAGAGTGATTGGGTCCTTCCCTTCGTCGTCATAGACGACAGTCAATTCGTCGCCGCGAAGGCCGAGTTCTTTGAGCTTTCTTTGGACGTATTCAGACGCGAGTGTGGCAGCATCGTCAGCATTCGATGCGCAATACGGAATCGTCCCTTCAAACTCTCGATACTCTCTGTCAGTTTCTGAGAAGTCCGTCAGCCACTGAAGCTGGTCAATATTCTCACCGCGTTTCAGTGCGCGTTCAATTTCTTGTTCCGCGCCTTGCCGAAGTAACTGCCCGCGAACCGTCGTGATTGGGAAACCGTACCAGACAGGTATCCTGTGCCCCCACCAGAGCTGGCGGGAGATGCACCAGGGCTCGATATTCTCCAGCCAGTGCAGGTAAACCTTGCGGTCCTGC
>JADQCD010000038.1 GCA_016278285.1 Actibacterium sp.
CTATTCGTCGATGATCCAGATGCCGCAATTCTTCGGGGTCGTGCTGATCCTGTCATTCCTGGGCATTTCAATCTACGTGATCTTTTTCCTGATCGGCAAGAAATGGGCAAGCTGGGAGACCTGAGGCGGTCACCCCGTCCCTGGAAAGAAGTCCAGGGGCTTCAACAAAATGGGAGGTATGACAATGACAAACGGAAACAAATCTTCACTTTCGCGGCGTCGGCTTTTGCAGGTCACCGCGGGCGGTGTAGTGCTGTCCAGCCTCGGTATCCCGCGCGGGGCGCGGGCCGAGGGCTATGAGGGCACATTCACCTGGATCAGCCCGCGCGGCACGCTGGAGGTGCTCGATGACTACGGCTTCTGGATGGGCAAGAAGCTGGGCTATTTCGACGGTCTTGACGTCGAGATGCAGCCGGGGCCGTCCGACGGCACGGCAACAGTCAAGTTCGTCGCGGTCGGGCAGGCCGACATGGGCTTTCCCAGCCCCGGGGTCTTCTCTTTCGCCATTGAGAACGGGATGGACCTGAAGTCGGTTTTCCACATGGGCGCGCTCGACACTTTCAGTCTTGCGTTTCGCAAGGGTGAAGGTCCGGACGACATCAAGGAGATCGAGGGAAAGACGATCCTTCTTGGCAGTGCCGCATGGAAGTCGATTGTAAACCCGATGCTGGCGGCGCAGGGCGTCGACATATCGACCATCAATTATGTGGAGGCCGGCTGGCCGACCTGGGGCACCGCGCTGGCCGCAGGGCAGGGCGATGCCGCACTGTCCTGGGAAGGGTTGCGGGCCGAATGGATCTCGACCGGGCTGGAATTCGAATACTGGCTGGGCGTGCAGAATTCGCCGTTGCCGGCGAACACCTTCGTCGTGCGTGCGTCGGATCTTGAGGATCCCGACAAGGTGGCCTTCCTCGAGAAGTATCTGCGCGGCTGGGCAATGGGCATGCAGGCGGCCGAATACAACCCTGCGGCCGCGGTCCAAGCGGTGTTCGAGCAGTTCCCGACGCTGGCCGGGAACCTGGGCCCTGAACTGGGGCTGATGTCGATCATCCAGCAGATGAACGTGTTCCGCGGCGACATGTCCCAGCGCGAAGGCTGGGGCTGGCACGACATGGAAAGCTGGCAGACATTCTTCGATATCTCGGCCGAGATCGGCCAGACATCGAAGGTGATCCAGGCGTCCGAGGTCTGCACGAACGAACTGATCCCGGAGGCCAACGATTTCGACAAGGACAAGGTCAAGGCCGATGCCCAGGCCGCCAACGTGTCGGAGGATCTCGCGGCGGTCGATGTCGAGGCGCTGAAGGCGTCGATGTTCGATCAGGCAATCTGAGCCTGGGAGCGAAACCCGGGCGGTAGCGCGGCCGGCCGGGTTTTCCTGAACCACGGGAGGAGATATCGCATGAGCAATCCGGTACGCATTCTTGTCGTCGGCCTGGGCAACATGGGCGCGTCCCATGCCAGCGCCTATCACCGGATGGACGGGTTCGAAATCGTCGGGCTGTGCTCGCGCACGATCAAGTCCAAGGAGATTCCTGCAGAACTGTCGGGCTATCCACTGTTCGAGGATTATGAGGCGGCGTTGGCGGAATTGGCGCCCGATGCGGTGTCGATCAACACCTGGCCCAACACCCATGCGGATTACGCGATCAAGGCAATGGATGCCGGTGCGCATGTCTTCATGGAAAAACCCATCGGCACTACCAATGCCGAGGCCGAGGCGGTCGTCGCCAAGGCCCGGGAGACAAACCGGAAACTGGTGCTTGGCTATATCCTGCGGGTGCATCCGTCGTGGATCCGGTTCATCGAGCTGGGCAAGACGCTGGGCAAGCCCCTGGTGATGCGTTTGAACCTGAACCAACAATCCTCCGGGGACGCCTGGTTCTGGCACAAGAACCTTATCGACAGCCTGATCCCGATCGTCGATTGCGGGGTGCATTACGTCGACGTGATGTGTCAGTTGACCGGCGCAAAGCCGGTGCGTGTGCATGGCATCGGCGCTTCGCTCTGGGCCGAGGCGGAAAAGCAGAATTACGGCCATTTGCATGTGACCTTCGATGATGGTTCGGTCGGTTGGTACGAGGCTGGCTGGGGTCCGATGATGTCCGAGACTGCGTTCTTCGTGAAGGATATCGTGGGGCCGAAGGGAGCGGTGTCGCTGGTGCCGCAGGAAGAGGCCCGGCAGGACGCGGACAAGCTGTCGAATAGCGCCGATATCGACAAGCACACCAAGACTGATGCGATCCGCTATCACCATGCCGAGGTCGGCGAGGACAAGAATTTTCTCAAGCCCGACGATGTGTCCTCGATGGAAGACGAGCCGGGACACCAGGAGCTTTGCGACCGCGAACAGGAATTGTTCCTGAGGGCGATCCGTGAGGACCTGGACCTGAGCGAGTCGATGGATGCCGCCGTCAACAGTCTGCGCATCGTTCTGGCCGCGGAGCAGAGTATAAAAGAGGAGCGGGCCATTACGCTCGACTGACCCACATGGACGATATTGACAGGCTGTACCGCACATCGGATGCCGTCGGGCTGGCCGAGAACGTTGCCAGGGGCGATGTGACCCCGTCCGAGCTGGTCGAGGCCGGGGTGCGCGCGATCGAGGAGATGAATCCCTCTTTGAACGCGGTGATCCACAAGCTCTATGACATGGGGCGTCAGGGGGCCGAGACGGTGAAACCCGGCAGCAGCCCCCTGGCCGGTGTGCCGTTCCTGCTCAAGGAGCTCGCGTCTGCGTGGAAGGGCGCGCCGCTCACCAATTCATCGCGTTTCCTCAAGGACCAGGTGGCCGGGGACGACAGCGAGGTCAGCCGCCGCCTGCGCGCGGCGGGCCTGTTGCTGCTCGGCAAGTCGAACGCGCCTGAAAACGGCTGGAGCATCACGACCGAGCCTGCGCTATATGGACCGACGGTGAACCCGTGGGACCCGAGCGTCACTGCCGGCGGGTCCAGCGGCGGCACCGCGGCCGCGGTGGCGTCGGGCATGATCCCGATTGCCGAGGCCAGCGATGGCGCAGGGTCGATCCGGGTGCCCGCCTCGTGCTGCGGCCTGGTCGGGCTAAAGCCGTCGCGGGGCCGCGTGACGCTTTCGCCCATTGCCGATTTCTGGGCCGGATGCGCGTATTTCCTGTGCAATTCCCGAACCGTCCGCGACACGGCGGCCTATCTGGACGTGATCCAGGGGGCGCTGCCCGGCGATCCCTATTGGATCGCGCCGCCCGAGACGTCCTACATGATCCAGATCGGCCGCGCGCCGGGCAGTCTGAAGGTGGGAATGGTTCTGACGCCCCCCGATGGCGGAGCTGTCGATCCGGAGATCAGGGCGCTGGTCGAACAGGTCGGCAAGACTCTCGAAAGCATGGGCCACGAGGTGGACGGTCACGATATGTGGCTTCCCGAGGATGCCTGGCGGACCTATACCGACATGACCTGTGTGGAAACCGCGGGCCTCTACGATTTCATGGCAACGATCGTCGGGCGCCCGGTGACACCCGACGATGTGGAACCCGTCACCTGGGCGATCATCGAGCGCGGCCGCGCCGCCAGGGCGACCGAGCACGCGCAGCGCGTCGAGCAAGTGCGCCAGATGGCACGCGGCATCGTCCAGAACCTGGAGCCCTTCGATATCGTCCTGACCCCGACCCTGACGCAGAAACCGCGACCGGTGGGCTTCTACGACATGTCGATGACTGATCTTGACGCCTATAATGCGCTTTGGTCGGACAGCGTTTTTCAATACCCGTTCAACATGTCCGGCCAGCCCGCGATTTCGCTGCCCCTGGGCGAGGCTGGAGGTTTGCCCGCCGGTGTGCAACTGATCGCCCGGCGCGGCGACGAGGGGCGGCTTCTGGCGCTTTCGACGCTGCTGGAAAAGGAAATGCCATGGTCTGGACGGCGGCCTTCCGGCCTCTGATCCCGACCGTGCAAGACGCAGCGAAGGAACGCGAGATATGACCAATGACCTTGTCCTGACCGGCGGGCGCGTGCTGGATCCGACCAGCGGGCTGGACCAACAGGCGGATGTCGCCTTTCGGAATGGCAAGCTGACCGAGATCGGCAGAGGACTTTCGGGCAAGAAGATGCGCGACGTATCCGGCGCCCTTGTGGTGCCCGGCATCATCGACCTGCACACGCATGTCTGGTGGGGCGGCACGTCGCTCAGCGTGCGGCCCGACCCTTATGCGCAGCGCTGCGCGGCAACCACTCTGGTCGATACCGGCAGTGCCGGACCGGGCAATTTCGAGGGGTTCAAGGCGCATGTCGTGGATCGCTCGGAAACGCGGATCCTGACCTTCCTGCACATCTCCTTCGCCGGGATCTACGGGTTTTCGAACACGGTGATGGTTGGCGAAAGCCAGGACATGCGCCTGATGGCGGCACGCGAGGCGGTCGCGATGGCGGCGCGGTATCCTGACGACATCGTCGGGATCAAGGTGCGCGTCGGTGCCAAGACAAGCGGTGTCAATGGCATCGCGCCGCTGGAACTGGCCCTGCAAGTCGGCGACGAGGCCGGTTTGCCGGTGATGGCCCATATCGACGAACCCGCACCGACCTATGAGGCGGTGGTGGACATGCTGCGCCCCGGTGACATCCTGACCCATTGCTATCGCCCGTTCCCGAACGCCCCGGTGCACAGCGACGGCTCGGTAAAGGAGGCGCTTCTGAAGGGCCGGGAACGTGGCGTGATCTTCGACATCGCGCATGGCATGGGCGCGTTTTCCTGGAAATCGGCGCGCGCCATGATGGCGGCCGGATTCCCGCCCGACACGATCTCTTCCGACGTGCATACCGAGTGCATAAACGGCCCGGCCTGGGACGTAGTGCGCACGATGAACAAGCTTTTGGCGGTTGGCATGTCGTTGACCGACGTGGTCGCCGCTGCGACCGCGGCCCCTGCAACGGCGTTGAGGCGCACGGATCTCGGACGGCTTTCGAAAGGTGGCGTCGGGGATGCCAGCGTGATCGAATTGCGCGACGAAAAGATCGACCTTGAGGACGTGAAAGGCGAAATCGTGACCCACGACCAGCGCCTTGTCGCGCGCGGAATGGTGCAGGGCGGCAGGTGGATCGAGGCGGCATGACCGAAGTATCTGTCTGGGCCTATCCGTGGGATCTGCATGACATCGGCATCGAGGCAGCCGTCGCGCGGCTTGGCGCGCAGGGGGTGGACACGATCAGCCTTGCGACATCCTACCACGCAGGCCGCTTCCTGCAACCGGGCAACCCGCGCCGCAGGGTGTGGTTCCCACAGGACGGAACGGTGTATTATGCGCTTGACCACTCCCGCTGGGAAGGCGCCGAGATCCGACCGCTTGAGGCTGATATCGTCACCTCCGAAGGGGACTACCTGGCGGAGTTGACGGCGCGACGCGATAAGCGCGGCCCGAAGGTGTCGTGCTGGACGGTGTGCCTGCACAACACCCGACTGGGCATGGCACATCCTGACCATGTGATGCGCACCGCGCATGGCGATCCGCATTTTTACGCGCTGTGTCCCTCCAGCCCTGCTGCCCGCGCCTATGTCACCGGCATCGTGGCCGAAGTGTCCGAACGCTATCGCCCCGACAGGATCGAGTTGGAAAGCCCCGATTTCATGGGGTTCGATCATGGTTTTCACCATGAAAAGGACGGGCTTGGCCTGCTGCCGGAGGATACGTTCCTGCTGGGCCTGTGCTTTTGTCCGCATTGCATGGCGCGGGCGGATGCGGCGGGCGTTCCGGTTGCCGCGGCGCGGGACAAGGTGCGCGACCTGCTGGATGCCGCCTTTGCCCGAGAGCTGCCAGAACCGCAGTTTCCGCATTTCCCCGAGCGCGGAATAGACGCCTTCGCGGAACTGCCCGAGCTTCACGCCTATCTGCTTTGGCGCAGCGAGCCGGTGACTTCTCTGATCGCCGAGATCCGCGCGGCGGCGCGCGCTGACACAAGAATCCTGCTGATCGACGGTGAAGGAAGCTGGCGCGGCGGGGTCGATCTGGCAACAGCGGCGGCGGCATGCGACGGTGTTCTCTATTGCGTCTATTTCACGCCGGCGGGCCGGGTCGCCGCGGAACTGGAACGAGTGCGCCGAGTGATCGGCCCGGACAAGACGTTGATTGCGGGCTACCAGTTGTTCCATCCCGAGGTCGCGGACGCGGCCGACCTGCGGACCCGCGTCGCAGAGGCGACACCGTTCGCGGATGGCTGCAATTTCTATAATCTCGGGCTTGTCCCGGCCTCACGGCTGGGCTGGATCGGCGCGGCATTGGCAAAATGAGTCTGCCGGGTCACATCGTCAACGCCGCCGGCCCCCTGACACGGCTGTCCGGCGGACCGCTTGCGCCGGGGGTCCTGGAGGCGATGGCCGAGGCCGACGCGGTATCGGTCGACATGATGCAGCTTCATGCGCATGCCGGAATGCGGATCGCCGCGGCAACAGGCGCCGAATCGGGGCTTGTTACGGCTGGCGCGTCGGCGGGGTTGTTGCTGGCGGCGGCGGCGTGCCTTGCGCGCGACGATATCGCGCGGATGAGCGCGCTGCCCCGCGTCGGGCAACTACGCGAGATCGTCATCGCCCGCTCGCATCGTAACGGATATGACCACGCGCTGCGCATGGCCGGGGCGCATCTGGTCGAGGTCGGCCTGCCCGACCCTGTCGCCGGGGCCGGTGTGCGCGACGTTGAGCCTTGGGAATACGCGGCGATGATCGGGCCGGGCACCGCCGCCGTAAGCTTCACCGCGACGCGCGGAAACGTTCGTCATCTTTCAGATGTGGTCGGCGTCGCACATGTCGCGGGCGTACCCGTGATCGTCGATGCCGCTGCCGAATTGCCGCCGGCCGATAATCTGCGCCGGTTTCTGGCGGATGGCGCGGACCTGGTGGTGTTTTCCGGTGGCAAGGTGCTGGGTGGTCCCGCCGGAACCGGCTTGTTGGCGGGGCGGCGCGACCTGATCGCCTCGGCCGCGTTGCAATGTCTTGATCTCGACGTGCCGCTGGCGGATTTCGCGCCGCCGCGCAATTTCATGGACATGCGCAGGTATGCCGGGCTGCCGCGTCACGGTGTCGGACGGGCGGCAAAGCTGGGCAAGCACGAGATCGCCGGGCTTCTGGCAGCGCTGGATCATTTCCTGTCCGAAACGGATGTGCAGCGTCATGCGCGCTGGCTGGCGATCTGCCATGAGGTGGCTTGCGCCATGCCTGAATGCCGCGCAATGATCCTGCACGAGAATGACACGGGCCGGGTGCCGCTGGTGCAGATCAGGTTTACCGATGCTGGCACGGCCTGGTCGGCCCGGAAATGCCTGGAGGCGCGGTCGGTTCCGGTCCATCTGCGTTCTGATCCGGGCGACCCTGCCGTGCTTCTGGTCAACCCGGTCTGCCTGCGCCCGGGTGAGGTGGCCGCACTCTCCGGGGGCCTGAACGCCATTCTTTGACAGCCGGAATGTCCCGGCGGGCGTTGCGCCCCACAGGCCGGCACCGCATGTTCCTGCCTTCTTGGCGACAAGCAATCGATCACGCCGCAGTTTCCGTTTGCCGGTGTCGCGTTCCGACGCGCCGGCTAGTCGCCCAGCGGTTCCAGCACGTTCCCGGCCCGGTGGGTCAGGGCCGTGTACTTTATCCGGCGCAGGCTTTCGCGGGCCCTTGGCCCCAACGTGTATCCGGTGGCCGCCGAAAGCAGGTCGACCACCGCAAGATAGGCAAAGCGAACCGAGGTCGGCGTCAGGGTGTCCTGCGTTTCGGCCACGGTGACGCAAAGTGGATGTTCGACCGCGTCGGACAGCGGGCTTGCCGTGGCCGTGATCGCGATAGTGGTCGCGCCGTAGCCACGCGCGAGGTTCACCGCTTCGATCAGCTCGGCGGTGCGGCCCGAGGCGGAGATTGCGATCACCACGTCATCCGGCCCGAGCGTGGCGGCCGTCATCCGCATGAAATAGGCCTCGGGACAGCAGGCAACGTTCACACCGTAGCGAAACAGCCGGAACTGTGCCTCTTCGGCCAGGATTGCGGCGCTTCCGCCAAGGCCGAAGGTAACCACCTGCCGCGCGGCGGCGACCGCTTCGGCGGCGACCTGTACGGCGGCGGGGGAAAGTTGCCGCTCGACCTCGCGGATCGCGCCGCGCGCATCGGCAAGAATCGGGGACCAGTAGCCCGGTGCATCCGTGTCCGGCGTTTCGGGCGCAGCGTCCGCGTTCAGATACAATTCGCCCACGACCAGGCTTTGCGCCAGCTTGAGCTTGAAATCACGCACTCCGAGGCAACCGATTGCGCGGCAGAACCGGGTCACGCTGGGTTCGCTAACGCCGGCGCGCTGAGCCAGGCTGGCGATGCTTTCATCGACCGCGCGGCGCACATCGGACAGAACGGCGGCACCCACCTTCTGTTCGGCCGGCGACAGGGTCTCGATCTGGTCCTTGATTCGCCCCAACACGTCGATGATCTGCCCCGGCCGGTGGTCGGGGGCGCTTGGCCCCTGCAAGTCGGGTTCGGGGGGCGTGGCAACCATGCGGGTCTCCTGATTATCGGTTCATGGTCGCCAAGCGGCGCGATCTGGTCAAGTATCTTGCAAGATCACATCGAAAATTTATTACCAAAAAACTGAAAAGAAGGAAAAATTTTATTCCCACCCGAATCTCTTGACAGGTTTGTAACTGAATTACAGACTTTGCCCGACGTGAGAGCCTGCGCGCTTGCTCGTGGTGCCCGGACGGGAGCGCGAATGAGAGTTGGTCGCAGGCTTTGCTGAGATGCTCGGGCCGGGTTCCTGAAAAGGTCGCACTGTGCGGCGAGCGGCGGAATTGAGGGGGACGCATGAGCTATTGTTTCGATCTGTCGGGGAAGCAAGCCTTCGTGACCGGCGGAAGTCGCGGTTTGGGCCGGGAAATGGCATTGGCGCTGGCGCAGGCCGGGGCCGACATCGCCATGGTCGCCCGCAACGCCGATGCATTGGACAAGACCGCAGGCGATATTCGCGGGCTTGGCCGCAAGGTTTGGACCTTCGAGGCAGACATGGGTCAGCCAGCCGAAGCCGAGGCGCTATGCAAACGGGCGCTGGAGGAGGTCGGGACGGTTGATATCGCCATCAACAATGTCGGCGGACGCCGTGTGAACGTGCCGACCGAGGATCTTGATCTTGCCACATGGCAGGAACTGATGGACCTGAACCTGACCACCACCTTCATCTGCTCGCGCATCCTTGGCAGGGCGATGATCGCAGCGGGGAAGGGTGGCCGGATCATCAATCTGGCCTCGATCAACGGTCTGATTGCCGGGCGTGGCATCGGCGGACGGCACTACGAG
>JADQCD010000295.1 GCA_016278285.1 Actibacterium sp.
CAAGGCTGGCCACGCCCTCCTGGATGCGGGCGCCGCCGGAATCGTTGATCCCGACCACCGGCGCGCCATTCTGCATCGCCATGTCCATGATCTTGCAAATCTTCTGGGCATGGGTTTCGGAAAGAGAGCCACCGAAGACCGTGAAATCCTGGCTGAACACATAAACCATCCGGCCGTTCACGGTGCCCCAGCCGGTTACCACGCCGTCACCGTAGGGGCGGCTTTCCTCCATCCCGAAATCGGTGCAGCGATGGGCGACGAACGTGTCGAACTCTTCAAAGCTGCCTTCATCCAGCAGCAAGTCGATCCGTTCGCGCGCGGTCAGCTTTCCCTTGGCGTGCTGCGCGTCGATCCGTTTTTGTCCACCGCCCAGCCGGGCCGCGGCGCGGCGGTTGTCGAGTTCCTGAAGGATGTCTTTCATCGGCGTGCTTCCCCCTTCGGTTTCGCGGCAACCTAACGGGCACGCGGAATGAGACAAAGAAGAATCGGGAATATTTGCAAACTATTCCCAGCCACGCTCCCGCAAACTGAAAATCAGCTAATCCCCGCGCGGCGCGTTCGACCATATGGACAAGATACCGAAATGGGCCTAAGCGGTTCTGATGACCGCAAGATCGCCGATGCGGGCGTTCGACCGCACCACCGCGCCCCACATCCTGACGCTTGTCCTGCTTGCAGGCCTGTCGGCGCTTTCGATGAACATTTTCCTGCCCTCGCTGCCGAACATGACCGCGTATTTCGACACGGAATACCGGTTGATGCAGCTTTCCGTCGCCTTGTATCTCGCTGTGAACGCCTTTCTGCAACTTTTCGTCGGGCCGATTTCAGACAAATACGGGCGCCGGCCGGTGTTGCTCGGGGCGGTCGCGCTGTTCGTTCTGGCCACGGTGGGCTGCCTGCTGTCCAGTAACGTCTATGCCTTTCTCGCCTTTCGCATGGGCCAGGCGGTCATTGTCGCGGGCATGGTTCTCAGCCGTGCGGTGGTGCGCGACACGGTTCCGCAGGACGAGGCCGCGTCGAAGATCGGTTACGTCACCATGGGCATGGCATTGGTGCCGATGCTGGGTCCCGCCGCCGGCGGCCTGCTGGACGAGGCGTTCGGCTGGCAGGCCAATTTCGCCATGTTGCTGATCGGCGGGATCGCCGTGCTGGCCCTGATCTGGGCCGACCTGGGCGAAACCGCACAGCCCAGCGACATCACCCTGCTGGCCCAGTTCCGCGAATATCCGGAGCTGATCCGCTCGCGCCGGTTCTGGGGCTATGCGCTGGTCATGGCCTTCACCTCGGGCGCCTTTTTCGCCTTTCTGGGCGGCGCCCCCTTCGTGGGCACCATCGTGTTCGGCCTGTCGCCGTCGGTCCTGGGCCTTTATTTCGGGATGACGGCCTTTGGCTACATGGCCGGCAATTTCGTTTCGGGCCGGTATTCGGTCCGGGCCGGGGTCAACCGGATGATCCTCTGGGGGACACTCGTCGTGGCCGCCGGGCTGGCGCTGTGCCTGTTTCTGTTTCTTGCCGGCGCGTCGCACCCGCTGACCTTTTTCGGGCTCATGACGACGGTCGGGCTGGGCAACGGCCTGGTGTTGCCCAACGCGACTGCCGGTATGCTGTCGGTGCGCCCGCACCTTGCCGGCACGGCCAGCGGTCTGGGCGGTGCGATCCAGATCGGCGGCGGCGCCGGGCTGAGCGCGCTGGCCGGCGCCATGCTTGTCCCCGGCTGGGGCGTCTATCCCCTGCTTGGCCTGATGTTGTCCACGTCGGTGGCCGCGATTCTGGCCGTGCTCTTCGTTCTGTATATCAACCGTATCGCCGGCGATCTTTCCGGCATTTGATGGCGAGCGACTTGCGCGGCCGGTTTGCAAAACAATAGAGTGTTCAAAGCAAACCCGCAAAGGCACCGCGATGGCCAACCAGAAGCTCTATGCCGGCGTGAAGCTGCGCGAAACCCGCACCCGGCTGGGCCTGACCCAGAAGGATTTCGCCGCGAAGCTGGGCGTCTCCCTGCCATATCTGAACCAGATGGAAAACAACAATCGCCCGGTCTCGACCGGCGTGGTGCTGGCGCTGGCGCAGGAATTCGGCTTCGACGTCACCGAATTGTCGACCGGCGATGCCGAGCGTATCGTGGCCGACATGCGCGAGGCGTTGGCCGACCCGGTTTTTGCCGACGCGGCCCCGCCGCTTGCAGATTTGCGACTGGCCGCCTCGAATGCACCGGCATTGGCCCGTGCCTTCCTGGATCTGCATCGCGCCTATCGACAGGGTCGTGAAAGGCTTGCATCGCTCGACGAGGCACTGGGGCGCGAGGATGCCCGCGTGCAGCCTTCTCCGTGGGAAGAAGTGCGCGATTTCTTTCACTATTGCGACAACTATCTGGATGCGATTGATCGCGCCGCAGAGCATTTCGCCTGTCCCGGGGGCGAACGCCGGGACGCGATGCAACTGGCGCACGAGACGTTGCGCAAGGCCGGCATAAGGATCGCGGAAGGACAAGGCGAGATGCTGCGCGACTATGACGTCGCCGAACGCAGGCTGACCGTCTCGGGTCGCGCGGCGCCGTCGACACGGCGCTTTCAGTTGCTTCACCAGGTGGCGCTTGTAACCCAGCCCAAGCTGTTGGATGCGACGCTGGATTTCGCCCGTTTCCAGAGCGACGCCGCGCGCGCCATCGCCCGGATCGGGCTGGCGAATTATTTCGCCGGTGCCGCATTGCTGCCCTATGGCCCGTTCCTTGAGGCCGCGCAGGAAACGCGCCACGATCTGGAACTTCTGGCCGACCGGTTCGGCGCGTCGATCGAACAGGTGGCGCACCGGCTGTCCACCCTTCAGCGCCCGGGCGCCAAGGGGGTGCCGTTCTTCTTCGTTCAGGTGGATCAGGCCGGCACGATCACCAAGCGTCACTCGGCCACCCGGTTGCAGTTCGCCCGGTTCGGCGGTGCCTGTCCCTTGTGGAACGTGCACCGCGCTTTCGAAACACCTGGCCGATTTCTGCGGCAATTGGCCGAAACGCCGGACGGCGTGCGTTATTTCTGTCTGGCACGCGACGTGTCGAAAACCGGCGGCGCATGGAAGGCGCCGGTGCGCCGATTCGCCATCGGCCTGGGCTGCGAGGTGCAGCACGCGGATCGGATCGTTTATGCCGACGACATGGACCTGACCCGCGATGCCGCGTTCGAACCGATCGGGATTTCATGCCGAATCTGCGAACGGCGGCACTGTCACCAACGCTCGGTCCCGCCGCTGGAGCGGCGCTTGCATGTCGACCCCGATCGCCGTGGGATACTGCCCTACGAGATCGCCGAATGACGACCGCGTCAGGCCGCCCCGGCGGCCGACAGGATTTCGGCGATTTCATCCTTGAGGGCCAGGCGCTGCTTGCGCATTTCCTGTTCGTTCAGTTCCTCGGTCGGTTCCACATTGGTTTCGGCGCGATGAATCGCCCGGTTGATCTGGTGATACTCATCGACCAGCCGCGCGAAATGCGGGCTGGAGCCTTTCAACGCGTGGATCGCGTCGGCCTTGCCGGGAAATTCCTCGACCAATTCGTGCGGAACATGGGACATCGGTTTACCTCGTTTCGTTCTTGTTGACTTGCGAAACACCTAGACTGCCCGACGATGCGCCACATTGACCCTGATCAAAACCGTGCGCCTAGCCTTCCAGGCTGGAACCGTGTTTCAGGATCACGGGCACGACCAGCTCTTCCTCATCCACAAGATGGCGATCGAGAAACCCCTCGAACCCCGCAAGCGCGCCGTGCAACGTGCCGGTTGCCGTGGTGAACCCGGCCGTCTCGGCCCGAAGCATCGCGTTGGTCTGGTCAGCCAGCCCCTGGATATGCCCATCCAGCATGTGATGGTCGGCATCCAGAATCTCGAAGCCGCGCGCCAGCGGCACCTCGAGCGCCGAAAGCTGCGGGAAATAGTGGTGATCCTCGATCATGTGATGGCCGTGAAGCTGATTCAGGAAAAACCCCGCCAGCCGCGCCGTGTTCTGCCGGTAGCGATCAGGGTCCATGCGCCCGTCCAGCGCCGCCTCGGCCTCGGACCGAAGCCGGTCGAGCGCCTGACGGAACATCAGATGCCGTTCCAGCCAGAAGCGGGTCAGCCCGTCGAAATTGCGATGGCTCTGCCAGATGTCGCGCGGATATTCTGCCAGCAGAACGCGCAATGCGTCCGGCAGGCCGTCGCGTTGGTCAAGGGCGGAAAACTCTGTCATGACCGCGACGTAAGCGCCGGTACGACCGAGGGCAAGCCCGGTCATGCACAGCCCCTGTGCGCAGGGTCAGAACTTCGTCGCCTCCGGGGGCGGCGTGACCGTGCGGCGCCTGCGCATCGCCTCGCGCCAGGTGATGAAGGTCACCGACCCCAGGATCAGACCGCCGCCCAGGATCACCCAGACATCCAGCGCCTCGGCGAACAGCAGCCAGCCCAGCAGCGTCGCCCAGACCAGCTGCACGAAAGTCACAGGCTGGGTTACCGTCATCGGCGCCGCGGCGAAGGCGCGCGTCATCGTGTAATGACCCGCCGTGGCAAAAACCGCCACCAGAAACAACCATCCAAGTTGCGCCAGCGTCGGCGTCACCCAGACCGCCGCCGCGAAGGGCGCCAGCCCGATCGTGACCGAAATCGACAGCAGCGCCACCACCACCGATGGCCGCACCTCGCCGCTCAGCAGCCCTGCAAGCAGATAGGAAATGCCGAAGAACATGGCTGTCAGCAGCATGGCCAGATGACCCGGAGAAATTTCGCGGAAGCCGGGCCGCAGGATTATGACAACACCCACAAGCGCGACGCCGATCGCGATGATCCGCGGCCGGTGCAATGTCTCGCCCAGAAACAGGGCCGCGCCGATCGTGACATAGACCGGGTTGAGGTAATTCATCGCCGTGACCTCGGCGATGGGGATTTGCGTCATCGCATAGAACCAGAAGATCACGCCCAGGGCGTGCGCCGCGCCGCGCGCGGAAAACAGCGCCAGATGCCTCCGGCTCAGGCCCGCGCGCATCATCGGACCGAACATCGGCACGAAAAAGATGAGTCCCATCAGATAGCGCAGGAATGCCGCCTGGGGCGCCGGCACCCCGCCGCCGACATGCTTGACGATCGCGGTGACGGCCACGAAATTGAGTCCCGTCAACAGCATCCAGAGGACGCCCCGGACGGGGTGGGGATATGCGCGCGGAATCATGGCCATGGCGTGACTTGATCCGATCCGGCAAGGGACGGCAAGCCGCTTTCCGCGTCGCGACCCGTGCGGCGTCGGCCAGACGGGCGGCGAAAACCCGCGTGGCTGGCGCATCGGCTTGCCCCGAGTGGGAAAAGCAAGCTATCAGGGGCCAAGGTGTTCGAGGCAAGAGGAACGGAAAATGCGTCGTGTGGTCGTTACGGGAATGGGAATGGTTTCTCCGCTCGCCTGCGGCGTCGAAGAGACCTGGAAACGCCTGCTCGAGGGTCAGTCCGGCGCCGGGCGGATCACCCGTTTCGACCCGGAGGGCTATGTCACCACCTATGCCTGCGAAATCCCCTTCGGCGACGGCAGCGACGGCACGTTCAACCCCGATGAGTGGATGGAACCGAAGGAACGCCGCAAGGTGGACGATTTCATCCTGTATGGCATGGCCGCTGCCGATCAGGCGGTGGCGGATGCCGGCTGGACCCCGACCGACACCGCCGCGCAGGAACGCACCGGCGTGATGATCGGTTCGGGCATCGGCGGGCTTTCAACCATCGCGGATACCGCCCTTCTGATCGAGGCGCGCGGCCCCCGCCGCGTCTCGCCCTTCTTCATCCCCTCCTCGCTCATCAACCTGGTCTCGGGCCAGGTCTCGATCCGCTACGGGTTCAAGGGGCCGAACCATGCCGTGGTGACGGCCTGCTCGACGGGCGCGCATGCGATCGGCGACGCGGCCCGGCTCATCATGCTCGACGATGCCGACGTGATGATCGCCGGCGGTGCCGAGAACCCGATCTCGAAGATCGGGATCGCCGGCTTCAACGCCTGCAAGGCGCTGTCCACCAAGCGGCCCGACGATCCGCAGGCCGCCTCGCGCCCCTGGGACGTTGACCGCGACGGATTCGTGATGGGCGAAGGTGCCGGCGTGGTGGTTCTGGAGGAATACGAGCACGCCAAGGCCCGCGGCGCCACGATCCATGCCGAGGTGCTGGGCTATGGCATGTCGGGCGATGCCTATCACATCACCGCACCATCGGAAGATGGCAATGGCGGTGAACGCTCGATGCGGGCGGCCCTGAAACGCGCCGGGCTTCAGCCGGGCGACCTGGATTACATCAACGCGCACGGAACCTCGACCATGGCCGACGTGATCGAGCTTGCCGCGGTCGAACGGATGCTCGGCAATGCCGCGGCCAAGGTCACGATGTCCTCGACCAAGTCCTCCATCGGTCACCTGCTGGGCGCGGCCGGCGCGGTCGAGGCGATCTTCTCGATCCTGGCGTTGCGCGACCAGGTGGCGCCGCCGACCATAAACCTGGACGACCCGGCCGTTGAAGCCAGGGTCAGCCTGGCCCCCAACGCCGCCGAGCCGCGCGAGATCAATTTCGTGCTGTCCAACTCCTTCGGCTTCGGCGGGACCAACGCGTCGCTGATCCTGGGCAGGGCCTGACGCCATGTGGCGCAACATCGCCTCCAATGCGCTGACCCTGTTCATCGTCATCCTGCTTCTGGCCGGGGGCGTGGCAATCTGGGCAAAGTCGCAATATTCGGCACCCGGCCCGCTCGATCAGGCGATCTGCCTGCGCGTGGAAAGCGGCAGCAACATGCGCCGCGTGGCCGACAAGCTCGTCGACCAGGGCGCAATCGCCAGTCGCGCCATCTTCCGCGCAGGCGCCGAGTATTCCGAAAAATCCGCCGAGCTCAAGGCCGGCAATTTCCGGATTCCCGAACGCGCCTCGATGGAACAGATCGTCCAGGCCATCACCAGCTCGGGCCGCTCATCCTGCGGCACAGAACTCAATTTCCGGATCGGAATCGCCAGCGCCCAGGTCGAGATCCGCAGGCTCGATCCGGTTGCCAACCGTTACGACGAAATCCTCTCTTTCGCCCCTGCCTCCGACCCCGCCCCCGCGCAATATTCCGACATCGCCGCCCTTCCCGACCTGCGCTACCGAGTCGTGCTGGCAGAAGGGGTCACCAGCTGGCAGGTGGTCGAGGAGCTGAAACAGGCCGATTTCCTGTCCGGCGACATCGCCGACATTCCCGCCGAGGGCAGCCTTGCACCCGACAGCTACGAAGTCACACGGGGGATGGATCGCACCGCATTGCTGACCCGGATGCAGGAACGCCAGCAGAAGATCCTGAACGAGCTCTGGCCAGATCGTGCCGAGGGGCTGCCCCTCGACACCCCGCAAGAGGCGCTGATCCTCGCATCGATCGTCGAAAAGGAAACGGCCGTGCCGCAGGAACGGCCCAAAGTGGCCAGTGTCTTCATCAACAGGCTGGAACAAGGTATCCGCCTTCAGACCGATCCCACGGTGATCTACGGCATCACCGATGGGCGCGAAACGCTCGGGCGCGGCCTGCGCCAAAGCGAATTGCGCCGGGAAACCCCCTACAACACCTATGTGATAGACGGGTTGCCGCCCACTCCGATCGCCAATCCGGGCCGGGCCTCGATCGCGGCTGTCCTGAACCCCGCGGATACCGACTATCTCTATTTCGTGGCGGACGGGACCGGCGGCCACGCCTTCAGTGAAACGCTGGCCGAGCATAACGAAAACGTGGCGCGCTGGCGTCGGATCGAGGCCGAGCAGGACCAGGCGGACCAATAGCGCCTGAAAACACCGCCTCGCTTCATCTTGCCCAAAATACTCAAGCCGCCAGCCCGGCCCGGCCGGAACCTGTCGGCAACCGCGCCCGCCCGGGCCGTGCAATGCAAAAGGCCGCGCGATCCGCGCGGCCCTTGTCTGTTCGCCACCGTAAAGAAAGGCTTACTTGATCTTGCCTTCCTTGTACTCGACATGCTTTCGCACGACCGGGTCGTATTTGGTGACCGTCATCTTTTCGGTCATCGTGCGGGCATTCTTCTTGGTCACATAAAAATGCCCCGTGCCCGCGGTCGAGTTCAGGCGGATCTTGATAGTTGTCGGTTTCGCCATTGTCCATCTCCGTCACGCGGGCGAGCGGTCCCACCCGTAGAAAACCTTGAAGCCCGCCTTTTATACGGCATGCCCGCCAAGTCAACCGCAACTTCGGTGATTTCCGGCCGTCCGCGCCCTGCCTTGTGCAGCTGCGCCGTCAGTTCCAGTCGTTGCGGCGAAAATCCCACGGCGAGGCGCTGCCGTCACCATCCTTGTCGGCCGCCTTGAAATGGCGCTCGGCGGCAGAAATGAATTCCGCCTTCGTGACCGTTCCGTTGCCGTCCGAATCCATCGGATCGAACCGCGCCTTCTTGTGCGCCTGCATCCGGTCCTGCCAGGACGTGTTGAACCCCTGTTGCGGCCCCATGCGCACGGTCATGTATTCTTCAAGCGTCATTGCGCCGTCTTCGTCTGCATCCATCGCGTCGAAAACGGTGTCGGCATGGGCGGCTGCTTCCGACGACGTGATGGCGCCGTCCTGATTGTCGTCCACGATCGCGCCCGCACCGGGGTGACCGCCCCAGCCCTGCTGCATCATGCCAGGCCGCATGCCCCAACCAGAGCCGCCTCCCCAGCCCTGCATCATGCCCCAATGCGGTGACGGTGCGCCGTTCCAGCCGGGGGCCGTGTTCGGGGCGCCGCGCCATCCGGGCATCATGCCGTATCCCGGGCCATAACCCGGACCGCTCTGCGCCTGCACGCCGGCCGTGCCGGCAATCATGAACGCGGTCGAAACCGCGATGGCCCTTATGACAAACATGGAAAATCCTCCTTCCGGATTGCGAAGTCCCTATTCAATCGCGTTCGCGGCGATGAAGAATTGACCTGCGTCAAGCGTCGATCACGATTCCGCCATTGCCGCGTACCGGGACCGAAAGGTCAGCCGATGTGACTCATCGGCAAGCAGGCGGGAGAAACGCGCGCGTATCATGGTCGGCAATCGGCAGCCGGGCCAGCGCAGGGCGATCGGAACGGATATGCGCGGATGGCCTGTAAGCCGGATTCTGTCCGGGGACACGAATGCCCCCTGGATGACCATTCCTCTGGGCCTGCCGTCACCGACAGGCTCAAGCTGCCAACCCGGACCTCCGGGCCAAGGCGGCCCTGCGCGGCAGTCCTGCCCCGCACGAGATCCCTATTCGGCATTGCTCCCGGTGGGGCTTGCCGTGCC
>JADQCD010000173.1 GCA_016278285.1 Actibacterium sp.
CCACCGCAGGCTTGGCCGCGAAATGGAACTGTTCCACATGCAGGAAGAGGCGCCAGGCCAGATCTTCTGGCATCCCAATGGCTGGCGCATCTACACCACGCTTCAGGACTACATGAGGCGGCGGCAATACGAAGGCGGTTATGTCGAGGTGAACACGCCGCAGGTCGTTGACCGCCGGCTGTGGGAGGCCTCGGGCCACTGGGAGAAATACCAGGAACACATGTTCATCGTCGAGGTGGACGAAGAGCACGCCCGTGAAAAGACGGTGAACGCGCTGAAGCCGATGAACTGCCCCTGCCATGTGCAGATCTATAATCAGGGGCTAAAATCCTATCGCGACCTGCCCCTGCGGATGGCCGAGTTCGGATCGTGCAACCGCTATGAGCCTTCCGGCGCGCTGCACGGGATCATGCGGGTGCGCGGTTTCACCCAGGACGATGCGCATATCTTTTGCGCCGAGGACCAGATCGAGCCCGAGACCGAGCGGTTCATTGCGTTTCTCAGCCGGGTCTACCGGGATCTCGGGTTCGAGACGTTCCGCGTGAAATTCTCGGACCGGCCCGAGACCCGCGCCGGCAGCGACGAGGTGTGGGACAAGGCAGAGGACGCGCTGAAGACCGCGACCGAGGCCGCAGGCTATGACTATGAGCTGAACCCGGGCGAAGGCGCCTTCTATGGTCCCAAGCTGGAATTCGTGCTGACCGATGCCATCGGCCGCGACTGGCAATGCGGCACGCTTCAGGTGGATTTTGTCATGCCCGAGCGGCTGGACGCCTCCTATATCGGCGCCGACGGGGCCAAGCACCGTCCGGTGATGCTGCACCGTGCCACGTTGGGCAGCTTCGAGCGGTTCATCGGCATCCTGATCGAACAGCACGCCGGTAAGATGCCCTTCTGGCTGGCCCCGCGGCAGGTGGTGGTCGCCTCGATCGTGTCGGATGCCGACGATTTCGTGCATGAGGTGGTGAACGCATTGAAGGATGCCGGCGTTCTGGCCGAGGCGGATACACGGAACGAGAAGATCAATTACAAGGTCCGCGAACACTCGGTCGGCAAGGTGCCGGTGATCCTGGCCATAGGCGCGCGCGAGGTCGCCGAGCGCACCGTGACCGTCCGGCGGCTTGGCGAGAAAAAGACCGAGGTCGTCGAACTGGACCGGATCGCGGCACAGCTGGCCGAAGCAGCGAAGGCGCCCGACCTGCTCTGACCCTGGCCGGGCAACGTCGTGCTGCCGATGTCTCAGGCGTTGTCCGGCCGCCGCGCGCCCAGGGCCAGCAAGCCGCCAAGACCGGACATCGCGATCGGGAACATGGTGAAAACGCCGAAGCCGAAGGCCCAGTACATGCCCGTCGCCGAGGCCAGCATGAATATCCCGCCCAGCAGATTGTTCGACCGCGCCATTGCCCCGCCGGCGATTGCGAGGATCGGCGCCAGCAGCGCCGCGCCCCGCACCAGCGTCACGTTCTCGACCTGCCGCGCCAAATCGCCGACCGCGCCAAACGTGTCGATGAAGACGGTGTAACCATAGGTGAAAAAGCCGACGATCAGGCCGATCACGCCGGCAATCACTCCAAGGGTCAGGGCGGCATTGCGCATTTCGTTCTCCTCGTTGTCCGGACCCGGTCTAGGCGCTCTGCGCCCCGTTCCCAAGTAGCGCGGCACGCACGTCCGCTCCCCACCCCAGATAGAGCTGGCCACCCGCCTCGATCACCGGGCGCTTCATCAGCGCCGGGTGTGCCGCCAAAAGGTCCAGCGGATCGGCCGCGCGCTGGCTATCGGACAGGCCGCGCCAGGTGGAGGAGCGACGGTTGATCAGCGCCGCGCCAAAAGCGGCCTGGAACCTGACCAGATTCTCCGACGAAACCGTGTCCGCGCGCAGATCGGTGAAATCAACCTCCTGCCCGGCCGCGCGAAGCGCCTTCAATGCCGCCCGGCAGGTGTCGCAATTCTTCAGCCCGTATAGATGCATATCCGCCCCCTTTTCGGGCAATTTACAGAGTGAAGCATGGATTTACGAGACTTCGCTCTTGATTTTCGCGCGATTCGGTCCTCATGTTTTTCACGGCGACAGACTTTCTATGACGACCGCTCCTCCTTCAGGGGCAGCCGGAAGACTTGGAAGACCCTGGCTGCAACCCGCCCGACGCACTCACGCAGACGGGCTGAAAAGTGAAAGGAGAAACGGTCATGCCCACCGGCACCGTGAAATGGTTCAACACCACCAAAGGCTATGGTTTCATCGCTCCCGACAATGGCGGCAAGGATGTGTTCGTGCACATCTCGGCGGTTGAGCGTGCCGGCCTGACTGGCTTGGCGGACAACCAGAAGGTCAGCTTCGAGATGACCGAAGGCCGCGACGGTCGGCAATCCGCCGACGACATCAAGCCGCTTTAAACGCAAGAACAGACCTGACGGCTTGCGCCGTGCGAAGATCCTTTCGCACGGCGCTTTTCTTTGCGGGAATGACCCGTCCCGACGGGATCGCCGGTCAGGCGCGCTTGATCAGCCGGATCAGGAACAAGAGGATAACCGCACCGATCGTGGCGTGGATGATCGCGGCCAGAATGCCGCCCCCGACGCTCAACCCTATGGCCGGCAGGATCAAGCCGGCGACGAAGGCGCCGATGATGCCCACGACAATATTGCCCAGCAGGCCGAAACCATAGCCCTTCACGATAAGACCGGCCAGCCAGCCGGCAATGGCGCCGACAATAAGAATTACCAAAAGACTTTCGATACTCATTTCATGCCCTCCTAGGCGCGGCGCCATCAAATGCGCCAATCTCAAAACAGTAAGTCAAATTCACGTTTCAGGCAATTGCACGTTCGGCGCAGCGGTTTTCGGTGGCGCGGGCACCGAGCCAAAAAAAACACCCCCCTGTCAGTCGGTCGGGGGGTGTCTTGATGTCGTTTTTTTTGCAACACGGAATGCATTGCTTCAGGATCGGCCTCGCAAGGGCGGCCCCTTGGCGGATTACTCGCGCGACCCCATGAACTGCAGCAGAAACATGAACAGGTTGATGAAGTCGAGATACAGGTTCAATGCCCCCATGATCGCCGACTTGCCCAGCCATTCGCTGTCCATCGCCTGCGCATGCTGGATATAGTCGTTCTTGATCCGCTGCGTGTCATAGGCGGTCAGACCGGCGAAGATCAGAACGCCCAGCACTGAGATCGCAAAGTGGATCGCCGGCGAAGCAAGAAAAATGTTCACGATCGACGCGACCAACAGGCCGATCACGCCCATGATCAGGAAAGACCCCCAGCCGGAAATGTCCTTTTTCGTGGTGTATCCCCACAAAGACAGCCCCGCGAAAGAAATCGAGGTGACCAGGAAGGTCTGGGCGATCGAAATCCCGGTGAAGGCCATGAAGATCCAGCTGATCGACAGGCCCATCGCCGCGGCGAAGGCATAGAAGAAAAGCTGCGCGCCAGCCGCCGACAGACGGTTGATCACCGCGCCGAAGCCGAAAACCATGACCAGCGGCAAGAACATCGCCACCCAGCCCAGAATCGTCATCTGCCCGGTTTCGACGTTACGGAAGATGCTCATTATTGCCGGGCTGGAACCGACGGCCCAGGCCACCAGGGCCGTGACCAGAAGACCCACGGACATGGTGCCGTAGACCTTGTTCATGTGGGCGCGAAGACCCTCGTCGATTTGCGCGCTGCGGACACCCGCCTGACCTGCGCGAATCGTGTTGAATTCAGCCATTTAGATGCCTCCAGATACTGCATTCCCAGCGATGCCATGAAACCGGCCCGCACGCCATATGAATATTGGCGGGCGTGTCCGGTTTTTCAAGGCATTGAGGTCGCGAAACGGCGGCGGTCCGACCGGGGCCCGGCGTCAACGCTTCCAGTTCGCGGGAACGTCCCAGATCGGGCGGCTTGCTTCGCCGAGGGCCTGCCCGCGTGTCAAGCCGATATCGCGCAGCATCGCATCATCCAGATCGGCCAGGCGGCCGCGCTGCGCATGCAGGGCGAATACATCTGAAAGAATGGAGAAAAAGCTCCGGCGCGGGCGCATCGCAGGGCGGCAACCGGCATTCGCGGTAATATGGGTCATGGCGTCTTACTCTTCATATCTGGTGAATGTTCACCGGGTTCGGATCATGTTGCTTGATGCAAATGGCAAATCGTGTTCCATATATCAAACGAATGATTGTCATAACCACCATCAGGATTTGTGATATGCCGCGAAATCTGGACATGACTGCGCTGCGCTCATTCGTTGCCGTGGTCGAGGCAGGCGGGGTGACGCGCGCCGCTGGCTTTCTGAACCTCACGCAATCCGCTGTGTCGATGCAGATCAAAAGGCTCGAGGAGTCGCTGGATCTGAAATTGCTTGACCGGCGGTCGCGGCGGATCTCGCTGACCGGCGCGGGGGAGCAGCTGTTGGGGTATGCGCGCCGGATTCTGAACCTGAATGACGAGGTTTTCGCGCGGCTGACTGCGCAGGAATTCGAAGGCGAGATCGTTCTGGGCGTGCCCAGCGACATCGTCTATCCAGCGATCCCGCAGGTGCTGCAACGCTTTGCCATCGAATACCCGCGGGTGAAGGTGCAACTTCTGTCATCTTACACGACGCGCCTGAAGCAGCAGTTCGCCCGCGGCGAGGTCGACATCATCCTGACCACCGAAGACCGTCACGACGCAGGGGCCGAAACGCTGATCGAACTGCCACTGATCTGGATTGGCGCGCCGGGCGGGCAGGCATGGAAATCGCGCCCCCTGCGGCTGGCCTATGAGCGGGCCTGCATCTTCCGCGGGCCGGTCCAGGCTGCACTGGACAACGCCGGCATACCCTGGGAAATGGCCGTCGAAAGCGACTCCACCCGCACGATCGAGGCATCGGTCAGTGCCGACCTGGCGGTTCACACGGTGCTTGAGGGCAGCGAGCCGCCGCATGTAGAGCGGATCCAGCATGGCGGCGTGTTGCCCGACCTGCCCTCGACCCAGATCAACCTCTATGTCTCGGACGTTACAGGCGGCCGGGTGACCGAGGATCTGGCCGCACTGATCCGCCAGGCCTATCGAAGCCAGGCGGGACGCGCGGCGCCGCTGGTGCCGCCGTCACATGGTGACCACCACCTTGCCGGTGGACTTGCGCGCGCGTAGCAGATCGAGCGCCTGTGCGGCGCGCGCCAGGGGTATTTCATGGCTGATATGCGGGTGCAGGCGGCCCTCTTCGAACCAGTCAAAGAGTTGCGCAAGGCTGTCAGTCAGCACCTTCGGACGGAACGTCATGTAGCCCCCCCAATATTCGCCGATGACCGAGATGTTCTTGACCAGCAGATGGTTGGCCGGAATCTGCGGCACCTCGCCGCTGGCAAATCCGATGACCAGGATGCGTGCCTCGGGGTTGCAGGCGCGGAAAGCGGCCTTGAACTGTGCGCCGCCCACCGGGTCATAGACCACGTCCGCCCCGCCAAGCGCCAGCACCGCGTGACGGATGTCCTCGGTCGCGCTGTCGATCAGGTGATCGGCGCCCGCGGCCCTGGCTGCGGCCAGCTTTTCACCCCCACGCGCGCAGGCGATGACGCGCGCGCCCATCAGCTTGCCGATTTCCACCGCCGTCAGGCCCACGCCACCCGCTGCGCCCAGAACCAGAAGCGTTTCGTCCCGCACCAGGCGGGCCTTGTGCGCCAGCGCCACATGGCTGGTGCCATAGGCCACCTGAAAGGCCGCCGCCTGCACGAAACTCATCGTCTCGGGGATCGAAAGGCAACGCTCGGCCGGAAAACAGCCATATTCCGCCAGCCCTCCGGATTGCGCGAACACCGCGACACGACGGCCCAGCAACGCCGGGTCGGCCCCGTCACCCAAGGCCTCGACCGTGCCGGCCATTTCAATTCCCGGCGTCAGGGGCAACGGCGGCTTTTCCTGATATTTGCCATCGAGCATCAACAGATCCGCGAAATTGAGCCCGCATGCCGCAATCCGCAACAGAACCATGCCGGGACCCGGCACAGGACGGTCGCACTCTACGATTTCCGGCCTCGCGTCCAGGGTCTCGATCCGATAGGCTCTCATGGTTTTTCCGCTCTCCCGACCTATTCGCATTCTTGGGGCAGCGATGCCCAAATCACAAGGCGCGATGCAAATTGCGCATCTGACGACGCGGAAATATTTGCAATTTGCAATTCTTGCTGAAGATTCTTGCTCCCTCAAAGGGTCCAGTCGCGCTTTCAGGGTCGGGAAAACAAGACCGTCACAGGGAAATTTTGCTGGTTCTTGACATTTTTTCTTTCTACATCAGCACTTTCCATAACTACCCTCCAGGAATTTCCGGAAATTGGGCGCTTCTGGCACGAATATTGCACTACTCCCCTCAGGATAGTGGGAGTAGATTCATGGCACACCCTGTGGACGTGCATGTCGGCAAGCGCATTCGCCACCGCCGCTGGATGGTCGGCATCACCCAGCAGGGACTTGCCGAGCGCGTCGGGATCAAGTTCCAGCAGATTCAGAAATACGAAACCGGGATGAACCGCGTCAGCGCATCCCGACTGTGGGACATTGCCGAAACGCTGGATGTGCCGGTAAGCTTCTTCTTCGAGGGACTCGATCACAAGGATCCCGAGACGACGCCCGCCAATGGCATTCCGGCCGATCCGATGGCGGAGCGCGAAGCGTTGGAACTGGTGCGCTCTTATTACGCGATCCCGGAAAATCAGCGCCGGCGTCTGTTCGAACTGGCGCGTGTGCTGAGCGACAGGCCGCAATCGCCGGGTTGACGCCTGCCCGCACCGCGCGTAGCCCGATCAGGCCGCACGGGGCTTGTCCCCGGCGTCGGCTTGATGGGTTTGTACATGCATGAAATCGACCGAACATCGCTGATCGAAACGGCCCATGCGCTGGCCGACGCCGCGCGGGTGGAAACGCTTGCGCATTTTCGTCACGAGGGGCTGGAGATCGACAACAAGGCAGCGTCGGGTTTCGACCCGGTCACCGCGGCCGATCGCGCGACCGAGGCAGTCATGCGCAGGATCCTGACCGGGCGGCGGCCGGACGACGCGATCCTCGGCGAGGAGATGGGCCAAACCACCGGCACGAGCGGCCTTGTCTGGGTGCTCGACCCGATCGACGGCACCCGGGCCTATCTGTCCGGCACGCCCACTTGGGGCGTGCTGATCGCCGTCGCCGACAGCACCGGACCGCGTTTCGGAATCATCGATCAGCCCTGGACCGGAGAGCGCTTTTATGGTGGTTTCGGACAGGCCCAGCTTGACGGGCCGCATGGAAGCCGCGCCTTGCGCACGCGCCCCGAACGTTCCTTGAATCAGGCGATCCTGTTCAGCACCTATCCCGAGGTCGGCACCAGAGCCGAGCAAGACGCTTTCGATGCCCTTTCCGCCAGGGTGCGGATGACACGCTATGGCATGGATTGCTATGCCTATGCCCTGTTGGCCCTGGGGCAGATTGATCTGGTGGTCGAGGCTGGCTTGCAGCCCTACGACATCCAGGCGCCGATCGCGGTGATCGAGGCGGCCGGCGGTTTGGTCACCGACTGGAAAGGCGGGCCGGCGGTCGATGGCGGTCGGGTGATTGCGGCGGCCAATCGCGGCATTCATGCGGCCGCACTGGATCTGTTGTCGGGCGCCGACGTGTGAATCATCCGCACCGGGTTCAGACCTCCCGCAGGAAGGATTGCAGGGCGGCATGAATATGTTTCGGGTGCGTGTATGGCAGGCCATGGCCCGCGCCCTCGACCATTTCATGGCGCGCGGCGGGGTTGACCTGCGCAAGACGTCCCATGGCCGAAAGCGGTATCACCGGATCGGACTCGCCCCAGATCGCCAGCACGGGAATCCGCTGCGCCGCGATCCGGCGGTGGCAAGGTTCCATATCCTCGCGCAGCATGTGCCGCCTGCTGGACAGCACAGCGGGAAGAAATCCGCGGGTCCGCGTCTCGGCCATCTGCGCGGCGGGAAGCCCCTCGACGGCACAGGGTTCGGTCGCGCTTCGGCGGATTTCACGGCGCAGCAGAACCCCGCCCAGCAGCAGCATCAACGAGTCACCCAGAACCGGCACACGCTCGGCAAAACGCCCGGCCCGGCTGGTCAGATGTCCCAGCCCTGACGGGGCCAGCAAGACCAGGCGTTCCAACCTTTCGGGATGCGCAGCGGCGAAGGCGCTGGCGATGGCCCCGCCCATGGAATAGCCGATCAGGGTGAATCGCCCATCGACCCCTTGCGCATCCAGCAGTTCACGCAACTGGGTCAGAAAGAACGCCCGGTCCTGCACGCCGTCTGGCCGGTCAGATCGACCGCGACCATAAAGATCGTAGCGCAGTGTGCGAAACCCCATCAGAACCAGCACGCGAACCACGGCATCCCAGACATGGCTGGCCGTGGTCAAACCGTGCACGCATACCGCCACGGGCCCGTTCACGGGGCCGTCCCAGCGATAACAGGTGACGCCACGCGACAGGCGGACGAACCGGTATTCGCCGCCATCCTTCCCGGAACGCGGGACGGCAGGACGCAGCCGTTCGGCCAGCGGACCCGCCACCGTCACCGCCGCGGCGCCAAGAAGCGGCAACACCCAGATCATCGTCCGCGCCATGCCTCCAGGATATGGCGGCTGGTCATCAGGTCCAGATGCGCCCCGCCCCCGTTCTTGAAAAGCGTGATTTCCTCGGCGGATCGGCGCGCGAAATCGCCCGATTTCAGATCATAGTAATCCGCCACGATGTCGTGCTCTGAAATAACGCCCTGATCCAGCGGGATCTGGATCTCGCCGATATGGCCCAAGGTCGTGGCCCGGCTGTCCACGAAGATACGGGCGCGCTTCAGCGCGACGTCGTCGGCCTCGCGCATGTCGCTGCGATAGGCGCCGATCAGGTCGACATGCTGGCCGGGGCGCAGCCACGCGCCCTTGATAAGCGGCGTTTGGGTCATTGTGGCGGAAGTCAGGATATCGGCCTGGCCCACCGCCGTCTCCAGGTCGGGTGCGACCGAAACATTGGAAAACTCGGATGCCATGCGTTCGGCCCCGGCCGCGCTGCGGTTCCAGATCAGAAAGCGCGCTTTGGGAAAGGCGCTGGAATACGCCTCGTAGAGCGAGTGGCCCACGCTGCCGGCGCCGACGATCAGGATGACTTCGCTGTCGGGTCGGGCCAGGCGGGTTGCGGCCAGAAGGCTGTCGCCCGCGGTTTTCCACTTGGTCACCAGGTGAAAATCGACAATCGCCTCCAGCGTGCCGTCGCTGTCCGAATAGAGGTTCACCG
>JADQCD010000311.1 GCA_016278285.1 Actibacterium sp.
CACCGCGGGCCCGACATAGTCGGCCACGTCGATCGTGCCCTTTTCAAGCGCGGGAAAGATCTCGGACCCCGGAAGAACCGTGGTCTCGGCGCCGATTTGGGAAAACAGATCGCCCACCATGCCGCCGGGAAGACGCATCTTGCGGCCGCGGAAGTCGTCGATCGAACGGATCGGGACCTTGGAGTGGATGATGTTCGGGCCGTGATGCACGGGGCCGACGAAATGCATGCCCTGCTTGGCGTAAAGCTCTCGTGCGATATCCAGCCCCCCGAGGCCGTAATAGAACACGTCGAATTCATGCGGGTTGCGCAGGCCCAGCGGATAGCTGGTCAGGAACGTGGCCGCCGGGATGATGCCCTGGGCGTAGATCGTGAAGGGGTTCACCGCGTCCAGCACGCCGTTCTTGACGGCGTCGAACAACTGGAAATCGCCCACCACGTCATTTGCGCCGAACGGCTGGAAGGCCAGCTCGCCGCCGGTCTTTTCGGCGATGGTTCCGCACCACTCCTCGAAGATTTTCAGGCCGGCGCCGCCGGGCCATGACGTCTGGATCTTCCAGGTCGTGCCGTTGGCCTGTGCACCGGCGATGTGCGGTGCGGCAAGTGTGGCCGCGCCGGCGCCAGCAAGCGTGCGAAGGGCGTTGCGCCGCGTTGTCGGTTGATCGGTCATTCTATCCTCCCGTTTTATGCGTGATCCCGGTGCCGGAAACATCGGCAAATCCGGAACACGGCGGTATCCTAGGGGATCATCGCAAAATTGGTAAGGTTTTTTTACAGGGCGGGCGAAAAAGCCGCGTCAACTCCCTAGAATCCGGTAGAAAATCGTGCCCGGAAGCAAGCGACCCAAGGTGAAGAGCCATGAAAAAGGGCGGGGAAAAGCTGTGTGGAATCGACCGCTTTCCAGCGCGGTCACGATACGCGCCGCGGCGTCGTCTGGCGCCATGATCTGCGGCATCGTGAAGTCGTTCTTTTCCGACAGGCGCGTGCGGATAAAACCCGGACTCACGATCTGCACGGTGACGCCCCTGTGACGCAGGTCGGCATAAAGGGATTCGCCCAAGCTCATCAGCGCCGCCTTGGACGCGCTGTAGCCGATCGCGCCCGGCAACCCCCGGAACCCCGAAAGCGAGCCGATGAGCACGATATGCCCGGTCCCGCGCGCGGCGAAAGCGGGGGCGACATGGCCGAGCACGCGCATCGCGCCCATGAAATTGACCTCGCACATCGCGGTTGCGGCCTTTGCCCCCCATTCGTCGGCCCGCATCGGTTCATAGAACCCGGCGGCATATACGATGCCGTCAAAATCGCCGACCGCAGCGGCGGCCTGCGCGACCGACCCCGCGTCGGTGACGTCCATCGGCAGCACCATCGCGTCGTCAAGCTCAGCGGCCAGGGCGGTCAGCCGCGCCTCGTTGCGGGCCGACAGGATCAGTCGCGCGCCCCTGGCATCCAGCGACCGGGCCAGCGCGCGGCCCAGCCCCTCGCTCGCGCCGACGATCCAGTAGCGTTTGCCCGCGAACATCAGTCTGCCACCTCCGGGCGCATGGTCGCCACAAGCTCGGCCACCCTGACGCCGAATTTCCGCATTTCCGAGCGGTTCATGATCGCCCCGTCCTCCATCAGATACAACCAGTCGATCACATCCAGCACATGTCCGCCCGCGTCCGGTTCCAGTCTCAAACGATAGGTCATGCGCAGGGTGGCTCCGGAAATCTCGCCCTGCGCCGCGCCGATCACGTCGTCCGCGGTGGCGGTGAAGCTGCCGTCGATGCCCATGGTCAGGTGCCACTTGCGCATCTGTGTAGAGCCAGAGGCATAGCGGAAATCCTCTGTCAGGGTGCCGGTGTCGCCCGTCCATTTCCCCTCCATCCTCGCCACGAAGCGGCCGGCGACGCGCCCATCCGGGCCGTAGATCACGCCCTCGGAGGTCAGCGCCCCGGTCAGGTGGCGGCGCATGTCGAAGGCTGGTTCGGTCTGTGCATAGTCTTCCGGACGCTGGGCGGCAAAGCTCAGGCGGCTGGCGCGGAAGTAAAGCGCCAGCAGCACCAGGGCGAAGACGATGGTCAGGGTGGTCAGGAAAAGCGTCATGTCGATGTCACCTAGGCGGGGAGTTTCAAGACCATCACGATGGCGGCGAATTTCAGAAGGCACGGCAGTACCGCGTATGCGAAGGTCAGGGCCCCCAGAGCCTTGGCAGTGTTGGGCCCGCCGGGCGTGAAGCCGGCCGCCTGAAGCGCGGGCAGGACAGCCGCAGCGGCCACGGCCAGGGCCAGTTTCGAGGCAAAGGACCACAGCCCGAACCCGGCCCCGGCGGGCAGGCCACGGTTGGCAAGCGTAACGGCGAACAGCGCGGGCAGGATGGCCATGTCCGCGCCAAGCGCGGCCCCAGAGGCCAGGCTGATCGCGCCAAAGGCGACGGCGGCCCCGGCGGGCAGGATCGCGGCGCCGATGAAGCTGACGATGGCCAGGAGCATCGCCGGAACCAGCACCCGCTTTGGCCCGTGCCGCGTCACCAGGCGCGACCAGATCGGCACGGTGACGCCCGCCATAAGGAAGAACGCCAGAAGGAACAGGCCCGACAGGGCGGGCAGCTTCAGCCGATCCTCGACGAAGAACAGGAACAGGGTCGAGGTGATCGCCACCGGCAGCGCGTTAATCAGCGCCAACACCAGCAGCCGGACGATCTCGGGCGTGGCAAGTACCGACAGGGGCAATGCGGGCGTCGCCGCGGGCGTTGCCGCTTCCCCTTGCGCCCCGGCCGACCAAAGCTGCGCGGTCAAGAGTCCCACGACCAGCGTCAGCGCCGCCAGAAGCAGGCCGAAATCGCGATAGGCCGTCGCCGCGCCGCCCAGCCACGCCAGGACCGTCGGCGCCGCCGCGGCCAGCACGACGCCCGCCAGCATGCCGGTTTCGCGAAACCCCGCCAGCCGGTAATGCGCCGCCGCCGGCCCGGCCCCGGCGATCGCAACACCCTGGGCGTAGAACAGGATCGACGCAAGGCTGTACGCGGTGAACAGCAGCACCAGCGCCATTGCAAGCCACAGGTTCGCGTCGAAGGCCGGAGGGATACTGAACAGCATCACGAAACCGGCTGCCATTCCCGTCACGCCCATACCCGCCAGAAGCCGCCGTTGCCGCGCAAAGCGGTCGACCAGTCGGCCCAGCAACGGATCCTGCACGAAATCCATGATCCTGATTCCGATCAGCACCGCGCCCACGGTGGACAGGCTAAGGCCCAGCTCGGACGCGGCAAAGCGCGGAAGATGGATATAAAGCGGTATCCCCGCCGCGGCGAGCATCGCAGCGAACAGGCTGACGGAAATGTGGGTCCTCACCGTGGGACGCATCCCTTAATTGCGCGGATCAGGCATGGGAAAGCTCCACCTGCACGACATCGGTCTGGCCGGTGGCGAAAGAGGCCGCACAGATCCCGAGATAGTAGCGCCAGTTACGCAGGAATGTCTCGCCATGCCCCAGTTGCTTGATGCGCTTGGTCTCGGCGTCCAGCGCAGCGCCCCATTGGCGCAGGGTGCGGGCGTAATCCTCGCCGAAGGCAAAGCTCTCGCGCACCGCCAGCCCCGCCTTCTGCGCCTGCGCGGCGATCACCCCGTTGCTCAGAAGCATTCCGCCGGGAAAGGTATAGTGCCGGATATAGTCCGAGCCTTTGCGGTAAGACGGGAAATAGCTGTCGGACACGGTGATCGCCTGAACCATCGCGCGGCCACCCTCGGCCAGACGCATTTTCAGCGTCGCGAAATAGGCGGGCCAGTAGCTTTCTCCCACGGCTTCGATCATCTCGATCGAAACGATGTTGTCGAAGATGCCTTGCGTGGCGCGGTAATCCTGCAACAGGATCTCGGCGCGCCCGTCCAGCCGCGCGTCGGCATAGCCCTTCTGGCTGGGCGAGATGGTCAGCCCGGTCACATGCCGCCCCTGGTCGGCCGCGCGTTCGGCGAAGCCACCCCAGCCGCAGCCGATCTCCAGCACCCGCTCGCCGCCGGTCAGATGATCGAGAATGCGGTCGTATTTGCGGGCCTGCGCGCGCTCCAGATCGTCGTCGCCGTTCTGGAAAAGCGCCGAGGAATAGGTCATCGAGGGGTCGAGCCAGAGCTGGTAGAACTCGTTGCCCACGTCGTAATGCGCGCGGATGTTGCGTGCCGCCCCGCGCGGGGAATTGGCGCGCAGGATGCGGTCCACGGCGCGGAATTTCAGTCCGCTCCAGAAGCCGGGATAGGCGTAAGTCTCGAAATGCATCATGTTCAGCAGAGCGACCCGGATCAGCATCTCGATCGAGGGCGTATCCCACAGCCCCGCGACATAGGTCTCGCCCAGCCCGATATCGCCGCGCGCGGCCAGCGCCGTGACCACCGCCCAGTCATGAATCACCATTTCGGCGGCCGGGCCGCCCGCGCCGAAATCATGGACTTCGCCCTCGGGGGTGCGCAGCCGCAGGCTGCCATGGCGGATGCCTTCGCATGTCTCCAGGAAATCGTGCTTCACGCGTCTGGTGATCGATAGCATTCAGGTAACCTCCTCGGCGGGCGGGGTTGGGCGCGCGGTGTAGTGCGCGCCCTTCAGTTTCAGTTTCAGGGCCTGCCAGTAGATCAGCGCAACGGTTCGCAGCGCCCCGAATGGCCGGCGCAGAAGCGTAGAGGTCAGGATGGTCCGATCGGTCAGCGGCGCACGCGGCCCGGTCAGCGTGGCGACCACGCCCTCGTCGCCGTTCCGGTGCAGGATGCGGATCGAGATACGGTCACGCGCGATCAGGAAGTTGAACGCATACTCGCCCGCGACCTTCTGAAACGGTGAGACATGGAACACCTTGCGCGATGTCAGCCTGTCGGCCGGCGCGATCGGGGTGAAACCAGGCTTGTGGGACAGGTAACAGTGGCGGTCGCCGAAGGTATTGTCGACCTCGGCGATCACCGCAAGAAGATCGTCACCGGCCATCGCCAGCCAGAAACTGACGGGGTTGAAGATGCGGCCCAGGAAAGCGGGTTGCGTCAGCAACAAAAGGCGGGTGCGCCCCGGTTCCAGCCCGTGATCCGCCAGCACCTCGCGCGCCCAGGCCGCGCCCCGGCCCTTGCCGCGCGGGCCGCCATGGTGCCGGTCCTGGACCGAGATAAGGTTGAAGCGGTTGCGCGAGAACAGGCGCGGCCCGTTCCGCGCGTCGGGGTCGATCAGCACATAGTCCACCGAATATCGGAAGGCATTGGCCACCGCGCCCCGCCGCGCATGAACCGTGTGCCCGGCGATATGGTCGGGCGCCATCGTCATGCGAACTGCCGATCCATGGCGCGGGCGATGCGCACCGCGCTGGCAAACCCGTCCTCGTGGAACCCGTGCCGTGTATAGGCGCCGGCGAACCAGGTGTTGTTTGCGCCCTGCATGGCCTTCAGCGCCGCCTGAGCGCGCAGCGCGGCATGGTCGAACACCGGGTGGCGAAAGGTTTTCTCGTCATAGACCATTTCATCGGGGACAGTCTGGACCGGATTGAGCGATACGAAAAGCGGATCGTTCGGATCTATGTTCTGCAACCGGTTCATCCAGTAGGTTACACCGATGCCCGCGCCGGGCTGCGCGTGGTCCGCCTTGTAGACCCAACTGGACCAGCAGGCCCGGCGGCGCGGCATCTGGGCGGTATCGCGGTGAAGGATCATCCGGTTGTCCTGATAGCGCAGCGCGCCCAACGCGGCGCTTTCCTGCGGGGTGGGCCGTTGCAACAGGCGCAGCGCGTCGTCGGAATGACAGGCAAAGATCACATGGTCGAACACGCGCTTGTCCTGACCGGCCGCGTGGACCGTGCTTTCGACACCATTGCGCGCCACCGATTTCACCGGCATGCCCTTCAGCAGCGTCACGCCCCGGGTGACCAGGTGCCGTTCCAGCCGCCGGACATATTCGATGCTGCCGCCCGAGACGGTCCACCACTGATGCTGGCCGCTGGCCGACAGCAACGCGTGGTTGCGGAAGAATTGCACCAGCGACCGGGCGGGAAATCGGCCGATATCCTCGGTCGGGGAGGACCAGATCGCGCCGCAGATCGGCATGAGGTAATACCGGCGGAACCAGTTGCCCAGATTCAGCTCGCGGGTCAGATCGTCGATGGTCAGCGTCTCGTCATCCGCCGACGCTTCGGCCCGCGCGTTGAACCGCGCCATGTCGCGCACCATTCGCAGGAAGGCCGGACGCAACAGGTTTCGCTTTTGTCCGATCAGCGAATGCAGGTCCTTCAAGCCGTATTCCACAGCCCCGTTGTCGATGCTGGCGCCGAAGCTCATGTCGCTGCGCTCCACCGGCACGTCGAGCTCGGCGAACATGCGCGTTAGGTGCGGATAATTGGCGTAATTGAACACGATGAACCCTGTATCCACCGGTTGATCGCCGTTCCGCCCGGCGATTACCGTGCGCGCGTGCCCGCCCAGCCGAGGCGCGCTCTCGTAGAGCGTCACCGAATGTTCGGGCGCCAGCAGATAGGCCGCGGCAAGGCCGGAGATGCCGCCGCCGATCACGGCAATACGTTGCGGGCGGGCCGGCAAGGCATCGAATGACATTGAGGCTCCTTTGAAAGACTGTTGTGATTACGCCGTCCCGGGCCGTCCGGATCAAAAAATGTGATCCGCATCTCGCGCCGACCCGTAGTGCTGTTATGCTGGAGCTGAGCGGCAATCTGGAAGCTATCATGGAACGGTCCTCCGGTCCGATGATTATTCCGTGGGACCGCTCGGCGAAGGATGGTGCCAACAACGTGGCGGATGAAACGGAACCGACCTATTCGGAGCAGACCCGATGGATGCTTGCCGTGCGCGATGCGCGTGACAAGGAAGCTTTTGCGCGGCTGTTCGATTTCTACGCGCCGCGCCTGAAGGCAATGGCGATGCGGACCGGAATGCGGCCGGATCAGGCCGAAGACATCGTGCAGGAGGTTCTGCTGACCGCCTGGCGCAAGGCATCCCAGTTTGACCCGGCCCGTGCGCAGGTGTCGAGCTGGATCTACCAGATCGCGCGCAACCGCCAGGTCGACGTGGTCCGGAAGGAAAACCGCCCGGTGCCCGAGGAACTCGCGGCGCCCGAGGATGAAGAGGACGACGCAGGCCAGGTCATGGCCCTGGAGCAGGAAGCAACGCGGCTGAAATCCGCGCTGGCAAGCCTGTCCGAGGATCAGCGCGTGATCGTTGAAAAGGCGTATTTCGGTGAACTGAGCCACACCGAGATTCGCGAACAGACCGGCCTGCCTCTGGGGACGATCAAATCGAGGATACGCCTGGGGCTGGAACGCCTGCGGCACGAACTGAAAGAACTGCGATAGACATGGCTGAAATTCATCATCATCTCACCGAGCCGCAGATTGCGGCCTATGCGTCGGGCGCGTTGCCCTATCCGTTCGCGATGGTGGTGGCAGCGCATGTGTCGATGTGCGCCGAATGCCGCGCCCGGCTGGGTGCGCATGAGGTTCTGGGCGGCGCGGTGATGGAGGTCTTGCCGGCAGAGACGGTTTCGGATGACCTGAAGGACAGCATCCTGGCGCAACTGGACGACACGCCCCCCGACGAACCCGCGCCGCGGCGCAATGGCATCTATCCCGGCCCGGTGGCCGAAGCGCTGCATGGCGAGGCGCCGAAATGGCGTGCATTGGGCCGCGGCACCAAGCAGGCAATCCTGCACCAGGGGCCGAATGGCAGTGTGCGGCTGCTTTATATCCCGGCGGGACAGGCGGTGCCCGATCACGGCCATAACGGGCTGGAGCTGACGTTGGTGTTGCAGGGCAGTTTTGCCGACGCGGACGGAACCTTTGGCGTCGGCGATGTCGAGGTGGCCGACGACGCGGTCGAGCATACCCCGGTTGCGGGTGAGGGAATGCCCTGCATCTGCCTGGCCGCCACCGACGCGCCGCTGAAATTCAGCGGTTTCGTGCCCCGGATGCTGCAACCGATCTTCCGAATCTAGTTTGGCGGCCGGGCCGGTCCCGCAATCGTCCAGAGTTCCGGGAAATGGATGTTCATCCATGACGCGTGAAGGAAATATAATTCCTCTATCCACGACATTCTGACGGAAACCTCCTTATTTTGTTCCGCATGTGGCCAAATACAGGGAAAATCGCCTAACTTCCTGCGCAGACGAACCGGAGTCGCGCAATGAAGCATTTTCCCATTTTTCTCAGTGTCGAAGGTCGGCGCATCCTGATTTCCGGCGGGGGAGAAGCGGCTGTCGCCAAGCTGCGCCTGATCCTCAAGACCGAGGCGCGGGTCGAGGTCTATTCATCCGCCCCCGCACCGCGGATCGCCGGATGGGCCGCCGAGGGCAGACTGACCCTCGTGCCGCGGGCCCTGACGGCCGCCGATGCCCGGGGCGCTGCACTTCTTTATGCGGCGCATGAGGATGCGCAATCGGATGCGCGCGTGGCCGCGATCGGCAAAGGCGCCGGTGTGCTGACCAATATCGTGGACAACCTGCACGACAGCGATTTCATTACCCCCGCCATCGTCGATCGTGACCCGGTGACCGTGGCGATCGGCACCGAGGGCGCGGCGCCCGTACTGGCCCGCGCGATCAAGGCGGATCTGGAGGCGCGCCTGCCGCACAGGCTGGGCCTGCTGGCCCGTATCGGAAAGTCGTTCCGCCCGTTGGTCGATAAACTGGCACCGGGCCGCCCGCGCCGTGATTTCTGGGCGGACTACTATTTCGACGCCGGGCCGAAAGCCGTCGAGTCGGGGGGCGCAGAGGCGCTGCCGCAGGCGCTGAACGATCTGTTGACCGCTCATCTGGCCGTGGGCCGACGCCCGGGTCGGGTCGATCTGGTCGGTGCCGGGCCGGGCGATCCCGAATTGCTGACGCTGAAAGCGCGCAAGGCGCTGGACCGGGCGGATGTGGTGATTCACGACAGGTTGGTGCCTGCCGAGATACTGGAGCTTGCCC
The DNA here is from genome assembly GCA_016278285.1 of Actibacterium sp. GTDB lineage: Bacteria > Pseudomonadota > Alphaproteobacteria > Rhodobacterales > Rhodobacteraceae > JADQCB01. The sequence goes on from JADQCD010000311.1 coordinate 8,916, forward strand.
GGCGCGAGGCGCTTGTGATCGAGGCCGGAAAGACCGGCTTTGGCCCTGCGATGAGCCAGGACGAGATCAACGCGATGATGATCGAACACGCTCGGGCCGGGGCCTATGTCGTGCGCCTGAAATCGGGCGATCCGGGCATTTTCGGACGGCTGGACGACGAGATTTCGGCGCTGGATGCCGCCGGTCTCGAATGGGGCGTGGTCCCGGGGATCACCGCCGCCACCGCGGCGGTGGCGCAGATCGGGCAATCCTTCACCCGGCGCGGCCGCAATTCCGCCGTCCGGATGATGACCGGCCATGACGTGAAGGGTTTTGCCGAA
>JADQCD010000061.1 GCA_016278285.1 Actibacterium sp.
GGCGATGATCGAGGCGTTCAACTTCGAATTCATCAACGACACGCTGAACGGCGGGACCGAGCCGCGTATCACGTCATATTTCTCGAACTCGGTGCTGGGCATGTCGCACGGCCCCGCCAAGGGCCGGGTGCGGGAATTGCTGGCCCCCTTCGCGGACGCTCTGCCGCCCGGCGCGCTGCAGGGCTATTCCCTGCCCGTGTCGGACGGGACGCCAGCCAACCGCAGGAACCTGCGCCGGGCGTTGGATCTGCTGGAACAGGCGGGCTGGCGCGTCGGGCCCCAGGGGGTGATGCGCAATGCTGCCGGCGATCCGTTCACCTTCGAAATCGTGCTGAACCAGGGCGCGACCGAGACCCAGCAGATCATCGACATTTATGTGCAGGGGCTGCGCCGGCTGGGTATCACGCCCAGGATAACCACGGTGGACAGTGCGCAATACACACAGCGCACGAATGTCTATGATTTCGACATGGCCTGGTACCGGCGTGGCCTGTCGCTGAGTCCCGGCAACGAGCAGTATCTCTATTGGGGCGGCGACGGGGTGAACGAACCGGGCACCCGCAACTGGATGGGCATGGATTCACCCGCCGCAGAGGCGATGATCGACGCGATCCTGACCGCCGAAAGCCGTGACGGTTTCATTGCCGCGACCCGGGCGCTGGACCGGGTACTGACCACCGGGCGCTATGTGATTCCGGTCTGGTATTCGCCTTTTTCGCGGCTTGCCTACCGCAAGGAGCTGCACTATCCGGAAACCGTTCCGATGTATGGCGACTGGATCGGATTCCAGCCCGACATCTGGTGGTACGCGGAGGAATAGATGGCGCGTCTTTTATTGATCGTTACCCTTCTGGGACTGGCCGCCTGCAGCACGGTCGAAGGGATCGGGCAGGACATCTCGGCCAGTTCGCGCATGGTGCGCGATTCGTTCTGAGGGGACCGCTTCCAAAAGGCGACCGCCCCGGGCGGGGCGGTCGTTGTTCCTGTCTCGGCGCCTGGCGGCGCCTCGGGCATGCCTCCGGCGGGAGTTTCCAGGGCAAGATGAAGCCGCGGGCGGCCACCGCAGACCTGGCCCGAAGGTTCGGGCATTCAGCCGACCAGTTCGAGGCCGGAAAAGAAATGGGCGATTTCTTCGCGGGCGGTGTCTTCGCCATCCGAACCGTGGACCGAGTTCTCACCGATCGAAAGCGCGTATTCCTTGCGGATCGTGCCCTCGGCGGCCTCGGCGGGGTTCGTGGCGCCCATGACTTCGCGATTCTTGGCGATGGCATCCTCGCCTTCGAGCACCTGCACCACGATCGGCTCGGATGCCATGAACGTGCACAGCTCGTCATAGAAAGGGCGTTCCTTGTGGACGGCATAGAACACGCCGGCCTGCTGCTTGGTCAGCTGAATCCGTTTCTGCGCAATGATGCGCAGACCGGCCGCTTCCAGCTTGGCGTTGATTGCGCCGGTCAGGTTGCGCTTCGTTGCGTCGGGCTTGATGATGCTGAAGGTGCGTTGGATGGCCATGTTTATCTTCTCGCTCTTTCGTCTCGGGGGACACGCCGGGCGGCGCGACAAATCGCGGTTCTGCTAGCATGGGGATCATGGCTTGAAAAGCCGCGATTGACGGGGGCTGCGCCTTGCGGCACACCCGCGCCATGCTTCGGATCCGCGATATTTCCTATTCGGTCGAAGGTCGCCCCCTGCTGGAGGGCGCATCGGCGAACATTCCAACCGGGCACAAGGTGGGTCTGGTCGGGCGCAACGGCACCGGCAAGACCACGCTGTTTCGGCTGATCCGGGGTGAGCTGGCGCTGGAGGGCGGCACGATCGAGTTGCCCGCGCGTGCGCGCATCGGCGGTGTGGCGCAGGAGGTGCCGTCATCCGATGTCTCGCTGCTGGACACGGTTCTGGCCGCCGATACCGAGCGCGCGGCGCTGCTGGCCGAGGCCGAGGTCGCCGATGACGGACACCGTATCGCCGAGGTGCAGACCCGGCTGGCCGATATCGACGCCTGGTCGGCCGAGGCGCGCGCGGCGGCCATACTCAAGGGGCTGGGCTTTGACGACGAAGAACAACGGATGCCCTGTTCGGCCTTCTCGGGCGGCTGGCGGATGCGCGTGGCATTGGCGGCGGTTCTGTTTGCGCAGCCCGACCTGCTGTTGCTGGACGAACCGACCAACTACCTCGACCTGGAAGGCGCGATGTGGCTGGAAAGTTACCTCGCGCGCTATCCCCACACGGTCATCCTGATCAGCCACGATCGGGCGCTGTTGAACCGCGCGGTGGGCGCGATCCTTCATCTGGAGAACCGCAAGCTGACGCTGTGGCAGGGGCCTTATGACCAGTTTGCACGCCAGCGCGCCGAGCAACGGGCGCTTCAGGCCGCGCAGGCCAGAAAGCAGGAGGCGCAGCGCGCGCATCTGCAGAAATTCGTCGACCGGTTCCGCGCCCAGGCGACCAAGGCGAAACAGGCGCAGAGCCGGGTAAAGATGCTGGAAAAGATGCAGCCGATTACCCTGCCCGAGGATGCAGCACGGGTGGTGTTCACCTTTCCCGAGCCCGAGGCGCTGTCGCCGCCGATCATCGCCACCGAGGGCGTGAGCGTGGGTTATGCCGGGCGCGCCGTTCTGAGCCGTTTGAACCTGCGCATCGACCAGGATGACCGGATCGCGCTGCTGGGCAAGAATGGCCAGGGCAAATCGACGCTTGCCAAGCTGTTGTCCGGCCGATTGGAGCGGATGGACGGCAAGATGACCGTGGCCGCCAAACTGCGCATCGGCTTCTTCGCCCAGCATCAGGTCGATGAGCTGCGTATCGAGGAAACCCCGCTGAAACATCTGCAACGGATGCGCCCGTCGGAGCATCAATCGCGGTTGCGTGCGCGGCTGGCCGGGTTCGGGCTGGGCCCCGCGCAGGCCGAAACCGAGGTCGGGCGGCTTTCTGGGGGGCAAAAGGCACGGCTGTCGTTGCTTCTGGCCACGCTGGACGCGCCCCATCTTCTGATTCTCGACGAACCCACCAACCATCTGGACATCGAAAGCCGCGAGGCATTGGTCGAGGCATTGACCGCCTATTCCGGCGCGGTAATCCTGATCAGCCATGACATGCATCTGCTGAGTCTGGTGGCCGACCGTCTGTGGCTGGTCCGGGATGGCGGCGTGGTTCCGTTCGACGAGGATCTGGAGGCGTATCGCCGCCTGCTACTGGCTTCGGACAAGCCGAAACGGTCGGCGCCGGTGCCGGAAAAACGACGGCGCCCGTCGGCAAGTGCGGTGGCGGCGCTGCGCGACGAGTTGCGCAAGAGCGAGGCGCGCGTCGAAAAGCTGAACCAGATGCGCGACAAGCTGGCCGCGAAACTGGCCGACCCGGAGATGTATGAACCCGAGCGGCTTGACGAAGCGCAAGTCTGGCAACGGAAATATGCCGAGGTGATGGAGGCGTTGGACCGTGCCGAAGAGCTGTGGATCGCGACGCTGGAAAAAGTCGAGAAGTCGGACACTTGAAGCATGGATCTGACCTTTTACATCAGCGCTTTCGTCACGCTTTTCGTGATCATCGACCCGATCGGCCTGACACCGCTTTTCGTGGCGATCACGCAAGGCGCGACCGGACCTGAACGGCGTGTGATCGCGCTACGCGCGGCGGCAATCGCGGTGGGGCTGCTGACACTGTTCGGCGTTTTCGGAGAGGCGGTGCTGGGCTTTGTCGGTATTTCCATGCCCGCATTCCGCATCGCCGGTGGCATCCTGTTGTTCCTCACTGCGCTGGACATGCTGTTCGAGCGCCGCACCAAGCGCCGAGAGGATCAGGCCGAGGAGGAGGATCGCCCCGACCCTTCGGTTTTTCCGCTTGCCACCCCGCTGATCGCCGGCCCCGGCGCGATGGCGACGATGATCCTCCTGACAGGCCAGGTCGAGGGCCATGTCGGCGCCACGGTGGGGGTGCATCTGGTGATGGCTGCGGTGATCGGGCTGGTTCTGATCCTGTTCCTGGCCGCCGGGCTGATCGAGCGGGCGCTGGGAAAGACCGGCATCAACGTGATCACGCGGCTGCTGGGCATGCTGCTGGCAGCATTGTCGGTTCAGTTCGTGCTGGACTGCTTGTCCGGTCTGGGGCTGCTGACGGGCTGACCCCTCACATTTTTGTCGCGGCGACCTATGTCTGTCGGGACAACACAGGGGGAAAGGCATGTCCGCCGATCAAATCGCGCAACTGATCTATCTGGTGCTGCTGACTGCGGCGATCGGCGGTTTCTTCCTGCTGCAGAGCCGGGAACGGAAAAGCAAGCTGGTCCAGCAGGCTGCGGTCTGGGCCTTCATCTTCCTTGGCGTGATCGCGGCGATGGGGTTGTGGACGGACATCCGCCAGACCGTCGCACCGCGCCAAGCGGTCTTTGCAGAGCAGGGCCGGATCGAACTGCCGCGCGCGCCGGACGGTCATTTCTATCTGACGGCGCAGGTGAACGGCAGCCCGGTCCGCTTCGTCATCGACACGGGCGCGACCGGTGTCGTTCTGTCGCAGAAGGATGCCCGCAGCGCCGGTATCGACCCCGAAACGCTGGCCTATACGGGCCAGGCACGCACTGCGAACGGCACCGTCGGCACCGCGCCGGTGCGGATCGACCGGATCTCGTTCGGCGGCATGGTCGACCGCAACGTGCGCGCCTGGGTGAATGGCGGGCGGATGGACAGCTCGTTGTTGGGAATGAGCTATCTGCAACGTTTCGACAAGGTGGAAATATCGGGCGACCGGATGGTCCTGAGCCGCTGAACCGGTATTGATCCGGCGCAAGGACAGCCCCGCGATCCGCTGACTATCGTCCGCCTTGCAAGGCTGCGGAGCCGCTGAAAATGAAACACACAGAGAGGAGAACACCATGACCGAACATATCCTGGTTGCAACCGACGGATCGGAAACCGGCGCCCGCGCCGTCGGCATGGCGGCCGAACTTGCCGCCAAGCTGGGTGCGAAGCTGACCGTGGGCCACGTTCTGATGCATCGCGAACCGCCCGAGGGGCTGGAGCACATGGCCGAGGTCGAGCATATGGTCAGGCAGACCTCTCAGACCGCGCTTTCACCCGCGCCCGATGACATACCGGGCACGATGACCACGATGTTCAAGGCATCCGGGGACGCCGCGCATACCGCGCGCATCGTCGCCGCCCTTGGTGATGCGATTGTCGATCATGCCGCCGGGCGCGCCCGCAAGATCGGCGCGGAAAACGTGGAAACCCGCGTGACCGATGGCGACTATGCCGAAGCGATCCTGGACATGGCGGATTCCGGGGGCGCCGACATGATCGTGCTGGGCCGCCGCGGGTTGGGCCGTTTCAAGCGGCTGCTTCAGGGAAGCGTGTCGACCAAGGTCATCAATCACGCCGATTGTCCCGTGCTGACAGTGGTCTGAGGCGGCGGCTCAGGCCTCGGCCTTCTTCTCCCACCGGCCGGAATCTTCCGACCAGTACTGAGCCGGGATCCCCGCTCCGGTCAGCGCCTTCCACTGACCGCGGGCGCGGGTGACAGACGCATCGTCATTTCCGTCGAACAGGATGCAGACCCGTTCCATCGCGCTGGCCTCCCGGGGGGATATTTCGGCCCCGTCCACCGCCATCAGGCAGGCCGCGCCGTTCGGAGTCTCGGCGAGTGTGGTCAGCAACACCGGCTGATCGGCGTCGAACTCCCCCCCGGCAAGCCCGTGCGGCAGGAATCTGTCCTCGGCCCCCAGCCAAAGCCGGTCGTCGAGCCAGCGCAGCCGCTCGGGCGATGTCCCGCGCACGGCGACCCGCCAGCCGGCGCCAAGCGCCTTTTCCAGCAACGCCGGAAGAGTAACCTCCAGCGGTCGCTGCGTCAGATGATAGAAAAGCGCCGCGCCCATTACCCCTCGAACCGATCGCGCACCAGCCGGTCCAGCGCCAGCACGCCCCAGCCGGTCGCGCCCTTGGGGGCCAGTGCGGTGTCGGATTTCACCAGCGCCACACCGGCGATGTCCAGGTGAATCCAGGGGCAGCCTTCTTTCACGAAACGTTGCAGGAACTGCGCCGCCGTGATCGAGCCCGCCGGCCGGCCGCCCACATTCTTCATGTCGGCAATGCGGCTGTCCAGCAGCTTGTCATAGGGCGGGGCCATGGGCAGGCGCCAGGCGCCTTCGCCTTCGGTCCGCGCGGCCTTGAGAAAGGCGTCGCTGAACTCGTCATCGTTAGAGAAAACGCCGGCCATTTCATGCCCCAGCGCGATCACCATCGCCCCGGTCAGCGTGGCGAGGTTCACCATCGCGGCGGGCTTGAACCGTTCCTGCGCATACCACAATACATCGGCCAGAACGAGACGGCCCTCGGCATCGGTGTTGATGATCTCGACAGTGTCGCCCTTCATCGAGCGGATCACGTCGCCGGGGCGGATCGCCGCGCCCGAGGGCATGTTCTCGACCAGCCCGACCAGGCCGACGACGTTTGCCTTTGCCTTGCGAAGGGCCAGCGCGCGCATCACGCCGGACACCACGCCCGCGCCGCCCATGTCCATGGTCATGTCTTCCATCCCGGCGGCCGGCTTGAGCGATATGCCGCCAGTGTCGAAGACCACGCCCTTGCCCACAAGCGCCAGCGGCGCGGCATCGGGATCGCCGCCGTTCCAGCGCATGACCACGACCTTGGACGGGCTGATCGAGCCCTGCCCGACCGAAAGCAGCAGCCGCATGCCCAGCTTTGCAAGTTCGTCTTCCTCAAGGATCTCGATATCGAGCCCCAGATCCTGCATCGCGGCCAGCCGCGCCGCGAAATCGTCGGTGGTCAGCACGTTGGACGGCTCATTGATCAGGTCGCGGGTAAAGAACACCCCCTCGGCCAGCGCGGCCATGGGGCCGGCCCGCGCCGCCACGGCCTCGGGTTTTGTCACCATCATGGTGACAGTCCCGGACGCCCGCTTGTCATCGGTCTTGTACACGGTGAACTCGTAGGCCCGCAGCGCAAAGCCCAGGGCGATCTCGGCGGCATGGGCATTGGCGCCGGCCAGAAGAAGACAATCGTCATCGCCACGCAGCTTGGCCATGGCGGCGCCGGCCTTGCGCGCATCCTCGGCCGTCGGCCGACGCTCCAGCCGGACCACGTCGACGGCATTGGCCGCCATCCCGACCGGCCAGGCCAGCGTCTTCAGATCGCCCGACTTCATCTTGTCAAACGCCTTGCTTTCCAGGAACCGCGCCAGGGCACCGCGCGTCAGCTTGTTGACCCGCCGCGCGCCCGGGTCCAGCTTGCCATCCGCGCCCACAAAGACGGCGACCCTTCCGGTGAAATCGCCGATAGCGTCGAGTGATACTTCGGCAAAGCTGATTTCGGGCGGTGTCGTCATCTGTGAGATCTCCCTGCGGTGTTTCCACCTTCCTAGGGGATGGCTGCGCAGTTGACCAGAGAGCCGATCCAGTTAGCAGTTTTCCGCGCCTTCGGATTGGTCTAGGTTTCCGCCGATCATCAGGGTTCGGGGGGCGCGTGCCGAAATTCGACCGATATATGCTGTCGCAGCTGACGGTCCTGTTCGGCTTCTTCGCGCTGGTCCTGGTATCGGTCTACTGGGTGAACCGTGCCGTCGTGCTGTTCGACCAGCTTATCGGCGACGGCCAATCGGCGCTGGTATTCCTGGAATTCACCGCGCTGGCCCTGCCCAACGTGATCCGCCTGGTCCTGCCGGTGGCCGGGTTTGCCGCCACTGTCTACGTCGTCAACCGCATGATGGCAGAGAGCGAACTGGTCGTGGTCCAGGCGATGGGCCTCTCCGCTTTCAGGCTGGCACGCCCGGTCTTCCTGTTCGGGCTGATGGTGGCGGTTCTGATCGCCGCGACGACCCATTTCCTGGTGCCGGCCAGCCGCGGTCAGCTGGCCCAGCGACAGGCCGAGATCTCGCAGGATATCACGGCGCGCTTTCTCAGCGAGGGACGGTTCCTGCATCCCGCCGATGGCGTGACCTTCTATATCCGGCAGATCACGGCCGAGGGCGAGATGCGCGACATCTTTCTCAGCGATGCGCGCAGCCGGGTGCGGCGGGTAACCTATACCGCACGGCGCGCCCTGCTGGTCCCGGGCGTGGACGGGCCGCAACTGGTGATGTTCGACGGCATGGCGCAGACGCTGGAATTCGACGGCCAGCGCCTGTCCACCACCCGATTCGAGGATTCGGTGTTCGATATCGCCGCGCTGATCCAGGGCGGCGGCCCGCCGGGCCCCACGCTGGACGCGCTGTCCACCCGGCAGCTTCTTTCGCTTGACCCGGTGCTTCTGGCCAAAACCGGAACGACGCCGGCGATCTTTCTCTACGAGGCACATGCCCGCTTTGCCCAGCCCTTTCTGGCGGTCGCCTCCGCGCTGATCGGGTTTGCCGCGCTGATGCTTGGCGGATTCAGCCGGTTCGGCACCTGGCGTCAGGTGATTCTGGCTGTCGCGCTTCTGATCGGGGTGCAGTTCATGGACAACGCCATGGCCGATATCGCACGCCAGAACGCGCGGCTTTGGCCGCTGGTCTATCTTTCCCCTCTGACGGGCATTCTATTGGCCGGCGCGCTGCTTTGGGCCAGCGGTCGGCCCGACCTGATGCGCCCACGCAGGCGGGGGCACATGGCAGCGGGAGGCGCGGAATGACGCTCCACCTGTATTTCGCGCGCAAGTTTCTGGCATCACTGGCCATCGTCTTTCTGTTGTTCTTCCTGATCATGCTGATGCTGGGCGTGGTCGACCAGATCCGCCGCTTCGACATCGGCACGATCACCTTTGCCCAGGCCATCGGTCTGGCGGCGCTGCACACGCCTGCCAGCCTCTACAAGATCCTGCCGCTGATCGTCCTGCTGGCGACACTGACGCTTTTCCTGGGGCTGGCGCGCAGTTCGGAGCTGGTGATCGCGCGGGCCTCGGGGCGTTCGGCGCTGCGCAGCCTGATGGCGCCGGTCCTGGCCTGCATTGCGGCGGGGGGGGTGACGGTTGCGGTGTTCAACCCGCTGGTCGCGGCCACCGCGCAGGAATACGAGGCG
>JADQCD010000131.1 GCA_016278285.1 Actibacterium sp.
AACGCTGCATGGCGATCTCGGTCGCGGTGCCGGTGGGCGAAAAGACCGCCGACAAGCTGATCGAGAAACTGGTGCCGCGCATCGAGAAGCTGAAGGTCGGCCCCTATACCGCGGGCGACGACGTGGATTACGGCCCCGTGGTCACCGCCGCCGCCAAGGAAAAGATCCTCGGGCTGGTGGAAAGCGGCATCAAGCAGGGCGCCGAACTGGTTGTTGACGGGCGCGACTTCAAGCTTCAGGGTTATGAGAACGGCTTTTTCGTCGGCCCGCATCTGTTCGACCGTGTCACGCCGGACATGGACATCTACAAGCAGGAGATCTTTGGCCCCGTGCTGTGCCAGGTCCGCGCCGACAGCTATGACGAGGCGCTGAACCTCGTGATGGACAACGAATACGGCAACGGCACCGCGATCTTCACCCGCGACGGCGATACGGCGCGCGATTTCTCCAGCCGGATCAATGTGGGCATGGTCGGCGTCAACGTGCCGATCCCGGTGCCGCTGGCCTATCACACCTTCGGCGGCTGGAAAAAATCCGGTTTCGGCGACTTGAACCAGCACGGCCCGGATGCCTTCCGCTTCTACACGCGGACCAAGACCGTCACCTCGCGCTGGCCCTCGGGCCTGAAAGAAGGCGGAGAATTCCACTTCAAGCAGATGGACTGACGACCTGGCCACGACGTTCAGGGCCCCGGGATTTCATCCCGGGGCCTTTTTGCATGCGCGCGGCACCACTACACAAATGCGTGCGCAATTCAGTGCGGGCTGGACCGGCGGCGCGGCTTTTGCGAACACCGGCACCAACAAGTGAGCAGAAAACAGAAAGAGGCCATGATGAGCAGCCGCAACCTTTCCCGCCGCGCCACCCTGCTGGGGGGGCTTGCCACGCTATCCGCGCCCGCAATCGCGCGTGCCGCGGCGGAGGACACCCTGATCGGCGCAGAAACGCCGACGCGCCACAATGTTTCCAGTTTCATGACCCAGCGGTGGCAGGACCATTTCGACACGCTGGGCGTCGCGACGATCGTGGCCGACACCACCTCTCGCGCGCTGCATTACTGGAACGCCGACGGCACGGATTATCGTCTTTATCCGACCTCTGTCCCAAGAACGGACGACTTGACCCGACGCGGTTATACCGAGGTAGTGCGCAAGACGATCGGCCCGGACTGGACGCCAACCGTTTCGATGCGCGAACGCGACCCCTCGCTGCCCGCCTACATGCCGCCCGGTCCCGACAATCCACTGGGCACGCACGCGCTTTATCTTTCATGGCCGGCCTATCTGATCCACGGCACCCATGACACGCGCAAGATCGGGCGGCGATCGTCTTCGGGCTGCATCGGCCTGTATAACCGGATGATTGCCGAACTGTTCGACCTGGTTCCGGTGGGTGCGCAGGTGCGCCTTATCTGACAAAACAGCTTTGCCATTCCTCCTGTTGTCCCGGCCGCCCCGGCCCTGCAAACTTGTGGCAACAATCGTGAATTAAACATACGTTCAATTCACAAGAGCGAGCGGAGGAGCCGTCAATGGATTTCGCGTTATCCGAGGAACAGGGCGCCATCTTCGATATGGCGCGGGCGTTCGGCGCCGAAGAAATCGCGCCCCATGCGCGCGACTGGGAAAAGGCCGGAACAATCCCCAGGGATCTGTGGCCCAAGGTGGCCGAGCTGGGGCTTGGCGGGATCTATGTGTCCGAAGAATACGGCGGCTCGGGCCTGACCCGGCTGGACGCAACGCTGGTGTTCGAGGCGCTGGCGATGGCCTGTCCCTCGGTCGGGTCTTTCCTGTCGATCCACAACATGTGCGGCGGCATGATCGACAAGTTCGGCACGGAAGAGACCAAGGCGGAATGGCTGCCGGATCTGTGCGGCATGAGGAAAGTGTTCTCCTACTGCCTGACCGAGCCTGGCTCGGGCTCCGACGCGGCGTCGTTGAAGACGAAGGCCGCGCGCACCAATGACGGCTTCACGCTGAACGGCACCAAGGCGTTCATCTCGGGCGGGGGCTATTCGGACGCCTATGTGGTGATGGCCCGCACCGGCGAGGACGGCCCGCGCGGAATCTCGGCGCTGGTGGTCGAGGACGGCGCGCCGGGCCTGTCCTTCGGCGCGCTGGAGGACAAGATGGGCTGGCGCGCCCAGCCCACCCGGCAGGTGCAGTTCGATGACTGCAGCGTGCCTGCCGGGAACCTGATCGGGGAAGAGGGCAAGGGGTTTTCCTATGCCATGGCCGGGCTGGATGGCGGGCGGCTGAACATCGCGGCCTCGGCGCTTGGCGGCGCGCAGGCGGCGCTGGACGCAACGCTGACCTATATGGGGGAACGCAAGGCCTTCGGCCGCAGCATCGACCAGTTCCAGGCGCTGCAATTCCGCCTGGCCGACATGGAGGTGAAGCTGCAATCGGCGCGCACCTTCCTGCGGCAGGCGGCGTGGAAGCTGGATCAGGGCACCCCGGATGCGACCCGATTCTGCGCGATGGCCAAGCTTTACGTCACCGACCACGCCTTCGAGGTCGCCAATGACTGCCTGCAGCTGCATGGCGGCTATGGCTATCTGGCCGATTACGGGATCGAGAAGATCGTGCGCGATCTGCGCGTGCACCAGATTCTCGAAGGCACGAACGAGATCATGCGCCTGATCGTATCGCGGCAGATGCTGGAGGCCCGGTCATGACCGGGGATATCCAGACCCGGATCGAGGGCAGTGTCGGGCGCATCACCTTCGCCCGGCCAAAGGCTCTGAACGCGCTGACGCATGCGATGAGCCTGAAATTGGAGGCGGCGCTGGACGCCTGGGCCGCAGATGACACGGTGACGATGGTCGTGATCGACGCCGCAGGCGAACGCGCCTTCTGCGCCGGGGGCGACATCGCGGCGATGTATCGCGAGGGCATCGAAGGCCACTACGAGGGCGCCCGCGCCTTTTGGCGCGACGAATACCGGATGAACGCCAAGGTCTTCGGATTCCCCAAGCCCGTCGCGGCCTTCATGCAGGGTTTCGTCATGGGCGGCGGCGTGGGCGTGGGGGGCCATGCCAGCCACCGGGTGGTGGGCGACAGCACGCAGGTGTCGATGCCCGAATCCGGCATCGGTCTGATCCCGGATGTGGGCGGCAGCTTGCTGTTGGCGCGCGCGCCGGGCCGGCTGGGCGAATACCTGGCCGTAACCGGCGCACGGATGGGCCCGGGCGACGCGATCCACGCAAGGTTTGCCGACAGCTATCTGCCCGAGGACGACTGGCCCGCCCTGATCGCCGCATTGGTGGAAACCGGCGACCCGGCACTGATCGGCGCGGCCGCCAGAACCCCGCCCGATGCCCCGCTGGACGCGCGACAGGCATTGATCGACCGCTGCTTCGCGGCGGAAACGCTGAACGGCATGATCGCCGCGCTGGAGGCCGAGCCGGGCGAATTCGCGCAGAAGGCGCTGAAAGCGATGCGCCGCAACTCGCCCCTGTCGATGGCCTGCGGGGTCGAATTGATCCGTGCCGCGCGGGACAAGGACGACATCCGCGCCGCGCTGCGCGGCGAATACAGGTTTACCCACCGCGCACTGGAACATGGCGATTTCCTGGAAGGTGTCCGCGCCCAGATCATCGACAAGGACCGCAACCCGCACTGGCGGCATGCCGATGCCGCAGATCTGCCCCGGGCGGATATCGACGCGATGCTGGCGCCGCTGGGCGCGCAGGAACTGACATTCGAGGAGGAGGAACTGCCATGAAGATCGGATTCATCGGGCTGGGCAACATGGGGGCGCCAATGGCCGCCAATCTGGCCAAGGCGGGCCACGAGGTAACCGGGTTCGACCTGGCCGCCCCCTGCCCCGAGGGCGTGACCTGCGCCGGATCGGCCGCCGAAGCCGCCACCGGCGCCGAGGTAGTCATCACCATGCTGCCCAATGGCGACATTCTGCGCAATGTCGCTGAACAGATCATCCCGGCGATGACGCCCGGCACCGTGTTCCTGGATTGCTCGACCGTCGATGTGGACAGCGCCCGCGAAGTGGCCCGGCAGGCGCAAGCGGACGGGCTTTCGGCGCTGGACGCGCCGGTGTCGGGCGGTGTCGGCGGCGCGCAGGGCGGGACGCTGACCTTCATGGTGGGCGGCGACGAGGCCGGGTTCGAAAAGGCCAAGCCGCTGTTCGATATCATGGGCGCCAAGGCGGTGCATTGCGGCCCTTCGGGCAACGGGCAGGCCGCGAAGATCTGCAACAACATGATCCTCGGCATCACGATGATCGGCACCTGCGAAGCCTTCGCGCTGGCCGACAAGCTGGGGCTGGACCGTCAGGCCATGTATGACGTGGTCAGCACCTCAAGCGGGCAGAGCTGGTCGATGACAACCTATTGCCCGGCGCCGGGCATTGGCCCGAAATCGCCCGCCGATAATGATTATACCCCCGGCTTTGCCGCCGAACTGATGCTCAAGGATCTGCGGCTGAGTCAGCAGGCGGCCGAGGCCGCCGACGCCGATACCCCGCTGGGCAAGCACGCGGCCGATCTCTATGCCGCCTTCGTCGAACAGGAAGATGGCAAGGGCAAGGATTTCTCGGCGATGCTACCACGTCTGGAAAAGCGGCACAGGGGCTGAGAAAACTGATTTGTGCGCCGCTATTGACGCATGTCATGGCGAGGCACACATAAAATATGGAACATTCCAACCGAAGCGTCCGAAACATCGGGCGCGATGGAAAATCGGAGGTCAACCATGTTCAAGACGAATGTCGGAAATATCGACCGTGCAATCCGGGGCATCATTGGAATCGCGCTGGTGATCGCGTTCTTCATGGGGTCCGGCGGCCTGTTCGGGTGGATCATGCTTGTCCTGGGCATCATCGCGCTGGCCACGGCGGCGATGTCGTCCTGCCCGCTTTACTCGATTCTGGGCATCAACACTTGCCAACGCAAGGTCTGAGCGCCGGCAATGCCCCGCGCATCAATCCGGGCGCTGCGAACATCTGCGCCTGGATCAAGTATTCTTTGATCGTTTTGAAGGAAAGAATGATGCGCATCATTGCAACATCGCTGACCGTTCTGGCCGTGGTGTTCGGCGGCGGCGGGGCATGGTCCGCGCCGCCGGACGGGTGCCCGCCGGGGCTGGCCAAGAAATCGCCGGCCTGTGTCCCGCCGGGACAAGCGAAGAAATGGCGTAACCCGTCTGTCGATACGCCGCATGAGCGCTGGGATCCGGAGCACGGGCTTTACTGGCACGGTCGGAACGTCGATGAGAATTTCGTGTTCATCAGAAATCCCTGGCGCTATGGCCTCGACCGAGACTATCGCTATTATCATCGCGACGGATATGTGCTGCGGGTGGCCCCGGAAACGGGGCGGATTCTCGATCTGATCGGCGCCGTCGACGCGCTGCTGGACTGAGCGCCCTATTCCGCCGCAACCCGCCGCGCATTCAGCATATCCTTGAGATAGCGGCCGGTGTGGCTGCGCTCCTCTTCGGCCACTTGCTCGGGCGTGCCCGTGGCGACGATCTCGCCGCCACCATCGCCGCCCTCGGGGCCGATGTCGATCAGGTGGTCGGCGGTCTTGATCACATCGAGGTTATGCTCGATCACCACCACGCTGTTGCCCTGCTCGACCAGCTCGTGCAGCACCTCCAGCAACTTTTTGACATCCTCGAAATGCAGCCCCGTGGTGGGCTCGTCCAGGATATAGAGGGTGCGGCCGGTGGCCCGTTTGGACAGTTCCTTGCTGAGCTTCACGCGCTGCGCCTCGCCCCCCGACAGGGTCGTCGCCTGCTGGCCGACCTTGATATAGCCCAACCCCACGCGCATCAGCGCATCCATCTTCTCGCGGATGCTGGGAACCGCCTTGAAGAAGGCCTGCGCCTCCTCGACGTTCATATCAAGAACGTCGGCGATGCTCTTGCCCTTGAACCTTACTTCCAGCGTCTCGCGGTTATAGCGCGCGCCCTTGCATGTCTCGCAGGTGACATAGACATCCGGCAGGAAATTCATCTCGATCTTGAGGACACCGTCCCCTTGACACGCCTCGCAGCGCCCGCCCTTGACGTTGAAGCTGAACCGCCCGGGCTTGTAACCGCGCGCCTTGGCCTCGGGCAGGCCGGCGAACCACTCGCGGATCGGGGTGAAGGCCCCGGTATAGGTGGCCGGGTTCGAACGCGGCGTGCGCCCGATGGGGCGCTGGTCTATGTCGATCACCTTGTCCAGATGCTCCAGCCCCTTGATCGTCTCGCAGGGCGCGGGGGTCTGGCGCGCGCCGTTCAGCCGCATCGAGGCAGTCTTGAACAGCGTCTCGATGGTCAGGGTGGATTTGCCACCCCCCGACACGCCGGTGACGCAGACAAATTTTCCCAGCGGGAAATCGACCGTCACTTCTCGCAGGTTGTTTCCGGTTGCCTTGACCACGGTCAGTTTCTTGCCGCTGCCCTTGCGTCGGCTGCCCGGCACCGCGATCTCGCGCGTGCCGCTCAGATATTGCCCGGTGATCGAGGCGGGATCGGCCGCAACCTCGTCCGGCGTGCCATGCGCCACGACCTGCCCGCCATGCACCCCTGCGCCGGGACCGATGTCGAAGACGTAATCAGCGGCGCGGATCGCCTCTTCGTCATGCTCGACGACGATCACGGTGTTGCCCTGGTCGCGCAGATTCTTGAGCGTCTGCAACAGCCGACCGTTATCGCGCTGGTGCAAGCCGATCGAGGGTTCGTCGAGAACGTACAACACGCCCGTAAGCCCGCTGCCGATCTGACTGGCCAGCCGGATGCGCTGGCTTTCGCCGCCTGACAATGTGCCAGCGTTGCGTGCCAGAGTCAGATATTCCAACCCGACATTGTTCAGGAAACCAAGACGTTCGCGGATTTCCTTGAGAATGGCTTTGGCGATCTCGTTCTTCTGGTTGGTCAGATGCCCGGGCACGGTCAGGCACCAGTCATAGGCCTCGCGGATCGACATCTCGACCACCTGGCCGATATGCAGCCCGCCGATCCTGACGGCCAGCGCCTCTTCGCGCAAGCGGTAACCACCGCAACTGCCGCAGGGGCGATTGTTCTGATACCGTTCAAACTCCTCGCGCACCCAGGCCGAGTCGGTCTCGCGGTAGCGGCGTTCCATGTTGGGGATCACGCCCTCGAAAGGCCGGGTCACCTGATAGACGCGCCCGCCCTCGTCATAGCGGAAGGGGATCTCCTCCTCGCCCGAGCCATACAGGAACACCTGCTGCACATGCGCCGGCAGGTCCTTCCAGGGCGTGTTCCTGTCGAATTCATAGTGCCGCGCGATGGCCTCGATCGTCTGGCGGAAATAGGGCGACTTTCCCTTGCGCCAGGGCGCGATGGCCCCGTCATAGACCGTCAGCGCCGCGTCGGGAACGATCAGCCGCTCGTCGAAGAACAATTCCACCCCCAGCCCGCCGCAGTCGGGGCAGGCGCCGAAGGGCGCGTTGAACGAAAACAGCCGCGGCTCGATCTCGGGGATGGTGAAGCCCGAGACGGGACAGGCGAAATTCTCGGAGAACGTGATGCGCTCCGGCTCGCCCTCGCCCTCGCGCGGGGCGGTTTCCAGCACGGCGATCCCGTTGGCCAGGTCCAGCGCGGTGCGAAAGCTGTCGGCCAGCCGCGTCTCCAGCCCCTCGCGGACCACGATCCGGTCAACCACCACGTCGATGTCATGACGGAACTTCTTGTCCAACACCGGCGGCTCGTCCAGCTCGTGGAACGCGCCATCGACCTTGACCCGCTGGAAGCCCTGCTTGCGCAGCTCGATGAACTCCTTGCGGTACTCGCCCTTGCGATCGCGCACGATGGGCGCCAGCAGATAACCGCGCGTCCCCTCGTCCAGCGACATTACGCGATCGACCATGTCCTGCACCTGCTGCGCCTCGATGGGCAGGCCGGTGGCGGGCGAATAGGGGGTGCCCGCGCGCGCGAACAGTAGCCGCAGATAGTCGTAGATCTCGGTGACGGTCCCGACAGTGGATCTGGGGTTCTTCGAGGTTGTCTTCTGCTCGATCGAGATCGCCGGCGACAGCCCCGTGATATGGTCCACGTCTGGCTTTTCCATCATGTCGAGGAATTGCCGCGCATAGGCCGACAGCGACTCGACATAGCGGCGCTGCCCCTCGGCATAGATCGTGTCGAAGGCGAGCGATGATTTCCCCGACCCCGACAGCCCGGTGATCACCACCAGTTCGTCGCGCGGAATATCGACGTCGATATTCTTGAGATTGTGCTCGCGCGCGCCGCGCACCTCGATCTTTTTAAGCTCGGCCATCAAAGCCCCCGTTCACCATGATCAAGAGATAGGCGAGGCGCGCCGAGTCTCCAACCGCAAATTGGGAACATGACAGGAACACAGCCACAAGACCCGGAAAAGCTCGAGACCCGAACCGGCCGGCGACCGCATTTGGTCCGATTCCGTTTCGAAACCTTTACATTCACTTTTATGAATTTATATTTCTCGCGAAACGCCGTTCTGCGGCACAGACAAGGATCGAACAATGTTGTCATCCCTTTTCAAGCCCGCCGCCGCGCGCGCCCCGCAAATGCCCCTCTCCGAAGCCATTGCAAAGGTTGCGGCGGGGCAACTGACGCTGATCGACATCCGCGATCCGGGTGAAATCAGCGCCACCGGCCATGCCACCGGCGCGCTCCGAATCCCGCTGAGCGTGCTGCGCATGAAGGCGGACCCGGCCAGCCCCGAACGACATCCCGCCCTGGCGACGGACAAGCCGATTGCCCTTTACTGCGCATCGGGTGCACGGGCCGGAATGGCCGCGCGAATGCTGGCGCATTTCGGCTATTCGGAGGTCCACAATCTGGGCGGTCTCCGGGCATGGCAAGCCGCCGGCGGACCGGTCAGCCGTTGACCGTGGCGTTCACCGAATTGCGCGCCTTCGGCGCAAGACTTCTGGCACTTCGTGCGGTTTCGCCTTCGGCGAGAGTATTTTTGCAAGGTGACGCAAGGGGGCTGGCTGTGCAGGACAAG
>JADQCD010000322.1 GCA_016278285.1 Actibacterium sp.
CACCTATGCCTTCGACGTGCGCCCCGAAGTTGCCGAGCAGATCGAGAGCATGGGGGCCGAGTTCGTCTATCTCGACTTCGACGAAGAGACGCAGGATGGCGCCGCCACTGGTGGTTATGCCGCCCCCTCCAGCCCCGAGTTCCGCGAAAAGCAGCTTGAGAAATTCCGCGAACTTGCCCCCGACATGGACATCGTCATTACCACTGCGCTGATCCCCGGGCGGCCCGCGCCCAAGCTGTGGACCGAGGACATGGTCAAGGCGATGAAGCGCGGCTCGGTCATCGTTGACCTGGCCGCCGAGAAGGGCGGCAACTGCGAACTGACCAGCCCCGACGAAAAGATCGTGACCGAAAACGGCGTGACCGTCATCGGCTATACCGACTTCCCCAGCCGGATGGCGACGCAATCCTCGACGCTTTATGCCAGCAACATTCGTCACATGATGACCGACCTGACCCCTGACAAGGACGGCAAGGTCAATCACGACATGGAGGATGACGTGATCCGCGGCGCGACGGTCACGCATGCGGGCGAGATTACCTATCCGCCGCCACCGCCCAAGGTGAAGGCGATCGCCGCCAAACCCAAGGAGAAACCGAAAGAGCTGACGCCCGAAGAAAAAAGGGCGAAGGAAATTGCCGCGTTCAAGGAACAGACCAGGCGCCAGGTCGGGATGCTGGTCGGCGGCGGCCTGCTGATGCTGCTGATAGGAAGCTTCGCCCCGGCCAGCTTCATGAGCCATCTGATCGTCTTCGCGCTGGCCTGTTTCGTTGGGTTTCAGGTTATATGGAATGTCAGCCATTCGCTGCACACGCCGCTGATGGCGGTGACCAACGCGATCTCGGGCATCATCATCCTGGGCGCGCTGTTGCAGATCGGATCGGGCAATGCGCTGGTCACGATCCTGGCCGGCATTTCGGTGCTGATCGCCACCATCAACGTCGTGGGGGGCTTCCTGGTGACACGCCGGATGCTCGCCATGTTCCAGAAATCCTGAAGGGGGCGGAACAATGTCTATCGGAATCGTCTCCGCGGCCTATATCTCGGCCGCCGTTCTCTTCATCCTCAGCCTCGGCGGGCTGTCGGGCCAGGAAAGCGCAAAGCGCGCGGTCTGGTACGGCATCGTCGGCATGGCGATCGCCATTGTCGGAACCGTGTTCGGCCCCGGTACCGGCACCTGGTGGCTGCTGATCCCGGCCGTGGCCATCGGCGCCTATGCGGGCTATGAGGTCGCGCGGCGGGTCGAGATGACCGAGATGCCGCAGCTTGTGGCGGCGCTGCACTCTTTCGTGGGCCTCGCGGCGGTGTTCATCGGCTTCAACGCCGATATCGAACTGGGGCGCGTCCTGGCGATGGATGAAAACGCGCGCCAGTCGCTGACCGGCTTTGCCGCCGTGCTGGCGCACAAGACCCCGGTGGAAATCTCGATCCTGCGTGTCGAGGTCTTCCTGGGCATCTTCATCGGCGCCGTGACCTTCACCGGCTCGGTCGTCGCCTTCGGCAAGCTGGCCGGCAAGGTGGACGGCAAGGCCAAGAAACTGCCCGGCGGGCACATGCTGAACGCGGGCGCGGCGATCATCTCGCTGATCCTGCTGATCCTGTATTTCAGCGGGGCGGGGATCTGGACGCTGATCCTGATGACGTTGCTGGCCTTCTTCATCGGCTATCACCTGATCATGGGTATCGGCGGCGCCGACATGCCGGTGGTGGTGTCGATGCTGAACAGCTATTCCGGCTGGGCGGCGGCGGCCATCGGTTTCACTCTGGGCAACGACCTGCTGATCGTCACCGGCGCGCTGGTGGGCTCTTCGGGTGCGATCCTGTCCTACATCATGTGCCGCGCGATGAACCGCAAGTTCATCAGCGTGATCCTGGGCGGCTTCGGCAACACGCAGGGCCCCGCGGCCGAGATGGAGGGCGAGATGACCTCGATCGAGGCCGACGGCGTGGCCGCGGCGCTGGAGGATGCCGACAGCGTTATCATCGTGCCGGGCTATGGCATGGCGGTGGCGCAGGCGCAGAACGCAGTCAGCGAACTGACGCGCAAGCTGCGCGCGCAGGGCAAGAATGTGCGTTTCGCCATCCATCCCGTGGCCGGGCGCCTGCCGGGCCACATGAACGTGCTGCTGGCCGAGGCGAAAGTGCCATACGACATCGTGCTGGAAATGGATGAGATCAACGACGATTTCCCCGAAACCGACGTTGCCATCGTCATCGGCTCGAACGACATCGTGAACCCGGCCGCACAGGACGATCCCAACAGCCCCATCGCCGGGATGCCGGTGCTGGAGGTCTGGAAGGCCAAGCAGGTTTTCGTGTCCAAGCGCGGGCAGGGCACCGGCTATTCCGGGATCGAGAACCCGCTGTTTTTCAAGGAAAACACACGGATGTTCTATGGCGATGCCAAGGCGTCGGTGGAAAAGCTGCTGACCTTGCTGGGCTGAGCGGCCCGCGAACGGAAAAGCGACTTGTGAAAAGTGCAGAGGCCCCGGCGGTAATATCCGCCGGGGCGTTTTTTTCGGTCTTGCCGGTCAGGAAAAGAGCCCGAAGGGCGCGCAGCCTGCATGCGGTCAGCGCCCGCGGATCCGCGGGTCCAGCGCGTCGCGCAACCCATCGCCGATGTAATTGACGCTGAGCACCGTCAACGAGATCGCGAGCCCAGGCCAGAACACCCGCGAGGGATATTGCTGCACATAATTCACCGCATCATACAAAAGCCGCCCCCAGGTCGGAAAATCCGGCGGGAAGCCCAGGCCGAGAAAACTGAGTGCGCTTTCGGTGATGATAGCGGTGGCGATGCCCAGCGTGGCCGAGACCATCACCGGCGACAGCACGTTCGGCAGGATGTGGCGGGTAATCATCCGGCGCGACGGCGTGCCGATCGAGCGCGCCGCGAGCACGAATTCGCGCTCTTTCAACGCCAGCACGTCGCCCCGGACGATCCGCGCGGTGTGCATCCAGCTGGTCAGGCCGATGGCGACCACGATCAGTATGAAAATACCCATCTCGGGGCCGAAGCGTGCGGATAACGCTTCGCGGAACAGCATCACCATGACCAGCAGCAGCGGCAGCAGCGGCAGCGCCAGGAACAGGTCGGTCAGCCGCATCAACGGCCCGTCCAGCCGCCGGAAATAGCCGGCCAGAACGCCGATCAGCGTGCCCAGAAGCACAGACAGCCCCATCGCGGTGACACCCACGGCCATCGACACTTGCCCGCCGGCCATCATCCGGGCCAGCATGTCGCGGCCCAACTGGTCGGCGCCCAGCGGATGCGCCAGGCTGGGTCCGCTGTTGCGGGCGCGGATGTCGATATATGTGGGGTCGATCGGCCATAGCAGTGGCCCGATGGTCACCGCCAGAAGAATTCCGAGAAACACGAAAGCACCCACCAGCGCGCCCTTGTGCGTGCGGAACTGGTCCCAGACGTCCAGCCACTGGTTGCGGGGCGGCTTGTGCAATTCCTCGGCCATCGACGGCGGTTGGGCAGGCATCGGTTCAGTCATAGCGGATCCTGGGGTCGAGAACGCCGTAAAGCACATCGGCGATCAGGTTGAACAGCACGATCAGCACCGCGAAAATGAAGGTGATCGTTTGCACCATGGGAATGTCGTTGGCATAGATCGCGGTGATCAGAAGCTGGCCCAGCCCGTTCACCTTGAAGATCTGCTCGGTGATGATGGCGCCGCCGAAGATCAGAGGCACCCCCAGTGCGATCACCGTGACCACCGGGATCATCGAGTTGCGCAGCACATGGACCAGAACCACGGTGGCCTCGCTCATGCCCTTGGCGCGGGCGGTGCGCGCATAGTCCTGGCCCAGATTGTCCAGCATCGAGGCACGCATGAAGCGGCTGATTTGCGCGGTAGTCTGCAGCGCCAGGACCATCACCGGCATGATCATCTGGCGCAATTGATAGAGGAAACTCTGCCAGTCGGTGACTTCGTGCGTGGTGTCATAGATCGACGGGAACCAGCCCAGCTGAACCGAGAATATGACGATCACCAGAACGCCCGAGAAGAACGGCGGCACCGAATAGCCGATCATCGTGACGAAAGTGCCGACCTGGTCGAAGACCGAATACTGGCGATAGGCCGACAGGATGCCGATCGGCAGGGCGATGGCGATACCGACGACATAGGACATGCCGACCACCCACAGGGTTTGCGGCATGCGCTGCACAATGATGTCGCCCACCGGGCTGCGCGTCTGCCAGGAAATCACCCGCTGCATCCCGTCGGCAAAATTCGTGCCGAGGTAGTGGTCGACCATGTAGAGCGGTTCGGCCACCACGAACTGTTTCAGCCACAGCAGATAGCGCACATGGATCGGCTCGCCGAGCCCGAGGCTTTCGCGGATCTTCGCCTTGACCTCGGGCGGGATCGTCAAGGGCATCTGCGCCGTCGGGTCGCCCGGGGCAAGGTCCAGCAGCAGGAAGATGATCAGACTGATGAACAGAAGCGTCGGAATCGCCAGGATCAACCGTCTGAGCGTATAGGTGAACATGCGATGCCTCGGTTCAGAAGTCTTTTCGTCGTGGCAAGGGCGCGCGCGAACGCGCGCGCCCCGTCGGGTTTCACAATCACATATCCTTGCGATACCAGTCGGCCACGTTCCAAAGTTCGCTGTCCCAGGTGTTCAGCACGACCCCGCCCAGCGAGTTCGAATGCGCCGACACCCGCCCGCGATCGACCAGCGGAACGATGGTGTAACTGTCGCGTGTCAACATCAGGTTGAGCTTCTTGGCGATCTCGCCGCGTTCTTTCAGATCGGCGGTTGTGGCCAGCTCGTCCAGCAGCGCGTCATATTCCGGATCGCAGAAGCGGTTGATGTTTTCGCCCTGCCACTGCGTTGACGGCTTCGGCTCGTTGCCGCAGCGATACATCGACAGATAAGCTTGCGGGTCCGTTCCGTCGAAGTTGTTGGCATACATCTCCACGTCGGCATAGAACTTCTGGAACGTGTCCGGGCTGCCCGGATCGCCGCCGAAGAAAACCGACGCATCAACATTCTTCAGCTCGGTCTCGACGCCAATCTGCGACCACCACTGCTTGATCAGCGCCTGGAAATCCTGGCGCACCGCGTTGGTCGAGGTCTGGTAGAGCAGGCTCAGCTTCATGCCGTCCTTGTCGCGGACACCATCGCCGTTGGTGTCGGTCCATCCCGCCTCTTCCAGCAGCGCCTTGGCCCCTTCCAGGTCCTGGGTCAGGCATTCGGTGTTGTCGGCGGCATAGTTCGCCGGCGCCGGCACCAGGTTGCAGGTCGGCCGGCCCGCCTGTCCGTAACCGATCTCGACCAGCAGCTCGCGGTCGATCGCCATGCTCAGCGCCTTTCGCACCCGCATGTCCGACAGGATCGGATGCGGCTCGGCCACGGTGGCGCGGGTCTCTGGCGGCAGCGACGGATCGGGGTTGGTCAGGTTCATCTCGATCCGCTCGACCAGCGTCCCGAAGGCAGAGATCGGCACGCCCTGGCCGCCTTCGGCCATCTGCGCCAGGACCTCGGGGGCCAGTTGCAGGTTCCAGGCATAGTCGAACTCGCCCGTCTCCATGACCGCGCGCGCGGCCGAGGCCGCATCGCCGCCGCCCTTGAAGGTCAGGCTGGCGAAAGCCGGCTTTTCGGGGTCGCGATAATTGTCGTTCGCGACCATCTGGATCACGTCGTTCGGCTTGAACTCGGTGACCACGAATGGGCCGGTGCCGATGGGCCCGAAATTGGCATCGGTGCAGGAAGATGCCGCCGCGCCGAGGCAATCGGCGAACTGCGCCTTCTGGATGATCGGCGACTGGCCGCCCATGAACGGGCCATAGGGATAGGGCGTGGGTTCCGAGAAGTTGACCTTCACGGTCAGGTCATCGATCGCCTCGACGCTTTCGACACCATTGAACTTGGACAGTTGCGCGCAGCCCCCTTCGGGATGCATGCAGTATTCGGCGGTGAACGCCACGTCGGCCGAGGTGACGGGCGTGCCGTCGGACCACTTCAGACCTTCCTTCAGCGTCCAGGTGATCGACATCAGGTCTTCGCTGACGCCGCCATTGGCGACGGTCGGGATTTCCTTGGCCAGATAGGGTACCAGATCGCCGTCGGGATCGAACCGGCCCAGCGGTTCGATCACCAGCGACGAGGCCTCGATATCCTTGGTGCCGCCCGAAAGATAAGGGTTCAGGATCGAAGGCGCCTGCCAGTAGATGATCTTCACTTCGCCATCCGTTCCGCGCTCGGCCATGGCCGCGGGGGCCAGGACGCAGGCGGCGGCAGCGCCCAGAAGGGCTGTCGTCAGTTTCATGTCTCTCTCCTTGTTGGGTGCTCTTGGTGAGCCTCTTGTTCTGCCGCCACTTCGCTGGCGATCTCGTTGATTCTCGGGTCGTGAAGGTGACAGGCCACGAAATGGCCTGGCGCCACCTCTTTCGATTGCGGGTCCAGGCGATGGCAGATGTCCATCACCCTGGGGCAACGGGTGGAGAAGTTGCATCCCCGGGGCGGATTGGCGGGCGAGGGCACGTCGCCCTGCAGGATCACCCGGTCGCGCAGCGTCGCCAGGGACGGGTCCGGCTCTGGCACCGATGACAACAACGCTTCGGTATAGGGGTGCAAAGGCTGCGTATAAAGCCGGTCACGCGTGGTCAGCTCCACCACCCGGCCCAGATACATCACAGCCACGCGGTCGGCGATGTGACGGACCATCGACAGGTCGTGGCTGATGAAAAGATAGGTCAGGTCGAATTTTTCCTGCAAGTCTTCCAGCAGGTTGACCACCTGTGCCTGGATCGACACGTCCAGCGCCGCGATCGGCTCGTCGCAGACGATGAAGCTGGGGTTGAGCGCGATGGCGCGGGCGATGCCGATGCGCTGTCGCTGTCCGCCCGAGAATTCGTGCGGATAGCGGTTGGCGAAACTGCGGTTCAACCCCACAGCGTCCATCAATTCGTAGATGCGCGCGAGTTTTTCCTTCCGGCCGAGATTGGTGTGCTCATCCAGCGGCTCTCCGATGATGCGTGACAGCGTCATGCGTGGATTCAGGCTGGCCTGCGGATCCTGGAAAACCATCTGCATTTTGGGCCGGATCCGGCGCAGCGTGGCATGATCGGCGTCGCCGATCTCTTTTCCGTCGATCCGGATCGACCCCTCGGTAAGGTCGTAAAGCCGCAGCAGCGCGCGCCCGCAGGTGGATTTGCCACAGCCGGATTCGCCCACCAGGCCGAGGGTTTCGCCTTCGACGATGTCGAAGCTGACGCCATCGACAGCCTTGACCTGTCCCACGCGCCGGCGCAGGAACCCGCCGTGGATCGGGAAGTGGATTTTCAGGCCACTGACCTCGATCAGCTTGCGTGGCGCGTCAAACATCACGCGGCTCTCCGGTTGCGGGGTCCCAGAAACAGGCGACATCGTGACCGGACCCTGCCGGCATCCTCTGCGGATTCTCGACATAGCAGCGGCCGAAGGCATGACCGCAACGGGCCCGGAACGAACAGGCCGCGGGCGTGGCGGACAGGATCGGCGGCTGTCCCTCGATCACGCGAAGCCGCGGCGCCCGGTCGCCGGTGACGCTTGGCACGGTTTCCAGAAGCGCGCGAGTATAGGGATGTTGCGGGTTGCCGAACAGCTCCTTCACCGGAGCCTGCTCGACCACCTGGCCACCGTACATCACGATGACCCGATCGGCGATCCCGGCGATCACGCCCAGATCATGCGTGATCCAGATCACGGCCATGCCCAGCTGATCGCGCAGCCGTTTCATCAGGTCCAGGATCTGGGCCTGGATGGTCACGTCCAGCGCGGTGGTCGGTTCATCCGCGATCAGCACGTCCGGATCGCAGGCCAGCGCGATGGCGATCATCACGCGCTGGCGCATTCCGCCCGAAAACTGGTGCGGGAAATCGTTCAGCCGCCGGCCGGCGTCAGGGATGCCCACAAGTTCCAGCAACTCCTGCGCGCGTCGTCGCGCCTGGGTCTTGTTCATTCCCATGTGTTTGCGCAGTGGCTCCATGATCTGGAACCCCACGTCGAAAACCGGATTCAGGCTGGTCATCGGATCCTGGAACACGAAACCGATCCGCGGTCCGCGAATCCTTCGCAACTGCTTTTCCGGGATCTTCAGCAGGTCCGCGCCATCGAAAATGGCCGAGCCGCCACGCACCTGCGCCGGCGGCGAGGGCAGCAGGCCGATCAGCGACATCATCGTCACCGACTTGCCCGACCCGCTTTCGCCAACCACGCCCAGCAATTCGCCCGGGCTGAGGTCGAAGCTGACGGAATTGACCGCGTGCACTTCGCCGGACCGGGTCAGAAACACGGTCTTGAGGTCCCTGACATCAAGGACGGGCACAGCCCCATCGGGCATGAGAACTCCCTGGTTCGTTTCTTGTTATCACGTCCCGGTCGTTGCGGAATCGCGTTATCTGACCGACTGTTGCCGCGAATCGTTCATCCGGCAACCATTATGTGATCGATGGTGACCGGACGTTGCGGCATTTTCGGTCGGGTGATCACCCGCTGGGCGTTGTCGCTTGACCTTCGTCCGCGGTCCCCGCACTTTTGAAGGCACAAGGACAAACCGATGCGCCATCGGCCGATCACCCGCGAGGAGAGATTTTCATGCCCGTCAAGAACCGATTTGCCGAATTGCAGGACGAGATCACCGCCTGGCGGCACGATTTCCACCAGAATCCCGAAATCCTGTTCGAGACGCATCGAACCGCGGCCCGGGTGGCCGAACTGTTGCGCGATTTCGGATGCGACGAGGTGGTGGAGGGGATCGGCCGCACCGGTGTGGTCGGCGTGATCAGGGGCAAGTCCGACACATCGGGCAAGGTCATCGGGCTGCGTGCCGACATGGATGCGCTGCCCATCGAAGAGGCGACCGGCGTCGACTATGCCTCGAAGACACCGGGCGCGATGCATGCCTGCGGCCATGACGGGCATACGGCGATGCTGCTGGGGGCCGCG
>JADQCD010000178.1 GCA_016278285.1 Actibacterium sp.
TATCGACCCGGCCCATCCGATCCAGCCGCCGATGGGCCGCTCGGGGCGCCGGGCGGCGGCGCGGCAGGCCTATTCGATGTCGGCAGTTGATGAATACGGCCCGGTCATCGACGACATCTATGATTTCGCCGAAGCTCAGGGATTCGAGATCGACGGCATCCTGCAAGAAGGCGGCGCCGGGCAGATCGAGATGAATCTGCGCCACGGCGACCCGGTCAAGCTGGCCGACGAGATTTTCTATTTCAAGCGATTGATCCGCGAGGCCGCCCTGAGGCATGACTGCTATGCAACGTTCATGGCCAAACCGATCGAGGACGAACCCGGCAGCGCCATGCATATGCACCACTCGGTGACCGATCTGGCCACGGGCAACAACATATTCTCGGCGCCCGACGGGGCCGAGACGCCGGCCTTCATGCATTTCATCAGCGGCCTGCAACGGCACATGCCGTCGGTGATCGCAGTGCTTGCACCTTATGTGAACAGCTATCGCCGTTACGTTCCCGATTTCGCCGCACCGATCAATCTGGAATGGGGCCGCGACAACCGCACCACCGGGCTGCGGGTGCCAATCTCGGACGCGGCCGGCCGGCGCATCGAAAACCGTATCGCCGGGATGGACTGCAACCCCTATCTGGCGATCGCCGCCTCTCTGGCATGCGGTTATCTTGGCCTGATGGAACAGCAGATGCCGGCGCCACAGTTCACAGGCGACGCCTATGCCAGCGACGAGAGCATCCCGCGCGGCATGAACGAGGCGTTGGACCTGTTCGACGACGCCCCGGCGATGCACGATGTTCTGGGCAAGGAGTTCTGCGCCGTCTATTCGGCCGTCAAGGCGCTGGAATACAAGGAATTTCTTCAGGTCATCAGCCCGTGGGAGCGGGAACATCTGCTGCTGAACGTATGAACCTTCTGTTCGCAAACGACCGGCGCGGCGAATATCCGCAAAGCTGGTACGCCGCCACCGCCAAGCCGCTGGCGCCCTTTTCCGCGCTGGAGGGCGAGACGCGGGCGGATATCTGCATCGTTGGCGGCGGCTATACCGGGTTGTCCGCGGCGCTGCACCTGGCGCAAGCGGGCGCCGACGTTGTTCTGCTTGAGGCGCACAGGGTCGGCTTTGGCGCATCGGGGCGCAACGGCGGCCAGGTCGGCAGCGGCCAGCGGCTGGAACAGGATGTGCTTGAGCGGATGATGGGCGATTCCGACGCGGCCGCCCTGTGGCATCTGGCCGAAGACGCGAAGAAGCTGGTGGCGGACCTGATCAAGGCCCACGAGATCCCCTGCGACTATCGGCCGGGCGTGGTTCACGCCGATTGGCGCGCGGGGGATGTGCGCCATTCCCACGCCTATGCCGAAAAGCTGCGGCAAGAGTATGAATACGACCTGATCGAAACGCTGACCCGGGATGAAATCCGGAACCTTGTCGGTTCTGACGCCTATCAGGGGGGCTATATCGACTGGGGCGCCGGGCATCTGCATCCGCTTGAATTCGCCTTCGGGATGGCGCGCGCGGCCAGGGACTCCGGGGCGCGCGTTCATGAGTTGAGCCATGTGCATCACATTCGCGCCGGCGACCGCCCGCTGGTGCAGACCGACAGGGGGCGCGTGACCTGCGATCATGTTATCCTGGCGGCGAACGGCTATCTCGGCGGGCTCGACCGGTCGGTGGCGTCCCGGGTCATGCCGATCAACAATTTCATCATCGCGACCGAACCGCTGGGCGAGCGGGCGGCCTCGGTCCTGTCACGCGACGTGGCGGTGGCCGACAGCAAGTTCGTGATCAACTATTTCCGGCTGACAGCGGACAAGCGACTGTTGTTCGGCGGCGGCGAAAGCTATGGCTATCGCTTTCCGGCCGACATTGACGCCAAGGTGCGCAAACCCATGCTGGAGGTGTTTCCGCAGCTGGCGGAGGTGAAAACAGACTATGCCTGGGGTGGTACCCTGGCGATCACGATGAAGCGCCTGCCCCATCTGGCGCGCCCCGCGCCCAACATCCTGTCGGCCTCGGGCTATTCCGGCCACGGGGTCGCGCTGGCGACGATGGCGGGACGGATCATGGCCGAAGCACTGGGCGGCGACGCGCGCCGGTTCGATCTGATGTCCCGCCTTCCGGCCCCGCCATTTCCCGGCGGGACGGGCCTGCGTGCGCCGCTGCTGGCACTGGCCATGGGCTGGTTCGCGCTGCGCGACCGCCTGGGGCTGTAGCGACCCGACAAATGCCTTGGTGTCGTCACAAACCTCAATTACAGTTTTCCTGAAAGAGCAGTTCAGGAAAGGCGAAGCCCATGACGCTTGCCCCCAATGTCTACGACGCCGAGCCAATCCCCGACGCCGCGCGCGACGAGATCGAGCGCCTGCTGCAAAGCGGTGACCTGTTCCGCTACACCGCCCCCGAAAACGCGCCGGTCGCCCTTCTGGAACGGGAATTCGCCGCGCTGATGGGCGCGCGCTTTGCGCTCTGCGTCTCGTCCTGTTCTGCCGCGCTTTTCCTGTCATTGAAATCGCTCGATCTGCCGCGCGGGGCCAGAGTGCTGATCCCGGCCTTCACCTTCGCCGCCGTGCCCTCGGCCGTGGTGCATGCCGATTGTCAGCCGGTGCTGGTCGAGGTCGGCGAAAATTTCCGCATCGACATGGCCGATTTCGAGGCAAAGCTGGACGACAGCATCGGCGCCATCCTGATCAGCCACATGCGCGGCCACACGTCCGACATGGATGCCATCATGACATTGGCCGAGACACGCGGGGTGCCGGTGATCGAGGATGCAGCGCATTCGCTGGGGACCACGTGGCACGGACGCAACATCGGCACGCTGGGCAAGGTCGGCTGCTTTTCGTTTCAGTCCTACAAGCTGGTCAATGCCGGCGAGGGCGGGGTGATGATCACCGACGATCCCGACATCATCGCGCGGGCGATCATCATGTCGGGCGCCTATGAACACAACTGGAAGAAGCACCCCGTGGTCCAGGACCGGTTCGGCCACTGGCAAAACAAGCTGCCGCTTTACAACATGCGCATGCAGAACCTGTCGGCGGCGGTGATCCGGCCACAACTGCCCGAGGTTGCGCGCCGGGTGCGCGACGGGCGGTCCAATCACGACCATGTCGCCGGACGGCTGAACGCCACGCCCTGGCTGCATGTGCCCGATGCGCTACCGCCGGAAAAGCGCGCGCCGGATTCGATACAGTTTAACCTGATCGGCTTCGACAGTGACGACATGGCGCGCGCCTTCCAGGCGGCGGCCAAGGCGCGCGGTGTCTCGGTCCAGGTCTTCGGCCTGTCCTCCGACAACGCGCGCGCCTTCTGGAACTGGCAATTCATCGAGGGCGGCGCCCCGGACCTGCCGCGGACCCGCGCGATGCTGATGCGGGCCTGCGACGTGCGCCTGCCCGCGCGACTGACACGCGCCGATCTGGATTATATCGCCGACGCCCTGATCGACGCGGCCGAAATGGTCATGGGCGAGACGCCTGCGCGTGCCTTCGGCACCTGAACCGGTCACAACAGGCTGAGCCGGCCCTTCAGCCAGGGTATCCGCGCCGTCGCCGGACCGACAATCATCTGTTCGAGCAACGGGCGCAGCCGGTCGGCCACCCGGCCAGGCATCTCTCCCAGAACCCCCTTGCGCGCCGACAACGAAATGCTGCGCGACAATGGCGCGAAGGGCAACGGCACCAACGTCACCCGGTCGCAGAAACGCCGGGCATGCAGGTAACCCAATGGCGTCAGAATGGTCCACCCCGCGCCGTCCGCGACCATCGCCAGGATCGCGTGATAGCTGTCCATTTCGAAGCGGTGCGCGAGCATCAGGTTCTGCCGCGCCAGGTGATCGGCGATCTGGCGGCCCATATGGTGACGCTGCGTGTACTGGATCAGCGGCAACCCGCCAAGCTGCCCCATCAGGTCACCGCCGGGGTCGATCCGTCCTTTCGGCGCGGCCGCCACGAAAGGTTCGACCAGCAGCGGATGCACCTCCATCCATTCGGCCGGGGCGCCCATGTCGGCGGCGACCACCATGTCCAGCGCACGGGCATCCAGCAAATCGAACAGGCGGTGGCTTGCGCCGGTTTCCAGAAGGAACTGACAGGTCTTCAGCTCTTCGGCCATGTCCGAAAGCAGTCGCGGCGTCACCTCGGCGTCGAAATCCTCGATCATGCCCAACCGGAAATCGGTCAAGGCGGCCATGTCGGGCGCCGCAACCTCGGCCCGGGCCTGCTGCGCCTCGCTGAGGATGACCTGTGCACGGCGACGAAACATCTGCCCCGCAGGCGTCAGCGCGACCGGCCGCGCCGATCGGTTCATCAGCGTCGCCCCCAACGCCGTTTCCAGCCCGGTGATCTGCTGGCTGATGCCAGAGGGGCTGGCGCCCAGACGCCGCGCCGCTGCCGAGACCGAGCCCTCCTCGGTGGTCGCCAGGAAAACCTCGATACCCCAAAGGGTGATCCGGCCGGAGGTCTGGGTCATCTGCGCATCTCACCTCGTGCCGCGCCCGCCCGGCTGGCCGGGTCGAAAGCGGGGAAAACCGGCAACAGGATGCCTCCTTGCCCGACGGCAGTCGAGGAATGATTCCGCTGGTCAGACGCATCCTGGCCACAGCACGCGGCCTGCCGCCCTCTCACGTTGATGCGGGCCGGCGCAAAGCGGCGGAAAATCGCGCTATTTTCGCGCCTTTCGGGAAATCGCGAACACCATTGTGACGGTCGCACTGACGTTCACTTCACCGCCTTCGACGGCAATATCCCCGGCCATGCGGGCGGCCTCCATCAGCATCGGGCCCGGGGCACCACCATCCGCTTCGGACAACGACAGGACCGGCCCCAGCCTCAGCTTGGCGGCATCGGCATAGAGCCTTGCCTTGCGCATCGCTTCGGCCACGGCTTCCCGGCGGGCCTCGTCGGTAACCGGGCCCGGGTCTTGCAACCCGAACCTGATCCCCTGGAAGATATTGGCACCCTGTTCCAGCACCGTGTCCAGCACCGGGCCCAGCGCCTCCATCCTACGCACGCGCACAGACAGCGTGTTCGTCGCGACGAAGCCTTCGATCCGGGGCGCAGCGTTTCTATCCGGGCCGGGGTCCGACCACTCTGGCCGCAGGTCCAGGCCACGCGTCTGGATGTCGCGATCCTGCACACCGGAGGCCTTCAGCCCGGCAATGATGCGCCCGCCGGCGGCGTTCGCCTCTTCCATCGCGGCCCGCGCAGCGTCGGCGGTGGCGGTTACACCAAGTGTTATCGTGGCCATGTCCGGTATGGCTGCAACCTCTCCGTGCCCGGTGACGGTCAGGCTGCGCTCTGTCGCAACATGGGGGGCGGCCAATGCGCCAGAGGCGAACCCCAGGGCCAGAATCAGGGTGGCAAGGCGATGCATTCAATGCTCCTTCGTTTCGGGATGATGTTCCATCGCCTCGCCATGAAATCCAAGGTATTCCTTGGCAATGCGCTGCAGGATCGGCAATATCCCGCCAATGTCGAGCGGGGCAGAGAGCATCACCTGCCGCTTTTCCTGTCCCTGAGGTAAACGGATGAAATGAAGCCTGGATTCGCCCTCGATCTGTCCCATGACGGAATCGGCCTTCTGCATCGCGGATCCGGCCGATGGAACCTTGTCGGCGAGGTTTCGCTGGACGACCCGCAGCTTGCCACCACGCTGAAAATGCTGCGTGGCACCGCGAGCGATCTTGAGGGCGGCGGCGTCCTGACCAAACTGATCCTGCCCGACAGCCAGATCCTCTACACGCGGTTGCCCCTTGCCGGCGGGAGCATCGAGCAGCAGGAGGCGAAACTGCGCGCCGGGCTGGACGGGCTGACGCCCTATCGGGTGGATGATCTCGTGTTCGACTGGGTGGCCGATGGAAATGGCGCGGCGCAATTGGCGGTGGTCGCGCGCGAGACGCTGGAAGAGGCCGAGGCCTTTGCCGTGCAGCACAATTTCAACCCGGTCTGTTTTGTTGCCGCGCCCACCCCCGACAGGTTCCCGCGCGAGCCATGGTTCGGCCGGACCCGCGCCGCCGATGACCTTTTGTCCGATGGCGAGGAACTGGAACGTGACAGCACCCCGGTCATCCGGGCCACCGCGCCGCTCGAGACCGAGACCGAGGCCGAAGGCGAAACGGACTCAACGCCGGAATCGATCGCGGACGACGCTGCAACCTCGGCGCAAGACACATCTTGCATGAGCGGCGCACCCGATTCCGGCCAGGTCGAAATGCCGAAGGCGGACATGAACCCCCCTTTGCGAAACCCTGCCGCCAAAACAGCAACCGACGACACCGAAACCAATGCGCCGCCCGAAGTCATATCGGACGCAAAGCCACCGGACGGGCGGGACACCACCCGAAGTGACGCGCCATCCCCGCCGCCATTGATGTCACCCCTGCAGCCACCGCAGACGCGCCCAACCTTTCTGTCGGGGCGCCACGGCAGATCACGGGAAAGCGCGAGCGACACCGGTCAGACCGGCGAGATCGTCCCGCGTATTACGCTGTTTGTCCCGCAGGGTGACGACGCGCCCATGATCGGTCCGGCCACGCGTCCCGGCGCGGAAGTCACGGCCGCCGTCGCCCCGTTGCCCGAGCCGGGGTCACCCGTTCCGTCCAATGCCCCCGAAACCGGGGACAAGGATGCCGACAAGACCGCAAAACAGGGACAGGCCGGGCGCAAGCGCAAGGCGCCCGCACCAGCGCCCAAACCACGCGTCGACATCAAACCGTCGCCGAAACGCTCCGCGCCACGCGCGATACCGATCGCACTGCCGCCCGCGACCGAAGCCGAGGCGCTGACCGTGTTCGGCGCGCGTGGCAAAGAGGGCAGGCACGGCCTGAGGCCCGGCCTGATCCTGACGATTGCCCTGCTGGTGCTGATGGGCGGTGGCGCACTTTGGTCGGCCTTTTTCATGTTCGAAAGATCGACGGCCCCGGCCCCGAACGCGCAGCAATCCGCCGAAACGCCCGCAAGCCCCGCACAGGACGACGCGATTGCCGCCCTCCCCGAGGCCGGGCCGTCCGAACCGCCGCTATCGACCACGACGCCACGGCAGCCCGATCGGGCAGCAGTGGAACCATTGCCCGACATGGTCGGCAGCACGCCGCGGCAAACCGGGAACATTCCCGGGGACGGCACGAATACGGGGGGGGCGACGGGGCGTCCGACACAAGAAGAGGCGGTAGCGATTCACGCGCGGACGGGGGTCTGGCCGCGCGCGCCCGACGTTCCTGAATCGCCTGTGCCCAGCAATCTGAACGGCATTTACATCGCCGGGACCGATCCGGTCATCCCTGGCCATGATGTTGCGCCCCTGCCCGACCCGACGAAGTTGACGCCGGCGCCGCCCGCCCGGCCCATGCTGCCACCACCGCCGGGGGTCGTGTTCGAGCTGGATGAACGCGGCCTGGTCACCCCCACGCCCGAAGGAACGCTCAGCCCGTCGGGCAACATGATCTATTCCGGCCGGCCGCCGGTCGTGCCACCGCCACGGCCCGAAACAGATGCCGGGCTGGCGCCGGAAGCACAACAGGCCACCGATCCCGAGCGCACCCGCCTGGCCGCGTTTCGCCCACGCCCGCGTCCGGAAATCCCTGAATCCTTGCAGGAAAGAACCCCGGCCGATCCCCAAGTGGAGGTCGACGAAACGGCGGCGGCCGAGTCGCTGCTGCCGGCCGGCCGTCCCGCAGGATTCGCCGCAGCCGTCGAGGACGCGGTCGAGGCGGCGCAGGCGCCCGCGACCATGCAACCCGACATCCCGACATCTGCATCGGTGGCCCGTCGGGCAACAATCGAGAGCGTCATAAACCTGCGCGAGATGAACCTGATCGGCGTCTACGGCCCCTCGTCGGAGCGGCGCGCCCTGGTCCGCTTGTCGTCGGGGCGCTATCTGAAGGTGCAGGTTGGCGACCGTCTGGATGGCGGCCGGGTCGCGGCAATCTCGGAAAGCGCGCTCCGCTATGTCAAGAACGGGCGGAATATCGTCATGGAAATGCCGGAAGGCTGAATCGAAGACGCCCCGGACCCGCAGGCCCGGCGCGCCCACCTCCCCCGTTGGACCGGCGGTTTATTCGGCAGGTTCGCTCAATTCGCCGCTGTCGATCTGTTCCTGTTCGATCGACTCGAACAGCGCCTTGAAATTGCCCTCGCCGAAGCCGTCATCCCCCTTGCGCTGGATGAACTCGAAGAAGATCGGGCCGATCACGGTCTTGGAAAAGATCTGCAACAGGATCTTGGTCTCGCCGCCATCGACGACGCCCTCGCCGTCGATCAGGATGCCGTGTTTCTTCATCCGGTCCACGGGCTCGTCATGGCCCTTCACACGGTCGAAGCTAAGATCGTAATAGGTATCCGGCGGGCCGGGCATGAATTTCAGCCCGTTCTCGGCGATCGCATCGGTTGAATCATAGATGTTCTCGGTTCCCACCGCGATGTGCTGAATGCCTTCGCCATTGTATTTCCTGAGATAGGCAACGATCTGCCCCGTCTCGCCCCGATCCTCGTTGATCGGGATGCGGATGCGGCCGCAGGGCGAGGTCAGCGCGCGGCTGTAGAGACCGGTGAACTTGCCCTCGATATCGAAGAACCGGATCTCGCGGAAATTGAAGATGTCGCCGTAGAAGTTGAACCACTTGTCCATGTTTCCCTTGTGGACGTTGTGGGTCAGGTGGTCGAGATAGTAGAAACCGACGCCCGCAGGGTGGGCATCGTCGATCCAGTCGAACTCGGCGTTATAGGGCGACGTGTCGTAGTAATCCTCGATGAAATAGATCAGCGAGCCACCTATGCCGACGATGGCGGGGACATCCATGGTCCTGCCCGGACCTTCGTAGGGCGTGGCGCCCTTTTCGACGGCATGTTTCAGGGCATGGTCGGCATCGACCACGCGCCAGCCCATCGACGGGGCGCAG
>JADQCD010000068.1 GCA_016278285.1 Actibacterium sp.
GAAATCGCTGTTCTTCAACATGCGCCGGGTGCAGGCGCAGATCGAACGCGAGGCAAGCGCCCGGGGCGAAACCCTGGATGGGCATCAGTTGCGACAGATGATCGCGACCGAGGTCGGCGTTTCGCTTTCCGATGTCGAGATGATGGAGGGCCGGTTGTCGGGGTCGGATTTCTCGCTCAATGCAACACAATCGGCCGAAGAGGAAGGCCGCGAATGGATCGACACGCTGGAGGATGAGGGCCGTCAGGCCGATGCCCTGGTCGAAGAGCAGCATGATACGGAAACCCTGCGTGGTTGGCTGGTCGAGGCACTTGGCGTACTTAACGAACGTGAGAGATTGATCGTGCGCGAGCGCAAGCTGCGCGACACGCCCCGCACGCTCGAAAGTCTCGGATCCGAGCTGGGCCTGTCGAAGGAGCGCGTACGTCAGCTGGAGGCCGCAGCCTTCGTGAAGATGCGCAGATCCCTTGAAGGGCAGTGCCGAGAGGTGCATGAATTCCTGGCATGAGACGTGCCGGATTGATCATTTTCGCCTTGTCGGCGGCTCTGGCCCAGATGGTCCGGGCTGAACCGATCGCGCCGTCGGCGCTGGACAACCTGCCGCCGTCCGACGTGGTGGTTCTGGGCGAGGTGCATGACAACCCGGCGCATCATGCGAACCAGGCCCGTGCGGTGGCGGCACTGAACCCGGCCGCGATCGTCTTCGAGATGATGACCCCGGCGCAGGCACGGGCCGTCACCCCGCGGTTGCGCGATGATCCGGGGACCCTTGCCGCGGCTCTGGGCTGGGCCGAAAGCGGTTGGCCGGATTTCGCGCTTTATTATCCGATCATTGCGGCGGCCCCGAAAGCGGAAATTCTTGGTGCACAGGTTCCGCGCGCCGAGCTGCGGCAGGTGATTTCGCGCCGGGACCCGGCCGGGGTGTTCGGGTCCGACGCCAGGAAGTTCGGGCTCACAAGACCCCTGCCGGGCGATCAGCAATCCCGGCGCGAGAAGATGCAGGCCAGGGCGCATTGCGGCGCGCTGCCCGAAGAAATGCTGCCCGGCATGGTGATGGGGCAGCGCCTGCGCGATGCAGCACTGGCCCGCGCGGCCCTGCGCGCGCTGCAAGAGACGGGCGGGCCGGTGGTGGTCATTACCGGCAACGGTCATGCCCGCGCCGATTGGGGCGTGCCCGCGATCTTGAAAGAGGTTGCGCCGAAGCTGCGGGTGTTGTCGGTCGGGCAGTTCGAGGCGCCGCCCGCGCCACCGGTACCCCATGACCTTTGGCTGGTCACGGCCCCGGTTGCGCGGGACGATCCCTGTGCGGGTCTGGCCGGAGCGGCGCAACCGTGACCCGATTGCGGCCCGTTCCGGGCCAACGGCCCATTCTCGCGCCCTTGCGGGCGCTCGGTTGGAAAGGGGCCCGTCGGGCCCCTCTTCGCCTGCGGCGAATTCACCCCCGAGAGTATTTTCGGCAAGGGGATGGCGGGTGTGGGGCCTTTCGCTGCGGCTTGTGTCGTTCTGCCGCGCGTTCTAGACATTGTGAAAAGGTAACGCGAGGCGCGGCCATGCTGGATGGAAAGCGGATCCTGTTGATTGTCGGCGGCGGGATCGCCGCGTTCAAGGCGCTCGACCTGATCCGGCGGCTGCGCGAGCGCGGGGCGGTCGTGACGCCGGTTCTGACGCGCGCGGCGGAAGAATTCGTGACGCCGCTTTCGGCGTCGGCCCTGGCGGCGCACAAGGTGTATCGCGATCTGTTCGATCTGACCGACGAGGCGGAGATGGGCCATATCGAGCTGAGTCGCGCCGCCGACCTGGTGCTCGTTGCTCCGGCCACCGCCGATCTGATGGGCAAGATGGCGAGCGGCCTTGCGGACGATCTGGCCTCGACGCTGTTGATGGCGACTGACAAGCGGGTGTTGATCGCGCCGGCGATGAATCTTCGCATGTGGCTGCATCCGGCTGTGCAGCGCAACCTGGCCCTGCTGAAGGGCGATGGCGTGTTGATCGCCGGCCCGAACGAAGGAGAGATGGCCTGTGGTGAATATGGGCCGGGCCGGATGGCAGAGCCGCCCGAGATCGTTGCCGCGGTGGAAGCGGCGCTGGCCGAGGGGCCGCTGAAGGGCCGTCATGTAATCGTCACCTCGGGGCCGACGCATGAACCGATCGATCCGGTTCGTTATATCGCCAACCGCTCTTCCGGGGCGCAGGGCGCGGCGCTGGCGCGTGCGCTGACGGGGTTAGGGGCGGATGTCACGTTTGTCACCGGTCCGGCCGAGGTCCCGCCGCCCGGCGGGGTGCGCGTGATACGGGTCGAGACCGCGCAGCAAATGCTGGAAGCGGTCGAGGCGGCCCTGCCGGCGGACGCGGCGGTGTTCGCGGCTGCCGTGGCGGATTGGCGGGTGGCCAATGCCGCGGAGCGGAAGATGAAGAAGGACGGGTCCGGCCGGCCGCCGACGCTGGAATTTTCCGAGAATCCCGACATACTGGCACGCGTGAGCCAGCTGGACGAGGGCCGCCCCTGCCTTGTGATCGGGTTTGCCGCCGAAACCGACGACTTGGTGGTCAATGCCACGGCCAAGCGCGCGCGCAAGGGGTGCGACTGGATCGTTGCCAATGACGTGTCGCCGGCCACCGGCATCATGGGGGGTGACGAAAACGCGGTGACGCTGATTACCGCGGCCGGTGCCGAGCAATGGCCGCGCATGGGCAAGGACCAGGTGGCGAACCGCCTGGCGCAGTTGATATCCAAGGCGCTGGCATGATCCCGACGATCCGTGTGCTGCGAGAGGACTGGGCGGATGCGGCCCTGCCGCTGCCGGCGTATGAAACGCGCGGCGCGGCGGGGGCCGACTTGCGCGCCAACCTGCCGCCCGATGGTCGCGCCGGCGGGGTCGTTCTGCGCCCGATGGAACGGTGCATTCTGCCCACCGGGCTTCGGCTGGAGATCCCCCGGGGCCATGAGGTGCAGATCCGGCCGCGTTCGGGGCTTGCATTGAAGCATGGGATCACCCTGGCCAACACGCCGGGCACGATCGACAGCGACTATCGCGGGCCATTGGGCGTGCTGCTGGTTAACCTCGGCACGGAATCCTACAACGTGCATCATGGTGACCGGATCGCGCAGATGATCGTCGCACCGGTCGTTCAGGCAAGGTTCGAGCTGACCAGCCGCCTGGGTGAAACGGCCCGGGGGCAGGGTGGTTTCGGTTCGACCGGGCGGGGCTGATGGTTCTGGTCCTGATCATGGCAGCGGCCCTGTGGGGTGTCGGGTATCTGATGGATGTGCCGGTCCGGGCGCGTTGGCTGATGATCGGGCTGCTTTATGTCGCCGTGCTGATCGTTCAGATCGCTTTCCCGGCGGACCATCCGCTACGCGCGGCGACCGGCGGAACCAAGGAGGTCTGGCTGGGCCTCGGCGTGATTGCGGGGCTCATCTGGGGATATCGCCTGTTGCTGGGGAAGCTGCACGCCCGCGCCCGGCCGGCCGTCGGTCATCCGCTGCCGCAGGGCGGTTTTCGGCCGGCGGAACTGGAGCGTTACGCCCGCCATATCGTGCTGCGAGAGATTGGCGGGCCGGGTCAGAAGCGGCTGAAGGAGGCGCGCGTGCTGGTCGTGGGGGCAGGCGGCCTTGGCTCGCCCGCGCTGCTTTATCTCGCGGCGGCGGGTGTCGGCACGATCGGGGTGGTGGATGACGACGTGGTTTCGGCCTCCAACCTGCAACGACAGGTGATCCATACGGACGCGCGGATCGACATGCCCAAGGTTTTCTCGGCCGAAGAGGCGATGCGCGCGCTCAACCCCTTCGTCGAGGTGCACCCCTATCACCGCCGCCTGAGCGATGCGGATGCGGCCGAGCTTTTCGCCGATTGCGACCTGATCCTGGACGGATCGGACAATTTTGCCACGCGTTTCATGGTCAACCGGATGGCGGTGGCGGCGGGAAAGCCGCTGATCGCCGCCGCGATCACCCAGTGGGAAGGGCAGATCAGCCTTTATCACCCGGCCGCGGGCGCGCCGTGCTTTGCGTGTATCTTTCCCGAGGCGCCGGCCGATGGGCTGGCGCCCAGCTGCGCCGAGGCCGGGGTGATCGGCGCGCTGCCCGGCGTGGTGGGGGCGATGATGGCGGTCGAGGCAATCAAGGAGATTACCGGCGCGGGGCAGTCGCTGCGGGGGCGAATGCTGTTCTATGATGCGCTATATGGCGAAAACCGCCAGATCACGCTGAAACGCCGCCCCGATTGCCCGGTCTGCGGCGGCTGAGGCTGGACCTTGCCGAGGGACGTCCCTAGGTTCCCGATCAAAGGAGTCTCCCGCATGACAAATCCGTTGCTGGCCGAGTGGTCCACGCCTTACAACCTGCCGCCCCATGACAGGATTTCCGACGCCGATTTCGCGCCCGCCTTCGAGGTGGCGATGGCCGAGGCGCGCGCCGAGATCGCCGCCATTGCCGACAACCCCGAACCAGCCAGTTTCGCCAACACGATCGAGGCGCTGGAACTGGCCGGCGAAAAGCTGGACCGCCTGCTGGGCCTGTTCCATTCGCTGGCCGGAACCGACAGCAACGACGCGCGGCAGGCGTTGCAACGCGAGTTCGCGCCGAAATTGTCGGCCCATTCCTCGGAAATCACGATGAACCCCCGGCTTTTCGCCCGCGTCGAGGCGTTGTGGCAGGACCACGACGCGCTTGGGCTGAATGACGAGCAGATGCGCGTTCTGATGTTGACCCGGCGGGGCTTCGTGCGTGCGGGCGCGCAGCTTCAGGGCGCGGCGCGGCAGCGTCTGACTGATGTCAAATCCCGCCTGGCCGTTCTGGGCACGCAATTCACGCAGAATCTTCTGGCCGACGAACGCGACTGGGTGATGGAGTTGTCCGAGGATGATCTGGCGGGTTTGCCGGATTTCTTCGTCGCATCGGCCCGCGCGGCGGGCGAGGAACGCGGCGCCGATGGCCCGGTGGTGACGCTCTCGCGCTCGTTGATCGTGCCGTTCCTGCAATTCTCGCCGGATCGTGCGTTGCGCCGGGAAGCCTATGAGGCGTGGGCGTCGCGCGGGGCCGGGGGCGGCGACACCGACAACCGCGGTATCGCCGCCGAAATCCTGAAGTTGCGGCAGGAGCGGGCAGAGCTTCTGGGGTATCGTGATTTCGCCTCTTACAAGCTGGAAACGCAAATGGCGAAGACGCCCGAACGGGTGCGCGATTTGCTGATGTCGGTGTGGCGGCCCGCCCGTGCCGCTGCCGAGGCCGACGCCGAAAAGCTGGAAGAGATGATGCATGCCGACGGCGTCAACGGCCGGCTGGAGGCGTGGGACTGGCGCTATTACGCCGAGAAACGGCGCAAGGCCGAGCATGATCTCGATGAAGCGGCGTTGAAGCCGTATTTCCAGCTCGACCGGATGATCGCGGCCGCCTTCGATTGCGCGGGTCGCCTGTTCGGGCTGGAATTCGCGCCCCTTGACGTGCCGCTCAATCACCCGGATGCGCGGGCGTGGGAGGTGACCAGGAACGGACGCCACATGGCGGTCTTCATCGCGGATTACTTCGCCCGCGGCTCCAAGCGCTCGGGCGCCTGGTGCTCGGCCAGCAGGTCGCAGCGCAAGCTGGGCGGCGAAGTGCGTGCGGTGGTTCACAATGTCTGCAATTTTGCGAAGCCGGCGAAAGGACAGCCCGCGCTGCTGTCCTATGACGACGCGCGCACGCTGTTTCACGAATTTGGCCATGCGCTGCATCAGATCCTGTCGGACGTGACGCATCCGTCGATTTCGGGGACCTCGGTGGCGCGCGACTTCGTGGAACTGCCCAGCCAGCTTTTCGAGCATTGGCTGGAGGTTCCCGAGGTGCTGGACAAATACGCAACCCATGTAAGGACCGGTGCGCCGATGCCCCGCGACATGCGCGACCGGCTGCTGGCGGCGGCAACCCACGACATGGGGTTCCAGACGGTGGAATATATCGCCTCGGCGCTGGTCGATCTGACCCTGCACGAGGGCGCGGCGCCCGACGATCCGATGGCGAAGCAGACTGCGGTTCTGGACGAGTTGGGCATGCCGCATGCGATCCGGATGCGCCATGCGACGCCACATTTCGCGCATGTCTTTGCGGGCGACGGCTATTCCAGCGGATATTACAGTTACATGTGGTCCGAGGTGATGGATGCCGATGCCTTCGAGGCGTTCGAGGAAGCAGGCGACCCCTTTGACCCGGAAACCGCGGAACGGCTGGAGCGGTTCATCCTGTCCGCCGGTGGGGTGGACGAGGCCGAGGCACTGTATACCCGCTTCCGCGGCAGCCTTCCGGGGGTCGAGGCATTGCTGAAAGGCCGGGGGCTGGTGGACGCTGCATAGGGTGCGGGAAACGCCGGTCGGTCGGACATGCCTCAGCCCGGTTTGCCATCTCGCACCGGATCCTTGTGAATGATGACATCAGCCTGCGGATAGGCCGCGATGATCGCCCGACGCAGCCCGGCGCCGATGTCGTGCGCCTCGGTCAGGGTCTGCGCGCCGTCCAGTTCGATATGCAGGTTGACGAAGATCCGGCTGCCCGCGGTGCGGGTCTGCAGGTCGTGAAAACCGAGCACGCCGGGCCAGTTGCCGGCGAGTTCTTCGATGCCGGCGACGATCGCGGGGTCGGCGGCCCGGTCCATCAATGCGTTCCAGGCCCCTGAGCCGATGCCTATGGCCCCCACGGCCAGCATCAGTGCGGCGCCGATCGCGACAATGCTGTCAAGCCCTGTCAGGCCGAACTGGGCCGAGGCCCACAAGGCCAGGATTGCGCCGATATTCGGCAGCAGATCGCCGAGATAGTGCAGCGAATCCGCACGCACCACGCGACTGCCCGTTCTGGCTGCGACCCGGCGCTGCCAGACCACCAGCCCGAGAGTCAGCAGAATCGAGATCGTCATGACAATGATGCCCTCACCCTCGGCCGCAAGGGTACTCTCGCCACCGCGGACAAGCCGAGCCCCCGCCGCCCAGAGGATCGCGCCGGCCGAGACGAGGATGAACAGCGACTGGCCCAGGGCGGCCAGATCCTCGGCCGAGGAATGGCCGAAGGCATGATCTTCGTCCGCCGGCTTGGCGGCATAGACGATCGCGGCCAGACCGCCCAGCGAGATCATCAGGTCCATCGCGCTGTCCGCCAGCGAAGCGGCCACCGACAGCGATTGTGTCGCCCCAAGGGCCCAGAGCTTGAGCGCGACCAGCGCAAATGCCACGCAAACCGAGGCAAGACCGGCTGACACATTCATCCGCTGCATCTCTTGGCTCATGCGATCGGTCCTTCCTGATCGTTGCCAAGCGATGCACTAGCGCGCGCGCGCCCGGTGCGCAACGCCAGCAACCGGAACCGGGATCGTATCAGTCGCGAAGTTCGTCCGGATCGACGCCCCAGAGCGCCGATTTCGGCACCCAGCCCGACAGGCCGTTGGCCGAGATTTCGCACCAGTCGGGAATGCAGTCGCCCAGTTGACCGATAGCGCCGAGTTCGGCATTGGCCATGACTGCGGCGTCCGGCCGTGGTTTGCGACGCATCGCCAGCATGTCCCGTTGCACCAGAACAGTGCGCGTCCCGGACAGCAACGAGTAATGCATCCATCCGCCGGCGCCGTCCTGATCGCGGATCCTGCGCCAGTGGCCGTATTCGCCGGTGATCTGCAATGGCTGGCCGCGATGCTGATAGACCCAGTCGATGCGATGGGTGCGGCCGGGGCCGTGGCGGGCATAGCCCTTGCTTGCTTCCATCGACACATAGCGCGGAAGGGGCAGGTTGGTCACCGGGCCGCGCTCTGTCGCATGTGCGACAACGGCCGCTGCCACGGCCAGCAGAATACCCGCCAGAAACGCCCGCATGTCTTGCCTCTCGTGCCAATGACCCGCGCCGTTTGCCGCCGGGGTCGCCGCGGGGTCTTGTGCGTTGCCCCGATCTCGGACAGTTTGCCATTGCGCCTGTGCATTGAAAAGGATGGGGAGGTTCCGAATGCCCGCTCAACGTCTGAGTGTTGTCGTTACGCGACGCTTGCCCGAGGCGGTCGAGACCCGCATGAAAGAGCTGTTCGACGTCGAGCTTTCCGAATCCGATGCAAAGATGTCCCGCGAAGAACTGGTCGAGGCGATGCGGCGGACCGACGTTCTGGTGCCTTGCGTGACCGACCGGATCGACCAGGGGATGCTGGGCGCGGCGGGCGACCGGCTGAAGCTGATCGCCAATTACGGCGCGGGC
The DNA here is from genome assembly GCA_016278285.1 of Actibacterium sp. GTDB lineage: Bacteria > Pseudomonadota > Alphaproteobacteria > Rhodobacterales > Rhodobacteraceae > JADQCB01. Next base: position 8,201 of record JADQCD010000068.1, read on the forward strand.
GTGGACCATATCGACATTCACACCGCCCGGCAGCGCGGCATCCTGGTGTCGAACACCCCCGGCGTGGTGACCGAGGACACGGCCGACATGACCATGGCGCTGTTGCTCGCGGTGACACGGCGCATCCCCGAGGGGCTGGCGGTGATGCAGGCGGGCACCTGGCAGGGCTGGGCGCCCACGGCCTTCATGGGCGGGCGCGTCGGCGGGCGGCGTCTGGGCATCCTGGGCATGGGCCGGATCGGCCAGGCGCTGGCGCGACGGGCGCGAGCCTTCGGAATGCAGATCCATTATCACAATCGTCGCCGCCTGCACCCGGATATCGAGGAAGAGTTCGAGGCGACCTATTGGGAAAGCCTGGACCAGATGGTCAGCCGGATGGACGTGATTTCGGTCAACTGCCCGCACACGCCGGCGACCTTCCACCTGATGAACGCGCGGCGGCTGAAGCTGATGAAAAGGGACGCGGTGATCGTCAATACCTCGCGCGGCGAGGTGATCGACGAGAACGCGCTGACCCGGATGCTGCGCGCCGGCGAGATTGCCGGCGCCGGCCTTGACGTGTTCGAGCATGGCCACGAGATCAACCCCCGCCTGCGCGAGCTTCGCAATGTCGTG
>JADQCD010000129.1 GCA_016278285.1 Actibacterium sp.
GAGGCTGTCGGGCATCCCGGCCACGGTGGCAGCGATCACCTCGGCGTCCTCGTGGGTGTCGCCGCCGATCTTGTGCTGGCCGCCGTCGACCTTGCAGCCCAGCGCCGCGCGCTGCAGCAGGACATATTCCAGTCCGAAGCCGAAACCTTCCTCGGCTACGTCCCGGGGTGGCGGCAACTCCAGCTGGGCCTTCTCGATCCGGAACGCCCATTCCAGTGCCGCTTGCACGCCCAGCGCGCGTTTCACCTGCGCGCCAACACGGCGCCCGATCCGTCCGTGGGCGCTCATGGCTGCAGTCCTTCAAAAGGATCATCTGCGCTGGGCCTTCCGCCCCCTCCGTCGGCCGCCAGATCCACGGGCCCAAGGCCATGGGCAGCGCCGAGAGAGCGCCACGCATGTGCTGCTGCCAGAGGATGAACTCCGTTGCCGAGCAGGCGCAGAGCGCGTGCCCGATGGGCCAGCCCATCAGCCATCCGACGAAGAGCGGGTTCAGCCGCCGCCGTGACCGCGCCTTCAGGATCCGCCGACATGCGGCGCGCCCATGCGAGGCAATCATCGAAGCCCAGAGCGGGCGCGAGATCGGGGCGTGCGGCGAGGACCGCAGCCCATCCGGCGAAGTCGCCGGGGCCGGGCGGGTGAAGCCCTGCTCCGCCCGGTAGTGCAGGATGTCGAGGCGGCTCACCTCGATAAACTCTTGGTGCCTTCGCGTCAGACCATAGCACTTAGAATCAGGGGCCCGGGCACCCAGCGTCGGAATGGTGGCGAAAAGTCTGTCGGCACCGGCCTGAGTCAGGTTGCAGCAAGCGCGAAGCTTCAGATTCTGGAGGAAAACTGATGCTCGATATCCAACCAACCCCGCAGACCCCGAAATACGCCTTCGAAATGCACGATGAAGTGGTCGTGCGGGGAGTCTCTTACCGGCCGCAGGCGCGTCGCGACTGGGGACATATAGGGATCGTCGCGAAACAGCATTCGGGTCATGTCTATTCATCGCCCTCCTGTTTGGTGGCGTCGTCGGTCTGCTCTGGCGGCGACTGCCGCGGCGCGCGGTTCTGGGCCAGCAACTGCGGCCCGGACGGTGCCGCCGCGGTTTGATCGTCCTCTTGCCTGGGCGCGGGGCGCAGGGCCTCCGGGTTGCGCAGCCAGATATCGCGCTGCGCGAAGGGGATCTCGATTCCTTCTTCGGTAAAGCGGCGCGCGATTTCGTGATTGATCTCGGAATGGACATTCAGAATGAAGTTCACGTCGCGCAGAATGACCCGGATCTCGAATTCCAGCGCATCCGCGCCGAAATTCAGGAAAGTGACCAGCGGCGGCGGGCTGATGATAACGAGTGGATGAGCCATGGCGATCTCTTCGAGGATGGTCTGAACCCGCTGTGTGTCGGTCCCGTAGGCCACGCCAACCTTGACGATCAGCCGCCCGGTCAGGTTCGACTTGGTCCAGTTGGTGACCATGCCCGAGACGAAATCGGCATTGGGCACGATCACTTCGGTCCGGTCGAATGTCTCGATCACGGTCGAGCGCACCGAGATGGAGCGGACCGTGCCCATCATGCCGCCCACCTCTACCCAGTCCCCTTCGGAAATCGGTCGTTCGATCAGCAGAATGATCCCGGAAACGAAGTTCGACACGATGTTCTGAAGGCCAAAACCGATGCCAACCGATAACGCACCGGCGACGATGGCCAACGATGACAGGTCAATTCCGGCAGTGGTGATCGAGACCACCACAGCCAGGAAGATGCCCAGGTAGCCTACCCCGGAAACGATTGCGTTCCGCCCGCCCGTGTCGATCTTCGTTTTCGGCAGAACCGAGCTGCGCAACGCCCCCTGCAACAGCCGCGTCGCCGTGTAGCCGACCGCAAAAACGACCGCGAAGGTCAGAAAGTCAACCGGCGAAATCCGCGTGCCGCCAAGCGAGAAGCCTTCGGTGAACCGGGTCCAAAGCTCGGTCAGGTCGGTGACGCGCGCGCCCCAGATCAGTGCCAGAACCGGAAGCGCCAGAAGGAAGAGGGCGAAACCGATAAGCACCGGGATCAGCGCGTCGCCGGCCCCCTCCTGGTTTCCGGTAATCATGCCATACACCCCCGTGACGACCCGCTGGGCCACCATCATGGCCGCCAGCAGCGCGAGCGTTTGAATCGCCGGGTAGGTGACGAAATGCGCCAGTGCGGTATAGCCCGCAGCCGCGATGGCCGGTCCAACCACCGCCACGATCATCGCGCCCTGAGCCGTCAATTGCACCAGACGGTCGCGATAAGGGGTTTCACTGACGCTGGTATTCCCGGCGTGCACATGCTGCATCAGAGTGCGTGCCAGACCGAACATCAGGACGCCGGCCAGGACGATCATCGGAAAGCTCAGTATCGCCCATGCTTCGCGTGGCATCTCTTCGTATTCGACCAGCCTGCGGACAAGATTTGACAGCGCCACGAGCACCCCGAGCCCGGCCGAGATCCAGCGCGCCCGCGTGTTCGCCTCGGGGTCCAGGCGGAAAAACGGCGGGTGCGTCCCTTGAGGCGGGAAAATCCGGCCCCCGAGCCAGATCGCGGCAATCACAATGAAGCCCAGTTCCGGGACGAGATCCACGAATCGCGTGCCGCGCAGGCCCACGAGTTCCGTCGCATCTATCGCCAGTTTCAGGAACATCAGCCCCACAAGGGGCAGGACGATCTGCCCCACCGACAAGGCCGCGCCAAGCAATGTCGCGCCACGCGGGGATATGTTATCGAACAGCCGGTGCTGCACCCATTCCATCCAGATACGGCCCCGCAGCAGCAGCAACACCGCGATCGCGGCATACAGGATCACCACCGGCAGGTTGTTTTTCAGGCCGGCACGCTCCAGCGGCCTCGTCCAGGCCGCCGCGCTTTCGTCGGCGATCCCGGCCAGGGATTCACCCAGCGCCTTCAATCCGATTACCCAATGCACGGGGTTCAGCGGCGAGGGTCCGAGTTGCAGCAATTCGTTGGTCTGCCGCTCGCGGATGGTGGCGTCGATCTGCTGGATGATCCCGTCGGCATGGCGATAGGCTTCCTCGGCCTTCAACACCGGCGCCCGAAGTTCATCGAGCTGCCGGTTCAACTCGGCGCGACGACTGGCGATTTCCTGCGGTTCGCTCTGCCCTTCGGCCGGCACCGGGCCCAACGCGTCGATCTGGTTTTTCAGAGTTTCGATCTGGGTGGAATTGACCTTCTGAGCCGCGAGAAACCGTGTGCGCCAGTCCACGATATCTGCGCGCAGTTGTCCCAGTGCAGCGTCCGAGGCCCGCCCCGCCGCCACCGCATCTTCGGCGCGCTTGGCCGTCTGCTCCCAGGCGGCATAGTCGGGCGGCGCGTTCTCGGTCGTCTCGGACGGGTGCGAACCGTTTTGCGCCAGGACTGGCGCCACGCCACCAGTCGGCAGGGCAATGACGAACAGTAAAAGCGCAAGCAGGCGCAACAGGCGCATCACGGCACGAAGACCTCGGGCAGATGGCGCGGCGCCGCGTCCAGCCATTGCGGCACCGGCAACCCCTTTTCCTTCAGGAAGTCGGGATTGAACAGCTTGGATTGATAACGGTTGCCGTAATCGCACAGGATCGTGACGATGGTTTGCCCCGGCCCCATTTCGCGCGCCATGCGCATCGCGCCCGCCACGTTGATGCCAGATGACCCGCCGAGGCACAGGCCCTCGTTCTCCAGCAGGTCGAAGACCACCGGCAACGCCTCGGAATCCGGGATGCGATAGGCGTGATCGGGCCGGAACCCTTCCAGGTTGGCGGTGATCCGCCCCTGCCCGATCCCCTCGGTGATCGAACTGCCCTCGGATTTCAGCTCTCCGGTCGTGTAAAATGAATAAAGCGCCGCGCCCTCGGGATCGGCCAGGCCGATCTTCACCCCCCTGGGTTGAATCGCCGCTGCCACGCCCGCCAGCGTGCCGCCCGAACCCACCGCGCAGATGAAGCCATCCACCGTGCCGCCGGTCTGGTCCCAGATCTCGGGACCCGTGGTTTCGACATGCGCCTGCCGGTTGGCCACGTTGTCGAACTGGTTGGCCCAGATCGCGCCGTGCGGCTCGGACCGGGCCAGACGCTCGGCCAGGCGCTGCGAATAACGGATATAGTTGTTGGGATCCTTGTAGGGCTTGGCCGGAACCTGCACCAGCTCGGCCCCCGCAAGGCGGATCATGTCCTTCTTTTCCTGGCTCTGCGTCTCGGGAATGACGATGACCGTGCGGAACCCCAACGAGGCCCCGACAAGCGCCAGTCCGATTCCGGTATTGCCGGCCGTACCCTCGACGATCGTGCCGCCCGGCTCCAACGCGCCGCGGGCCACCGCGTCGCGAATGATGTAAAGCGCCGCCCGGTCCTTGACCGACTGGCCGGGATTCATGAACTCGGCCTTGCCGAGAATCTCGCAGCCGGTGACCTCCGACGGGCCGTTCAACCGAACGAGGGGCGTGTTCCCGATCAGATCTGAAAGGTCCTTGTGCATGGGTCGCTCCCCCGTTCCGCCGGTTCTCTCCCTGACTAGCCGCCGGACTGGGCGAACTCAAGCACCCGCGCGCAGCCGCTCACGGTGACGTGCAAGCCACAAGACCGACAGCACCAGCGGCGCGTTCTCGATCTCGCCGCTGTCCATCAGCGCCATAAGCCCATCCCAGCCCAGCACATGCGCGCGGATATCCTCGCCCTCGTCGGGCGCGCCGCCCAGCCCCTCGGCGGCATCAGGCAGGTCCGCGATGCCTACGAAGGAGTAGATATATTCGCTCATCGCGCCGGGTGAGGGATAATAGGAATGCACCGCGTGCAGCGTGCCAAAGGCCAGCCCGGCCTCTTCCTGCGCCTCGCGGGATGCGGTCTGGCGCGGCGTCTCGCCGGGGTCGATGCGGCCGGCGATCGCTTCCAGGCTCCAGCATTGCGCGTCGTCGCGCGCAAAGGGGCCCATGCGGAACTGCTCGACCACCATGACCCGGTCGCGGGCCGGGTCATAGGGAAGCACGGTGACCGCGTCGGTCGAGATGAAGGCCGCGCGATGCAGCACCGGGCTGGCGCTTCCGTCAAAGCGGACATGGCAAAGCTCGTAATCTTCCACCGCGAAGAAACCGTTATACGGGCGGCGCTTGTCGCAGACCGTGACGTCGCCGGGGCCGGCATGACGACGCAGCGTCGTGGGGGCGCTGCGGCGCGCATTCAGGCGCGAGGCCGCCCGCGCGCGGATCGAGGGGAAACGCCGGCCGATCTCGTCCGGCGTCAGGCGACCATAGTTTTCCATCACCTCCTCAGCGGCCAACAAGGTCAGCTCCCCCCACCGCTCCACCCAGTCGGCCAGCGACCAGGGCGCGCCTGCCTCGGGCGGGCGGTCGGGAAAATAGACCTGTGCAACCTCGGCGCCTTGCCGCGTCTGAACCTCGACCTCGCACAGGCCATAGCCGAAACCGCCCTCATAGAAATTCAGCCGCGCCACGCCTTCCGCCGTCAGGCCGCTCACCAGCAGCCCCTCGGCATTCGCCCCCGGCTCGGCCCGGATCATCGGGAAACCCTGCCCGGTCACCCAGTGAACGGCGTGGTCGGGCAGGCACGCCCATTGCACGGTCGCCGCGCCCCTTTCGGGGCCCAGAACCCGATCCAGCAGCGGGCCGTGACAAAGAGTGCCGTAGAAAAACAGTGCGGCCATGTATCAGTTCCAGCGACGGCCGGCCCATTCGGTCAGCCATGCGGCCAGTGTTCCACCCGCCAGAAGAATGACCATCACCGGCCAGGAGGTAAGCATCAACTGTCCGTATTCGAGCACAAGATCGAAAAAGCCCAGCACCGCCTCGCCCGGCCCGCCATAGCGCAGCTTCATGGACAGGCGGATCATCTCGTAAAGCGAATGCAGGACCAGCGCCAGGACCACCATCGTTACCGTCGTTCGCAACCCGCTCGTGATCGCCACGACACGGCCCTTTCCTGCCAGCCCCCCCATCACGCGCCAGCCGGTCAGCGCGCCCAGGGCCGCGTTGATTTCACTGAACCATCCGGGGTTGGTGCCCTCTGGCAACTCCCGGATGAAACTTTCCGAGGCAAGGAACGCGACGACCGCAAAGCCGAGCGCGGCGAACAGACGTGCGGCGGTGGGCATGAACGAATTCGACCTTCCCTCGTTTTTTCCTGTCACGCCACCTTCCGCCGTTCAGCCCCACAGCGCAAGTGCCATTGCCCTGCCGTCCCGCGGCGGCACAGCGTCGCCATTCATCTTGCCCAAAATACTCATTCGTCGCCTTGGCCCTGGCATTCGGGGGGCGGGGGGCGCCATGGTCGGTCTGCGGGGCCGGTTCACAAACTCCGGCCCTCATAGGCCGCCAGCGCCCGTTCTCTGCCCGCTTTCAAATCGACCACCGGCCGATCCGGATAGGCGGCACCGGTCGACAGGCCCCACCGCTCCGGTACCGCCTCGAAATAGCTCAGCGCGGTCGCGGGCGGCCGGGCCTGGCCCTCGGCAATCCAGGCGCGTGCATAGGCGCGGTCGGGATCGAACCTCAGAAGCTGCGTATCGGGGTTGAAGATGCGGAAATAGGGCGCCGCGTCGGGGCCCGAGCCGGCCACCCATTGCCAGCCCATCGCGTTGGCGGCGGGGTCCCAGTCGACCAGGCAATCGGCGAACCAGCGCATCCCGATCTTCCAGTGCGCCATCATGTGTTTGGTAAGATAGGACGCCGCGATCATCCGGGCGCGGTTGTGCATCGTGCCGGTCACATACATCTCGCGCATCGCGGCATCGACGAATTCAACCCCGGTGCGACCGCGCTTCCAGGCAGTGACCTCCGGGCGCGCCTCGTCCTCGGACCAGGGGAAGCCGTCCCATCCCTCGCGCCAGTTTCCGGTCGCGATATGCGGCGAATGATGCATCAGATGCCAGGCGAATTCGCGCCAGACCAGTTCTTTCAGGAAATGCTCGGCCCCTCTCGCCCCTTCGTGCAAGACGCGCTGGCCCGCGTGCCAGATCGTGGCGGGACTGATCTCGCCATAGGTGAGGTTTTCCGACAGGCGCGAGGTGGCATCCATGCCGGGCATGTCGCGCGCGGCCTTGTAGTCCGCAACCTTGCGGTCAAGGAAATCGGCAAGCCGTCCGGTGGCAGCCTCTTCGCCCACGGCGACGTGACGGGCAACGATCCGCGCGCCGCGCTGCATGGCCGCGCCCATGTTCCAGTCGGCGACGGCCTCGCTTTGCGGCCAATATGCGGGGGCGGGAATCCGGCCCGGCGCCGGCAGGGATGCGGGCACGTCGCGATCCTTCACCGCGCGCCAGAACGGTGAATAGACCTTGTAGAACCCGCCGCTGCCGGTCTCGACCGTCCAGGGTTCGAACATGACATGGCCGGGAAAGCTTCGCGCCTCGATCCCCTGCGCTTTCATCGCGGCCTTGATCGCGGTGTCGCGGACTTTGCTGTCGGGATCGTAGAGCCGCGACCAGAAGACCGACCCTGCCCCTGTCTCGGCGAGAAGCGATTGCAGCACCTCCAGCGCCTGGCCCCGACGGCAGATCAGGCGCGATCCGCGCGCCTTCAGGCGGTCAGCGAGATCGGCAGCCGACAGGCCCAGCCGCCATTTCGGCGCGGCGCCAAGGGTTTCCACTCCCTCGTCATGGATGAAGACCGGGACCACCGGCCGCCCGGCACGCGCCGCCGCGTCCAGCGCCGGGTGGTCCGACAGCCGCAGGTCGCGCCGGAACCACATCAGGATCGGGGAATTGTCCGTCACGCCGCGCACCACCTGCCAATGCCCTTGTCCGGGGCCTGTTACAGATGCTGATCTAGCGCGGCGATCAGCTGGTCAAGCTCGGCCGGCGTCGTGTAGTGCACGAAGCTCAGCCGCAGCACGCCGCTGTCCGGATCGACGCCCATCGCCTGCAATGGCCGCTGGGCGTAGAAATCGCCGCCGCCGGCCATGATCCCGTTCCCGGCCAGACGCGCGGCCAGATCCGCGCCCGGCCAACCCTCGACGGCCAGAGCGACGGTGGGCGCGCGGCCCTCGGCCTTTCGCGGGCCCAGCAGACGCACCGAGTTCTTCGCGGCGGCATGATCCAGCAGCGGCTGCAGCAGGGCCGTCTCATGCGCGCGCAGAAGATCATGCACGGCCGCGGCGCGGGCCGCGGGGGCGGCCTCGGAGGCGAAATGGTGCGCATAGAGCGCGTCATAATAATCCGCCATCCCCGCGCTGGCAGCCACCTGCGCGTGATCCGGCCCTGCGGGGGTGAACCGCTTGTAAAGCGTGCCGCCGTTGAAGTGATGCGCCTGGTTCGGCAGCGCTTCGCCCAACGCGCGGCGGATCACCATACAGCCTTGATGCGGCCCGTAGGTCTTGTAGGCCGAAAACAGATAGATGTCGGCGCCCATCCGGCCCACATCCGGAAACCCGTGCGGCGCATAGCTGACGCCATCGACGCAGGTGAAGGCGCCTGCGGCCTGCGCGATGGCGCAGATCCCGGCCACGTCGTTGACCTCTCCCACCACGTTGGAACAATGCGGGAAGCACACCAGCCGCACCTTGTCGTCCAGCAGGTTTTCCAGATCGGCCGGGTCCAGATGCCCGGTCTCGGGGTCGATCCGCCACTCGCGGACCTCCACCCCATCATCGGCCAGCCGCCGCCACGGGCCGAAATTGGCCTCGTGGTCCTGGTTGGTCACCACGATCGCATCCCCGGGTCGCATCCATTTCCGAAAGGCCTGGGCAAGCACATAAGTGTTCTGGCTGGTCGAGGGGCCGAAGCTCAGCTCGTCGGTCGCCACGCCCAGCATCGCGGC
>JADQCD010000204.1 GCA_016278285.1 Actibacterium sp.
TCGAGAAATTCGTGACCCAGCCGCGCCATATCGAGATCCAGGTGCTGTGCGACGGCCATGGCAACGGCATCTATCTGGGCGAGCGGGAATGCTCGATCCAGCGGCGCAACCAGAAGGTGATCGAAGAGGCACCCAGCCCGTTTCTGGATGCAGAAACCCGCAAGCGGATGGGCGAACAGGCCGTCGCGCTGGCCCATGCGGTGGGGTATTCCAGCGCGGGCACGGTGGAATTCATCGTCGATGGCGCGCGCAATTTCTATTTCCTGGAGATGAACACGCGGCTTCAGGTCGAGCACCCGGTGACCGAATTGATCACCGGCATCGACCTGGTGGAACAGATGATTCGCGTGGCGGCCGGCGAAAATCTGTCCATCGCGCAGGATGAGGTGAAACTGAAAGGCTGGGCGATGGAAAGCCGGCTTTATGCCGAGGATCCCTATCGCGGGTTCCTGCCGTCGATCGGCCGGCTCACGCGCTATCGCCCGCCGCGCGAGGTCGCCGCCGCCGATCACGTCGTGCGCAATGATACCGGCGTCTTCGAAGGCGGTGAGATCAGCATGTATTACGATCCCATGATCGCCAAGCTGTGCACCTGGGCGCCGACCCGTGAAGAGGCGATCGAAGGGATGCGCGTGGCGCTGGATTCCTTCGAGGTCGAGGGCATCGGTCACAACCTGCCGTTCCTGTCGGCGGTGATGGATCATCCGAAATTCGTCGCCGGCGACATCACCACCGCCTTTATCGCCGAGGAATATCCCGACGGGTTCGACGGTGTGACGTTGCCCGGCGACGCGCTGCGCCGGGTGGCGGCCGCGGCGGCGGCGATGTATCGCGTGGACGAGATCCGCCGCGCTCGCATCTCGGGGCGGATGGACAATCACGAACGCAAGGTGGGCCGCGAATGGGTGGTCGTTGCCCAGGGTGAGTCCTTCGCCGTTTCGGTGGATGCCGATCGGGCTGGGGCCGACGTGGTTTTCGCTGACGGCACGACGCATCGCGTGACTTCGGACTGGACGCCCGGAGATCGTCTGGCCACCCTTGAGATAGATGGTGCGACACTGGTGCTGAAGGTTGAAAGCACGGCCACCGGGTTCCGGATCCGCACCCGCGGGGCCGACCTGAAGGTGGCGGTCTACAATCCGCGCCAGGCAGAGTTGGCGGCGTTGATGCCGGTCAAGGCCGCGCCGGACACCTCGAAAATGCTGCTCTGCCCGATGCCCGGGCTGATCGTGAAGGTCGATGTCGAGGAAGGACAGGAGGTGCAGGAGGGCCAGGCGCTGTGCACCGTCGAGGCGATGAAGATGGAAAACATCCTGCGCGCCGAGCGCAAGGCCGTGGTCAGCCGGATCAATGCCGGCCCCGGCGACAGCCTTGCGGTGGACGATATCATCATGGAGTTCGAGTGAAACCCGCGGTCGCGCGTCGGCACCCGCCCTTTCAGCGGCGCAGCTCGTCCTGGCGCAGGGGCATCTTGTCGATGCTGCGGGTCAGTTCCCGCACGTCCCAGGGCACCGGCTTGCGCAGGTTGATCGCGCCGTCCTTGGCGATCAGAACCACCATGAACCCGCTCGGGCGCAGCGCCTGCCGGACCGACGAGTTCGCCGATGGATCGGTGTCGGTGATGACGACCACGTCGCGCGTGGCCAGCGCCTCGGGCCGCGCGGCCAGAAGTTTCATCTGTTCGAGGAACCGGGGGTCCGCAGGGGAATTTGCGAAAACGACGATGGGGCGGGCGATCCACCTGAAATCGGACAGTGCCACATCGGTGGCGTCGAAGACCAGCGTGCGATCCTCTTGCCACAATTCCGGCGGCGTGGGTTCTGCCGACCGGGTGGCAGACGCACCGGCCGCCAGGGCAACGGCCAGAACGAAAATGACGAGCGCTTTCATGACACCTCCTGCCTCGCTCCATATAGGCGTCGGGGCCGTGAAAGCGAAGGCCGATATGCCGGCCGCAGGACAGACGGAAGGATGATCGCATGACGGACAAGACGAAAGCCTGGGCCGAAATGGCCGAGAAGGAGCTGCGCGGCCGGTCGTTGGACGATCTGACCTGGACCACGCCCGAGGGCATTTCCGTGAAGCCGCTCTATACCGAAGAGGATACCGAGGGGCTGGCGCATATGGGATCGGTGCCCGGCGCGCCCCCCTATACCCGCGGCCCCAAGGCCACGATGTATGCCGGTCGCCCCTGGACGATCCGGCAATATGCGGGATTTTCCACCGCCGAGGAATCGAACGCCTTTTACCGCAGGGCGCTGGCGGCCGGTCAGCAGGGGGTCTCGGTCGCCTTCGACCTGGCCACCCATTACGACAGCGATCATCCGCGGGTCGAGGGCGATGTCGGCAAGGCGGGCGTGGCCATCGACAGCGTCGAGGACATGAAGATCCTGTTCGACGGTATCCCGCTGGATCAGGTCAGCGTGTCGATGACGATGAACGGCGCGGTGATTCCGGTTCTGGCCAGCTTCATCGTCGCGGGCGAGGAGCAGGGGGTCGATCGCAGGCAGCTGAGCGGTACCATCCAGAATGACATCCTCAAGGAGTTCATGGTCCGCAACACCTATATCTACCCGCCCGAACCGTCGATGCGGATCGTCAGCGACATCATCGAATACACCTCGACCGACATGCCGCGTTTCAACTCGATCTCGATCTCCGGCTACCATATGCAGGAGGCCGGCGCGAACCTGGTGCAGGAACTGGCCTTCACCCTGGCCGACGGCAAGGAATACGTGAAGGCGGCGCTGGACCGGGGGCTGGACGTGGACGCCTTCGCCGGGCGGCTGTCCTTCTTCTTCGCGATCGGCACCAATTTCTTCATGGAGATCGCCAAGCTGCGCGCCGCGCGGTTCCTGTGGCACCGGATCATGAGCGAGTTCGGGCCGAAAGACCCCAAATCGCTGATGCTGCGCACCCATTGCCAGACCAGCGGCGTCAGCCTGGCCGAGCAGGACCCCTACAACAACATCGTGCGCACGGCCTATGAGGCGATGAGCGCGGTGCTGGGCGGCACCCAGTCGCTGCATACCAACAGCTTCGACGAGGCGATTGGCCTGCCCACGGATTTCTCGGCCCGGATCGCGCGAAACACGCAGCTTATCCTGCAGAACGAGACCAAGGTCACCAAGGTGGTCGATCCGTTGGCCGGCTCCTACTATGTTGAGAAACTGACTGCCGACCTGGCCGATGCGGCGTGGAAGATCATCGGCGAGATCGACGAGATGGGTGGCATGACCAAGGCCGTGGCCAGCGGCATGCCCAAGCTGCGCATCGAGGAATCCGCCGCCACCTGGCAGGCCGCGGTGGACCGGGGCGACGAGGTGATCGTCGGCGTCAACAAGTGGCGCCTGGAAAAGGAACAGGAGATCGACATCCTGGACGTGGACAACCTGCGCGTCCGTGACGGCCAGGTGAAGGCGCTGGAGAAGATCCGCGCGGCACGCGACCAGGCCGTGTGCGATACGGCTCTGGCCGATCTGGAGGCGGCCGCGAAAAGCGGTGAAGGCAACCTGCTGCGCCTGGCGGTCGAGGCCGCCCGCGCCCGCGCAACCGTCGGAGAGATCAGCATGGCGATGGAAAAGGCATTCGGTCGGCACCACGCCGAGGTCAAGACACTGGCCGGGGTCTATGGCGCCGCCTATGAGGGCGATGAAGGCTTTGCCGCGATCCAGAAATCGGTCGAGGAATTCGCCGAGCAAGAGGGGCGCCGCCCCCGGATGCTGGTCGTCAAGATGGGCCAGGATGGGCACGATCGCGGCGCCAAGGTGATCGCCACGGCCTTCGCCGATATCGGTTTCGACGTGGATGTCGGCCCGCTGTTCCAGACCCCCGAGGAGGCCGCGCAGGATGCCATCGACAATGACGTGCATGTGGTGGGAATCTCGTCGCAGGCCGCGGGCCACAAGACGCTGGCGCCCCGGCTGGTCGAGGCGCTGAAGGCCCAGGGGGCGGGGGACATCATCGTGATCTGCGGTGGCGTGATCCCGCAGCAGGATTACCAATTCCTCAAGGATGCCGGGGTCAAGGCGATCTTCGGGCCGGGCACCAACATTCCCGCGGCGGCGCAGGACATTCTGCGCCTGATCCGCGAGGCCAGATCGCAAAGCGCCTGAGGGCACGCAGGAACGGGAAGCGCGGAAATGCTGCAGCTTGATCATCTCGCGGTGTCATGCGAACGGCTTGAAGCCGGTGTCGCGGCGGTCGAGGCGGCGTTGGGCGTGCCGTTCGCCCCCGGCGGGGCGCATGCCGCGATGGGCACGCATAACCGTCTGCTGCATCTGGGGCCCGGCCTGTATCTGGAGGTCATCGCCATCGACCCCGGCGCGCCGCCGCCCGGCCGGGCGCGCTGGTTTGACCTGGACAGCTTCACCGGGCCGCCGCGCCTGACGAACTGGATCGCCCGTTGCGACGACCTGCCGGCCACGCTTGCGGCCGCGCCCGTCGGAACCGGATCGCCCCTTGGCCTGTCCCGTGGCGACCTGAGGTGGCAGATGGCCGTGCCCGAGGATGGCAAGCTGCCCTTCGGGGGCGCGTTCCCCGCGTTGATTTCCTGGGATGGGCCGGCCCATCCCGCCAAGCGGCTTCCCGATGCCGGTTGTCGGCTTCTGGCGCTGGACATTTCCCACCCCGAGGCCCGTGCCCTGCGCCGGGCGCTGAACGGGATGCTGGACGATGCGCGGGTGTCGATTGCCCCAGCGGACGAAATCCGCCTGTCGGCCACCATCGACACACCCACGGGCCGCAAGGTGCTGAGGTGAAGGTTCGCGCGGCCGGGGTCGCCGACATCGCCGGTATCCGGCCAATATGGAACGCGGTGATCCGCGATACGCTGATCACCTTCAACCCGGTCGAAAAGACCGATGACGATCTGGCGGCGCTGTTGGTGACGAAGGCCGCGCAGGACCACCCGTTTCTGGTCGCCGAGCAGGATGGGGGCCTTGCCGGTTTCGCAACTTATGGCCAGTTTCGCGGCGGCCTGGGCTATGCGCGCACGATGGAGCATACCGTCATTCTTGCGCCGGCGGCATGGGGCAGGGGGGGCGGACGCGCCCTGCTGTGCGCGCTGGAGGATCACGCCCGCGCCCGCGGCACCCATTCGATGTTCGCAGGGATAAGCGCGGCCAACGCCGCGGGGGTCGCGTTCCACGCGGCCCTGGGTTATGTGCAGGTGGCAACCCTGCCCGAGGTCGGGTTCAAGTTCGGTCGCTGGCTGGACCTTGTGCTGATGCAGAAATTTCTTTGAATATCCGCCTGACTTCCGCGCCGCGGACCGATAATCTTGCCGTCATGTCGATCTGGTCCCGCATCTCTGACGCCGTCGCGGCCCTGGCCAAGGGCGAAAGCCTGGCCCGGGTGTTCGACCGGTTGCGGGCCCCGCCTGAACGCAGCGTCGCCTTTACCATCGCGGTGATCGCGCTTGGTGCGAAGATGGCCAAGGCCGATGGCCTTGTGACCCGAAACGAGGTGACGGCCTTCCGCGAAGTGTTCACCATACCGCCGTCGGAAACCGATAATGCGGCCCGTGTCTTCAACCTGGCGCGGCAGGACGTGGCCGGATTCGAGGAATATGCCCGGCGTATCGCGCGCATGTTTCGCGGCGATGACGGGCCGCTGGCCGACCTGCTGGAAGGGCTTTTCTATATCGCGGTTTCGGACGGTGACTATCACCCGGACGAGGACCGGTTCCTTTACCGCGTCGCCGAGATCTTCGACCTTCATGGCCGGTGCTTCCGGGCGCTCAAGGCGCGTTTCGTGCCCGATTCCGAACCAGACCCTTACGCCGTGCTGGGGGTCAGCCCCGACATGCCGATGGATCAGATTCGCGCGGTCTGGCGGCAGGCGGTGCGCGACAGCCACCCTGACCGCATGATGGCCCGCGGCGTGCCCGAAGAGGCCGTCAAGCTTGCCGAAAAGCGCCTTGTGGCCATCAATCGCGCGTGGGAGGAAATCTCGCTGGAGCGGGCCGGGTGAGGATCGCCACGTACAACATCGAATGGTTCGATGCGCTTTTCGACAACGAAGGCAACCTGCTGGAAGATGCCGGCGCCTCGGGCCGGCAGGGCGTGGCCCGGTACGAACAGATCGGGGCGGTGGGTATCGTGCTCAGCGCGATCGATGCCGATGCGCTGCTGGTGATCGAAGCGCCTGACGACAGTGCCACGCGGTCCTGCGTCGCAGCGCTGGAAGGATTCGCCGCGAAGATGCAGCTGCGCGCGAACCGGGCCGTATCGGGATTTCGCAGCGACACGCAGCAGGAAATCGCGCTGCTTTATGACCCTGCAATGCTGACGCCGCGGCATGATCCGCAAGGCGACTGGACCGGAAAGAAGGGTTCGTTCGACGCGCCGCGTTTCGATTCGGTGTTTCGCTGGGATCTGGACGCGGACGGCACGCCCGAACTGATCGTCTTTTCCAAACCGCCGCTGGAACTGGCGGTGCAAGCGGCCGGGGGCACGTGGTTCCGCATGATCGGGGTCCATGCCAAGTCCAAGGCGCCGCATGGCGCCGATACGCCTGAAAAGCGGATGCGTCAGGCGATCGAGAACCGGCGAAAACAGCTGGCGCAATGCCTGTGGCTGCGTCAGCGCATCGCGGTGCATTTGCAGGCCGGCGATCCGCTGATCGTTCTGGGGGATTTCAACGATGGCCCCGGGCTGGACGAATACGAAAATCTGTTCGGTCGGTCGGGGGTAGAGATCGTGCTCGGCCCGGTGGACCCCCCCCCGGCGCTGCGGCTGCACGACCCGCATGCATTAATGGCGCATGGGGGACGGACCGGGGGCTTGCCCGCGACAGCGTGTTTTGCCCGGCCGGACGGGACGGGGCATCTTTCGGCGTTGATCGACTATATCATGATCTCGCATGATCTGCGCGTCAGGAACCCGCGGTGGCGTATCTGGCATCCGTTCGACGATCCGGGCTGCGCCGCCGTGCCGGAACTGCGCGAGGCGCTGTTGCAGGCGTCGGATCATTTTCCCGTCACGCTCGACATGACGTTGTGACGCTTTCATCGACTCGGCACCGTCCCTATATTGAAACGATGAGACGCATTTTTGCATTCGCGCTTGTCGCCTGCCTGTCCGTCGCCCCGGCCCTTGCCCAGCAGGCCGAAAAGGCGCCGCCGCAAGGCGACATGAAAGAGGGGCTCAGCCTGCTGGAACGGGGTGCACGCCTTTTCATGAAGGGGCTGGCCGATGAGATGGAGCCGGCGATGCGCGATCTGGCAGAGA
Organism: Actibacterium sp.; assembly: GCA_016278285.1. GTDB lineage: Bacteria > Pseudomonadota > Alphaproteobacteria > Rhodobacterales > Rhodobacteraceae > JADQCB01. The sequence continues at coordinate 7,233 of JADQCD010000204.1, forward strand.
ATATCCAGCCCGCGATGCGCGAATTGCTGCGCCTGGTTGATGACTTCAACTCATATGAGATGCCCGAGATGCTGCCAAACGGCGATATCATTATCCGCCGCAAGCCTGATCACCCGCTTCCCGCGCCCTTGCAAGACCCCGCTCCGGGCGGCGAGATCGAGCTTTGACAGGCGGGTGACCAACCGCTAGCGCTGTATGCTTTCCAGATAGCGCGCCAACGCCACCAGCGCGGCCGGCGTAGGCGTCACGGCGCCGTTTTCGTATTCCAGCATCACTTTCGGGCCGTCCAGCAACGGGCCGAATGCGGGCATCTTGCTGCCGTGCTGGTCCTTTCGGGTGTAGCCGTCGATCACCGACATCACCCGGGTGAAGGGAAACGCGCCGCCCTCGCGCCGCGCGATCAGCGTCAGGTCCGGCGTCTGAAGCCCCAACGCGCGCGCCACGGGCCCGCCGCCCGTCGCGTCCGCGCCGTGACAGCCGGCGCAATAGTCGCGGAAATCGGCGCGGCCGGAGAGTTCGTCCTGCGGTTCGCATGCCGCCAGGGTCACCAGCGTCAGTGCCGTTCCGGCAGCGATCATGAATGGCCGCATCGTCGTTCTCTCCTGCCAACTGCCCCAGGCGCAGGATGGCACGTCCCGCCCCTTGCTGGCAATCGTCGGACAAGCCAAGACGCGCCAAGCGGGCGGGCGGGCGCGAAACTGCCCTTGCCCCGGGCGCGATGCCCGCTAGGCTGGCGGTCACGAGCGAAAGGAGCGGGGATGGATCTTGCCACGATGAAATACGCCGCCGTGATGTTGACAGCAGGGGTCGGCATTCCGGTCCTGGCGGCGTTGAACGCCCAACTCGGGCTGCGGCTGGGCAACCCGGCAGCGGCGGCCTTCATGCTGTTCATGGTGGCCTTCGCCGGCGCCTCGGTGGTGCTGATGCTGACCGGTCCGGCGGCGATTTCGGGTATCTTCACGGCCCCCAGACACCTGTTTCTGGCGGGGCTTCTGGTGGCGTTCTACATTCTGTCCATCACCTGGATCGCGCCGAAATTCGGCATCGGCAACGCCGTGTTCTTCGTATTGCTCGGTCAGTTGGTTTCTGCCGCCGCGATCGACCATTTCGCCCTGATGGGCGCGCGGCCCGAACCGATCAGCCTGACCCGCGCGGCGGGGATCGGCCTGATGGCGCTCGGGGTTTTCGTGACCCAGCGTGCCTGAGGCGCGTTGCGCGTCAGGCCAGTTGGCCGGCCTCCAGGTGCAGCACCCGGTCCATGCGTGCGGCCAGGTCCAGATTATGCGTGGCGATCAATGCCGACAGCCCGGTGTCGCGCACGAGATCGATCAGCGCGCCGAACACCCGGTCAGCGGTTTCAGGGTCCAGGTTTCCGGTCGGTTCATCTGCCAGCAGCAACATGGGCGCGTTGGCCAGTGCCCGGCAGACGGCCACGCGCTGTTGTTCTCCGCCCGACAAGATCGGAA
>JADQCD010000084.1:0-7277 GCA_016278285.1 Actibacterium sp.
TGTCCATGACCAAACTCCTTTGAACAAGACTTCCCCGTGCCGGAAAAACGGCTGGCCCGTCTGGACCTGATCCTCGTTTTCGGGGAGGTTTGAGGTGTATATAGTCGCCCGACCGCCCGGAGAAAAGAGAAAATGCGCTGGCTGATCGCCCTCATTCTGACCGCCACCCTGGCCCGCGCCGACGGTGAGGCGGCGGGCGATTTCGACTATTACGTTCTGGCTCTGTCCTGGTCACCCGGGTGGTGCGCCCGCGAAGGCGCCGCCCGCGGCTCGCCGCAATGCGACGGGGCGCGCGATCTGGGCTGGGTTCTGCATGGGCTCTGGCCGCAATACGAGGTCGGCTGGCCGGCGAATTGCCACACCGGGGCGCATGACCCGTCGCGCGCCGAAACGCGGGCAATGGCCGACATCATGGGCACGGCGGGACAGGCCTGGTATCAATGGAAGAAACACGGCCGTTGTTCAGGGTTGTCCGCGCAGGCGTATTTCGAAGCGGCGCGCAAAGCTTTTGCCGCGGTCGAACGTCCTGCGGCCTTCCGCAGGCTGACCAGGCCGGTGCGCATACCCGCCTCGGTGGTTGAAGAAGCCTTTCTGAAGGCCAATCCCGACCTGACAGAGCGGATGCTGACCGTCACCTGCAAAGGCTTGGCGATCCAGGAGGTTCGGGTCTGCCTGACTCGTGACCTGAAACCGCGCGCTTGTGCGCCCGATGCCGCCCGCGACTGTCGGCTGGGTGCCGCCCTGATGCCCGCAATCCGTTGATCTGGGCGGATCAGTTGCGCAGCACTGTCATGTAGGGTAACAGCCGATGGATCTTCCCCCGCCCCTGAAGCGGGGCGTTCGCACGATCGGGATGTTCGACGTGTGACAGAAGCAGCGGATCACCCTGATACCAGTCCGAGGGTGTGGCGACATCCAGCTCGTCGGTCACCTTGAGCGCGTCGAACACGCGCAGGATCTCTTCGGTGCTGCGCCCGACGCGCATCGGGTATTCCAGGATCATCCGCAGGCGAAGGCCGGGATCGATGATCAGCGACTTTCGCATCGAAAGCGTCGTGCTTTCCTTGTCGTGCACCATCCCGCAGACGCGCGAAATCACCCCGTCGCTGTCCGAGATCATCGGGAACGTGATCGGCGTGCCGAAAACGCGTGCGATTTCCTCGGCCCAGCGGGCCTGCGCCTCGCAGTCGCTGCGGCATAGCGAGATCGTCTTGATATTGCGCTCGGCGAAACAACCCGAACTGGCGGAAAGGCCGACCATTTCCGATGTGCACACGGGGGTAAAGGCCGCGGGATGCGAGAACAGATAGACCCAGCTTCCTTCGGCCCATTCATGGAATCGCAACTTTCCCTGCGTCGTGGGGGCTGTGAAATCGGGAAAGATATCTCCGATCTGCGGCACCCAACGCACCTTTCTGCGATACGTTTGCGGCAAGGAAACCCTGACATCGGCGGACCCACGCGTCCCGAAGAACTGGTAAGACATTCTGCGCTCCTTCCAAGTGCGATTCTTCGCACGGTTTCCACCTTACGGCACACGCCTTGCGCGAATGTCTGGAATTCGTGAATAATTGTCGAAGTGCCGGGGCATTTTCGTGTCGCCAGACGTTTCGAGGGGCTTTGCGGCTGCGAATCACGCCTGTTGACCGAAAAATGGTCGGAATCCCGGTCATGTGCTGACGAATTCGGCGATGCGCGATCCGATTCGCGAAAGCCGGATGTCAGTTGTCAGGCCCGGCGATGGCCTGATTCGCAGTCTTCGAACGGAACCGGTTACGCGGAAAACGTGTATCCGACGCCGTGGACGGTGCGGATGTAATGCTCCCTGCCCTCTGGTGGCGGCACCTTGCGGCGCAGCCGGCTGACCAGCCCGTCGATGGCCCGATCGTAGCTTTCCCAGTCGCGCCCCTTGACGGCATTCATCAATTCGTCACGCGACAGAACCCGCCCGCGCCGCTTAACCAGGGCCAGGAAAAGGTTGAATTCGGCCGTGGTCAGATGCACTTCGCGATCGTCGGGGGCGAACAGGCGCCGGGAAGCGGGTTTCAGCCGATAACCGTCGAAGGCGATCTCGGCCTGTTCTGCCGTTTCATCCGCCTCGCCGCTCGACAGGGCCCGTCCGCGCTTGGCCTCGTTCACCCGACGCAGCACCGCGCGGACCCGCGCGACCATTTCCCGTATCCGGAACGGTTTGGTGATATAGTCGTCCGCGCCCACCTCCAAGCCGACGATACGGTCGATCTCGGCGCTGCGACCGGACAGGATGATGATGCCGCAACCATCGCGCCGACGCAGGTCTTCCACAAGTTGCAGACCGTTCCCATCGGGAAGGCCCAGATCCACCATGCACAAGTCAAAGGATTTATCCGCGATAGCGGCTTCGAATCCGGAAATGCTGGATACCAGCTCGACCTCGTGACCGATCTCTTCCAGCCCGGTGGCCACCAGGCGCCTGATGTCAGGATCATCCTCTATGATCAGAATTCTGGATGTCATCCGTCAGCGCCAAACTTGCATCGGATTTTCATGTATCAAGAACTATCCGCGCAACCAAGCGGCTGCAATGCCCAACGGCTTGCGCATCGTCAATGGCTGCTATGCGAAAGGCCAGGTATCGTGCGGTATCTTGCCAGATCGAATCGCGATTGGCTATCGTTCCGGACAGGGCCGACCGGGTTTCGCGATCAGAATTTTCGGGCAGTCATTGCGCGCTTGCGCGGCTGTCCGGGCAGATCCGCGACACAACCTGTCGCACCGATCCGTCGGTCGGGAAATCCACCATGTTTCCCGGCGCCAGCCTGCCGTCGATCTTCATTTCCGCCATGCCGCCGCCCAGCCCCTCGGGATCCTCGACGCGCAGGGCGATGCGGCCGTGCGGCCCGGCAAACTCGGCGCTGTAGCCGCCCCAGCCCCTGGGCAGGCAGGGCAAGATGCGAAGTCGCCCGTCGCGCAGTTCCAGCCCCGGGATCGCCTCGACCCCCAGCCGCCGGGCCCAGGCCGCGGCGCCGGTGTACCAGGTCCAGCCCGCGCGCCCCTCGAACGACGCGGCGCCGCCGACATCGGCGGGCATCGATAGGGCTCGGCGAGATACCGTCCGACCTGATCCGGATCGGAACTGCGCCGCACAGGGTTTATCAGATCGAATATCCGGCAGGCGCCATCGCCACCGCCAAGCCCGGCCAGCGCCCCCTGCGTCCGGCCCAGCCGGTGCGCCACCACCGCCGTGCCACTCCTGGCGTCCTCGAACGCCCAGTCAAGCGCCGAGGCGCCGGCATAGCGCGCGGCCAGGTGGCGCAGGCCGATATGGCCGCAATCCCAAGCCGCCAGCGAGGAAAGGAACATCATGCCCACATTAGTGGGCGAACTGCGGTGAGCGACTTCGTCATGCGGGTCGGTCTGAAAATTTCCGGGCGGTAGCCAGTTGTCCTCGGGGCCGGCGAAAGTTTCGAAAAACAGCCAGGTCCGGCGCGCCAGGTGGCGCAGGAACAATCTGTCCTCGGTGCTGTTTTCCTCCACCGGCGACGGGCGCGAACGTCCGATGAACAGCGCGATCTCGGGCGAATTGAACCACAGCAGCAGCAATCGCGCGGCGCCGGGAGTGACCAGTGCCAACGCACTGCCAATGGCCGACGCCAGTGCTGGCGCGCCGGCCATTTCGGCCCAGACATGGGCGCGGTCGCCGCGCGCGGCCGCGGCGACATGGGCCACCGTCGTCCATTCCAGCAACCGGCGGCGCGACAACGCCATGCGCCAGCAGGCCCGCAGGACGGTATCGAGGGCGACCAGCGCCTCGATCGCCATGAACACGACCGCCAGCATCTATCGCCAGGCGTGATCGGCGAACTGGCGTAGCCGGCCCCGGACCGCAACGCGACGGTGGCCGCGGGACAGCCCGGCCAGCACGTCGGTCAGCAGATAGGCCCCCGGCGCGGCGATTGTCAGCAGCGTCCAGGTCAGCGCCTCTCCGGGCAGGCCCAGCCAGCCGATGACCGCAAGCCGCACCAGCGCGGGCGGGATCAGGCTGCGGCGCAAGTTGTCGATGATCTTCCAGCGGTCCAGCGCGCCCAGCGGGTTTTTTCAGGCGCACCCCGCCGCGCCCGGGCACGCGGCGGCCCAGCCGGGGCAACAGCTGCCAGTCGCCGCGGATCCAGCGGTGCAGGCGCCGGACATATTGCGGATAACTCGTCGGGAACCCTTCGTAGAACACGATGTCCGAGGCCAGCGCGGCGCGGCCGTGCAGCCCCTCGAACAAATCATGGCCGACCAATGCGTTTTCCGGCACCCGGCCCACCAGGCACTGGCGGAAGGCGGCGACGTCATCGGCGCCCTTGCCGGTGAAGATACCCACTCCGAACAGGTCCTGATAAACGACCGACACCGCGCGGCTGAAGATATCGATGGCAGTGTCGCCGGTATAGAGCCGGCTGAAACGCGACGCGCCCCCGACCCTTGGCGAGATCTCGATCCGCGGCTGGATGAAGGTATAGCCGGCAAGAACAAGCTCTCCGGCGGCGTCGAATTCGACCCGGTTCAGCGGATGGCACAACGCCCCCAACGGCCGGTTGACCGCACCTGGCGGAACGACGGTTTCGGCGTCCAGAGTCACCACATATCGGGCGTTGCGCAGGGCGTCGATATTGCCCGCCTGCACCGGGAACGCATTTTCGGCGCGGTCGGCGAGGAACAGGTTGAATTCCTCCAGCTTGCCGCGCTTGCGCTCCCACCCCATCCAGACCCTTTCGCCCGGGTTCCCTCGGCGGCGACGGTGCAGCACCGCGAAGGGCCTGTGCCCTGGATAGCGCCCGTTCAGCTGCGCGATGCCGTCGATCAGCGCCGCCAGGATTTGCGCGTCCTGCGCCATGTCTTCGTGCGGGCCGTCGGCCGGATCGCCCAGAATCGCGAAGAACAGGCGCGGATCGGGATTGGTCAGCCAATGCGCTTCCAGCTGGTCGAGCAGCGGGGCGACCTCATCCGCTTTGCCAAAGATCACCGGCACCACGACCGCCGCGGCCATATCGTCTGGAAGGCCGTCCTTGAAATCGAGCTTGGGCAGCAGCCGGGGCGGCACCGTCTGTGTGACAAGCCAGTTGGTTAGCGTGACGGACATGATCGAGGCGGGCATGAGCGACGGCAGAAGACCGGCCGTCCATCCCCCCGGCACCGGCCGTCCATCCCCCCGGCCCGGCCCCGAACCGGATCAGCAGACCCGCCGGCAATACCATGGCTGCCAGTCCGAACTCGATCAGCGACCCGGCGTGGAAGGGCCCCGGATGGGCCCGAACCCGTCGACGCAGCGCATCGCGGCGGCGCGCGCGATAACCCAGTTCCGCCTCGAGGCGCACGCGTCCGGCTGCCACCAGCCATCAACCGACATGGCGCTGCCGCGGTGCGCGCCGGTGGTTCCGGGCCAGGGGATGGCATGATCGGCAACGTCCGTTTCGGCGGCATCGCAGCCTTCGGCGATCTGCTCTACCGCCCTGCCATAACTGTCTCGCGTCCCGAAATCCTGCGCTGTGTGACGGGCCGCCGGGTCTGTCCGCAGGATCGACTCGACGCGGCCGGTGCGTTCGAAAAACTCGGCCCAGCGAATTCGTGAAATCGCCGAAAGTGCCATGATTGCACGCGAAACCGCCTCCGTCGAGTCGCACAAATCCTGTGGTTTTGGCATTCCGGCAGAGCGCGCAAATGGCACCCCGAGCCCGGGAACGAGGCTCGAAAACGCCAGCACGATGGTTTCGAGGCAGGCAAGCCGCAGCATGGCCGGAAAGGCCCACAGCTCGGCGAGCGAAAGAGCGTCCCGGCTCTGATAGCCATCGACGAAATGCACCGCCGCGTCGTCGCTTATCTGCATGTTCGTGGTGTTCAGAAGGCCATGCGCCGCCAGAAACACCAGTGGCAGGCCGTCGCATTCAGGCGCCGCCAGGGCGGGCAGGCGACGATAGAAGACCCTGGGCATGTCCTCGTGGACCTGCCGCACCGCGCGGCGGACCTGGTATTCATTGTCCAGCAACCACTCCGCCGCCTTGGTGGCGTGGCCCGGTGGATCGGAGCAAGCCCGCCGCGCGCGGTTCAGCCAATCGGGGATCCGGTCCAGCGCCAACCACACGGGAACCGCGCGCGGCGGCCCCGCACATATCCGGTGATGCGCCCGCAGCGCATCCCCGGCACGGCGCAGCGGCGCATGCCCCGCTGCCCCGTTGTCGGACATCACGACAGAACCGGCCCTGACGACGGCCGGCGCGGCGCGTGGGCGTCACGGCGCGACCGCGCTGTCGCGTGGCAATTGACCAGAAGCACCGGGACCGTCGTGCAGGAAACCAGGAATTCCGCAGTGCTGCCGATGAGCAGATCGCGGTGCCCGCCCTGACCGCATCTGCCCAGCACCAGCAGATCCGCGCCCTCACCGCTGACCACCGCCGATATGGCATGTCGCGGATCGTTTTCGTTCAGACGCGGGGTGCGCGTTCGTTTCGCCTCGACCGGGGTCAGGGCACGCATACGGCGCAGGTAATCCTTGGCGATCCTCTCGTTACGTCGGCGAAGGCGTGCGCGCAGATCTTCATCCTCGGGGGTCGGAGGGCCGTTCGAGGTAAGCGGAAGGTCCGGCTGCGCGTGCACCAGCAAAAGCTCGGCTTCGTGGCCGGCGGCGATACGACCCGCGGCGGGAATGGTGGCCTCGGCCGGTGCGGAGACCGACAGGAGGTTCCCGCACCGTAATTTCCGGCCGCAACCGAAATGGCCGTTTCGGGAATCAGCCGATGGCCGCCGCCTTCACGTCTTCGTCGATGAAAGGCACATATTGCGCAAAATTTTCTGCGAACATGTTCACCAATTTCCGCGCCTGCGCGTCGTATTCCTCGTTCACCGGCCAGGTGCGCCGCGGATCCAGCAGAACCTCGGCCACGCCTTCGACCTGCAAGGGCACCTCGAAGCCGAAATTCGGATCCTTGCGGAAGGTCGCGTCGTTCAGCGATCCGTCCAGCGCCGCGGTCAGCAACAGCCGGGTCGACCGGATCGGCATGCGCGAGCCCACGCCGTAGGCGCCGCCCGTCCAGCCGGTGTTGACCAGCCAGCAGGTTGCGCCGTGGCGCGCGATCTTCTGGCGCAGCAGGTCACCATAGACCTCGGGGCGGCGGGGCATGAACGGCGCGCCGAAGCAGGTCGAAAAGGTGGGCTCGGGCTCGGTCACGCCCTTTTCGGTGCCGGCGACCTTCGAGGTGAATCCCGACAGGAAGTGATACATCGCCTGCGCCGGCGTCAGCCGGGCGATCGGCGGC
>JADQCD010000084.1:7287-8678 GCA_016278285.1 Actibacterium sp.
GAACGCGTCGCAGGTCAGCATGATGATGTTCTTGGGATGCCCGCCCAGCGACGTTTCCGAGGCGTTCGATATATAATCCAACGGATACGCGCAGCGCATGTTGGCCGTCAGGCTGTCATCCTGGAAATCGAGCTCCTTGGTTTCCGGGTCGAAAACCATGTTCTCGATCACCGTGGCGAAGCGGGTGGTGGTGGAATGGATCTCCGGCTCGGCTTCTTCGCTCAGGTCCAGTGTCTTGGCATAGCAGCCGCCTTCGAAGTTGAACGTGCCGCGCTCTGACCAGCCATGCTCGTCATCGCCGATCAGCACACGCTCGGGGTCGGCCGAAAGCGTGGTCTTTCCAGTTCCGGACAACCCGAAAAAGATCGCGGTATCCACCGGGTTGCCGACCGCGTGATTGGCCGAGCAATGCATCGGCATGACGCCCTTTCCCGGCAGTATGTAGTTCAGAAGGGTGAAGACGGATTTCTTGTTTTCGCCGGCGTATTCAGTACCGCCGATCAGGATGATGTTCCGATCGAAATTCAGCGCGATCACCGTGCCGGAACGGCAGCCATGCCTTTCCGGGTCGGCGGTGAAGCTGGGGCAGTTGATGATCGTGAATTCGGGCACGAAGCTGTCCAGCTCCTGGCGTTCGGGGCGGCGCAGCAGATGGCGGATGAACAGCCCGTGCCAGGCCAGTTCCGTCACCATCCGCACGTCCAGCCGGTGTTCGGGGTCGGCACCGGCGTAAAGGTCCTGAACGAAATAGTCGCGGCCCTTCATGTGCTCCAGCATGTCGGCATGCAGGCGGTCGAACGCGTCCGGCGCCATCGGCTTGTTGTTTTCCCACCAGATCTTCCCCTCGACATCGGGGGTGCGAACCACGAACTTGTCTTTCGGAGAACGGCCGGTGTGCTCGCCCGTGGTGACAAGAAGCGCGCCACCCCGGCCCAGCGTGCCTTCCTCGCGCTTCAGCGCGGCTTCGACCAGGGCTGGTTCCATGAGGTTGTAAAAGACATGACCCAACCCCGACATTCCCTGATCTTCAAGCCGATGCGATGGGTTCACCCGTCCAGTTGTCATAGGTTCGCTCCTGACGTCGTCCGCAATGCGCGGTCCGATTGATCTTTCGTTCGGCGGCCTGGGCCGCCCGCCTGGTGTCGGCAGGCCCGCCTCCCTTAGCATGCAGTTTCCGCAAGGGAACAGGGCAGGTCGATCCAGTTTGCGCTAACCATGAGAAGGTTAGCGCAACCGGCACGACCCCATGTGGTGCATATTAGCAATGTGTCACCACTTTTACGCCTTGCTTGCAGTGCAGGAACGGGGTGATTCGCAGTTAAGAGTTGAAACTGGCAGGGAAATCGGAAGAATATGGCAAAAAACGGGCATAGAGCAGCAAAAAGGTAATT
>JADQCD010000216.1 GCA_016278285.1 Actibacterium sp.
TCATGCAACGGAGTGAATGCCATCTCTGAACGCTCCTTGGTTCATGTTGTTCCTGTGACGTTAGCACTCACCTTGTTCGAGTGCCAACGAAGCGGAAATAGGGAAAGCCGCATGAAGTGTCAACTGCCGCGACGCGAAAAGCTCGCAGGGAAATCACGCCGCAGCTGCCCTCGTGACATCGGCGGGGCACGAACCTATAAGGACGACGAAATTCGTATCGTGAACGGACAATGAGATGACCATCAAAATATTCGGCCACAAATCCCCCGACACCGATTCCACCGGCTCTCCGATCATCTGGGCCTGGTATCTCGACAAGGTTCGCAATCAGCCGGCAGAGCCCAGGCTGCTGGGCGAGCCCAGCACCGAGGCGACCTTCATGCTGGACAAATGGAACCTCGACAGGCCCGAAATCATGTCTGACCTGGCCGCCGGCGAAGATGTAATCATCGTCGACACCAACAACCCCGCCGAATTGCCTGCGGCCATCAACGATGCGCATATCATCCAGATCATCGACCATCACAAGCTGACCGGCGGCATCCAGACGAAAGAGCCGATCGACATCACGATCAGGCCCCTGGCCTGCACAGCGACCATCATGCACGACCTGATGGGCGCCGATGCGGCGAAAATGCCCGACGGGATCAAGGGGGCGATGCTGTCCTGCATCCTGTCCGATACACTGGAATTCCGCTCGCCCACGACGACGGACAAGGACAAGACGCTGGCCGAGCGACTGGCCGCCGAACTCGGCGTCGACATCCCCGCCTATGCCGCCGAGATGTTCGCGGCGAAATCCGATGTCTCGGCCTTTTCCGACGCCGAACTGCTGCGGATGGACAGCAAGGAATACGAGGTCGACGGCACCAGTTTCCGCGTGAGCGTGCTGGAAACCACGTCCCCCGCCGCGGTGCTCGGCCGCAAGACCGGACTGACCAAGGCCATGCAGGACGTGGCGCTTGAGGACGGGGTGGACCAGGTGCTTCTGTTCGTCGTCGACATCCTGAAAGAGGAAGCCACCCTGCTGGTTCCGAACGACATGGTGAAAGCCGTCGCCGAGAAAAGCTTTGGCACGACGGTGGACGGCGATACGGTTGTGCTGCCGGGCGTTGTCAGCCGGAAAAAGCAGATCATCCCGAACCTCAAGGTCTGAGCTTGGGAAACCTTGACACCAGCGGCGCAACCGGCGCCGGTTTCTGCTCGAAAGGCATTGCATGACCCGGATCATCGAACATCTCTCGGACGTTTCGGGCCGATACGACGCGCTTTTCGTCGATCTTTGGGGCTGCCTGCACAACGGCCACGAGCCATTCCCCGATGCGGTGGCCGCGCTGCAGCAGTTCCGCGCGCGCAGTGATCGCGGTGGTATCGTCGTGCTGCTGACCAACGCCCCGCGTCACCGGCAAAGCGTGGCGCGGCAGATGCAGCGGATCGGCGTGCCCGACGATTGCTGGGACACGATCACCACGTCCGGCGACAGCGCCCGCGCGGCAATGTACGAGGGCGCGGTGGGATCGAAGGTGTTCTTCATCGGCCAGCCGCGCGACCAGAGCTTTTTCGACCCGCTCAAGATCATCGAGGATCCGGTCGAGATCACCCAGGTGCCGCTGGACCAGGCCGAGGGGATCGTCTGCACCGGGCCCTACGACCCGATGGCCGATCCGGCCGAGCTGCGCCCGCAACTGCTTTATGCCAAGCAGAAAGGGCTGAAACTGCTTTGCGCCAACCCGGATATCGTCGTGGATCGCGGCGAGACCCGCGAATTCTGTGCCGGCGCCATCGCGGCGCTTTATTCCGAAATGGGCGGTGAAAGCCTGTATTTCGGAAAACCGCACCCGCCGATCTATGATCTGGCGCGGCGGCGTATGGCGCAACTGGGCGATGTGCCCGATGACCGTATTCTTTGCATCGGCGACGGGTTGCATACCGACATACAGGGCGCAATGGGAGAAAACCTGGACAGTCTGTTCGTCACCGGCGGTCTGTCCTCGTCCGAGACCGGAACGAACCGACAACCCGACCCGGCCGCGCTGGCCGAGCTGCTGAAGCGCGAACAATCCGAACCGTCCTATGCAATCGGCTTCCTGCGCTAACCCGACGAGGGTGGCGTGGCAATTTTATTGCCACCCCGGGTCCGAAGAAGACTTTTTCTTGCGCCGCGACATTGCGGGAGCCCGCGGGCTGGTCTATGCTGCAACGCAACATGATAGCGTCGGAGCGCCCCATGCTGGACAACCTGCCCCGCGGCACGATCTGCATCGAAGACATGGAAATTGGCCTGCGCCGGTATCTGCGCAAGGAAGTCACCGATCATGACATCACTTTGTTCGCCGAGATCACGACCGACCGCAATCCGGTGCATCTGGACGACAACTATGCCCGCGACACGATTTTCGAGGGCCGTATCGCCCACGGAATGCTGACCGCCGGGCTGATCTCTGCCGTGATCGGCGAACAGCTGCCCGGGCACGGCACGGTCTATCTGGGCCAGACGCTGAAATTCCTGGCGCCGGTGCGCCCGGGCGACATCGTCCATGCCCAGGTCGAGGTCCGAGAGATCGACTATGCCCGGCGGCGCGTCACCCTTGATTGTCACTGCGCCGTGGGCGATACGGTCGTCCTGAAGGGCGAGGCGCTGGTCATGGCGCCCAGCCGCAAATTCGACTGACGGCGGCCGGCGTCCCGGCGCCACCGGGGACCGATGAAGATCTGCACCGACTGGACCGGACTGCCACCCGAGGATCGCGGCGCCGCGGCGGCGATCGGCAATTTCGACGGCGTGCATCTGGGCCATCAGGCGGTAATCGACATCACCCGTAAGGCGGCCGAACGCAACGGTGCCCCGCTGGGAATTCTGACATTCGAGCCACATCCGCGCGAATACTTCGCCCCCGACGCGCCGCCCTTTCGGCTGATGAATGCCGAGGCCAAGCAACATCGCCTGGAAAAGCTGGGGGTAGAGCGTCTGTATCAGTTGCGGTTCGACAGCCGCCTGTCCGCGTTGACGCCGGAAGAGTTCGCACGGGACGTGATTGCCGGCGGGCTGGACCTGCGCCATGTGGTGGTGGGCGCGGATTTCTGCTTTGGCAAGGGGCGCAAGGGCACCGCGCAGGATCTTGTGCGTTTCGGCGACGAGCTGGGCTTCGGCGTGACACTGGCCCCGCTGCTGGAAGGGGCCGCAGGCGCCGTCTCATCGACCGCGATCCGGCAGGCGCTAACCGATGGGCGCCCGCGCGACGCGGCCCGGATGCTCGGCCATTGGCACCGGATCGAGGGCGAGGTGCTGCACGGCGACAAACGTGGGCGCGATCTGGGCTTTCCGACCGCGAACATGACGATCCGCGGCCTGCATCCGCCGCGTTTCGGCATCTATGCCGTCAGCGTGGACATACTGTCCGGTCCTCATGCCGGCACCTATCTCGGGGCGGCTTCGATCGGCACGCGCCCGCAATTCGGTGAAAACATACCCAATTGCGAAACCTTCCTGTTCGATTTCTCAGGCGATCTTTACGGCACCCATCTTTCGGTGGCGCTGGTCGAATTTCTGCGCCCGGAACAGACCTTCCAGGATGTCCAGGGCCTGATCGCGCAGATGGATGACGACTGCACCCGGGCGCGCGCCATTCTTGATCGTCTCTGCCCCCCCCCTTCCCTTTCCGACATCACACGTTAGGCTCCGCCAGATGACCGATCCAATCAACCGCGAAGGGCTGCGCGACCGATTCTGGGAACGTGTGCCGCTCAAGAATCTCACCCCGCGCGAGTGGGAAGCCCTTTGCGACGGCTGCGGCAAATGCTGCCTGAACAAGCTGGAGGACGCCGAGACGGGCGAGGTGGTGTTCACCCGCATCGCCTGTCGCCTGCTCGATGATGAAACCTGCCGCTGCGCGCATTACGACATTCGCAAGTCGATCGTGCCCGAATGCGTGGTGCTGCGCCCTGACAACATCGCCAAGATCGCCTACTGGATGCCGGAAACCTGCGCCTACCGCCTTTTGCAGGAAGGCAAGGCGCTTTATGATTGGCATCCGTTGATCTCGGGCGAGTCCGAAACAGTTCACCGCGCCGGCGTGTCCGTACGCGGCTGGACCATACCGGAATTCGACGTGCCGGTCGAAGACTGGGAAGATCACGTCATCGAAGAGGAGTTCTGAACCAAATGCATTTTGCCTCGGACAACACGTCGCCCGTGCCGCCCCAGGTGCTGGACGCGCTGGTTCAAGCCAACCATGGCTATGCGATGCCCTATGGAAACGATGCGCTGATGTCACAGGTGCGCGATTCGATCCGCCACATTTTCGAGGCACCCGATGCAGCCGTCTTTCTCGTGGCGACAGGGACCGCGGCCAATGTGCTGGCGCTCTCCTGCCTGTGCCCGCCATGGGCGACGGTCTTTTGTCACCGCAATGCCCATATCGAAGAGGATGAATGCGGCGCCCCCGAATTCTTTACCGGCGGCGCGAAGCTGACGTTGATCGACGGCGAAAACGCCAAAATCACCCCCGGCGCCCTGGACGCCGCAATCGCCCATACCGGCCGCGGCGGGGTGCATAATGTCCAGCGCGGCGCCGTGTCGATCACCAACGTGACGGAAAAGGGCGATGTCTATTCGGCCGATGAGGTTGCGGCGCTGTGTGCGGTGGCGCGCGCGTTCGACCTGCCGGTCCACATGGACGGGGCGCGTTTTGCCAATGCCCTGGTCAGCACCGGCTGCACCCCGGCCGAACTGACATGGAAGGCCGGGATCGACGTGCTGTCCTTCGGTGGCACCAAGAATGGCCTGATGGGGGTCGAGGCGGTCATCATCTTCGACCCCGCGAAGGCATGGGAGTTCGAACTGCGGCGCAAACGCGGCGGGCACCTGTTTTCCAAACATCGCTATCTGTCGGCACAGATGGCGGCCTATCTGGAGGATGATCTGTGGCGGAAACTGGCCGCGCGCGCCAATGACGCCGCCACCCGTTTGTCGCAGGGCATTCAGACAGTGCCGGGGGCGGAATTGCTGCATCCTACCCGGGCCAACCTGGTCTTCGCCGCATGGCCGCGCAGCGGGCACCGCCACGCGACGGAGGCCGGAGCCGCCTACTATTTCTGGCCGATGGATCAGACGCTGGACGGCCCGGGCGAAGAGCCGCTTTCGGCGCGGCTTGTCTGTTCCTGGTCCACCACCGATGCCGAGGTGGATACCTTCCTGGATGCGCTGCGCGGCTGAACGCCTGCCCCCGCCAATGCGATCAAAACTCCGGCCGCCCCGATCCCGACCCGGGGGGCCGCACATGCGGCATCAGATCTTGCCCGCCAGATGAAGTTCCAGATCGTCGAGCCGGTCCTGCCCCCAGAAAGGCTCTTCGCCGTCGACGATATAGAAGGGCGAACCGAATACGCCCTTCTCGACCGCCTCTTCAAGGTTTTTCGCATATGTTTCAGCCCCAGCCAGCAGACCGGAGTCGGCCAGGCCCGGATCGAAGCCCGCCGCCGCAAGGCAGTCCTTCACGACCGCGTCCTCGGCGATGTCCCGTTCCTCGGCCCAGCAGGCACGCAGGACGTTACGCACCAGCGCCCCGACATCGCCGCCCTGTGCGTCCTGCGCGGCGATGATGGCATAGGCGGCCGGGGCGGCATTGGTCGGAAAATGAGCCGGTTTCAGATTGATCGGCATCCCTGTCCTTGCGGCGATCCGGCGCAGTTCGGCCAAGCGGTATCGCTGCCGGCTTTCGTGACGCTGCGGCGGTGGCGTGCCGCCGGTGCGGCCGAACAACGCGATGATGTCCACCGGCTTGTAGGTGATCGTGGCGCCGTGCCTTGCCGCGATTTCCTCCAACCGGTTGCCTGCAAGATAGGTAAAGGGTGAAATTGTGGAAAAGAAATAGTCGATCCGGGCCATATTGCCGCCTCCGCGTGCCTCAAGGTTTGCAAGACCGTAACCGGGTGATAAGCGGTGTCAACGTCACGAATCCGTCATCTGGATGCTGCTTCCTGGGGACCCCTTCATGTCATCTGTCACAGAACCGAAACTGATCTCAGGCAATGCCAATCGACCGCTTGCCACATCCATCGCGCGCCGCATGTCCATGCATCGGGGCGTCAATGTCGGCCTGGTCGATGCAAGGGTCGAACGTTTCAACGACCAGGAAATCTTTGTCGAGGTCTATGAAAATGTCCGCGGCGAAGACATGTTCATCATCCAGCCGACCTCGAACCCGGCGAACGACAACCTGATGGAGTTGCTGATCATCTGCGACGCGCTGCGGCGCTCCAGCGCGGCGCGCATCACGGCGGTGGTTCCCTATTTCGGTTACGCGCGCCAGGACCGGCGCACCAAGGCCCGCACGCCGATCTCGGCCAAGCTGGTTGCCAACATGATGGTCGAGGCGGGGATCGAACGGGTGCTGACGATGGATCTTCACGCCGCGCAGATCCAGGGCTTCTTCGACATTCCGGTGGACAACCTCTATGCCTCACCGGTCTTTGCGCTGGACATCCAGCACCAGTTCCGCGGCGCGATGGACGACCTGATGGTGGTGTCGCCCGATGTGGGCGGTGTGGCCCGTGCCCGAGAGCTTGCCCAACGCATCAACGCCCCGCTCTCGATCGTCGACAAGCGCCGCGAAAAAGCCGGCGAGGTCGCCGAAATGAAGGTGATCGGCGAAGTGACAGGCAAGAAATGCATCATCGTCGATGACATCTGCGACACCGCCGGGACGCTGTGCAAGGCCGCCGACGTATTGATCGAACAGGGCGCGGCCGAGGTGCATTCCTATATCACCCACGGGGTACTGTCCGGCCCTGCGGTGGAACGGATCACCAAGTCGCAGATGAAGAGCCTTGTCATCACCGACTCGATTCAGGCGACGGACTCGGTCAGGGCGGCGCCGAATATCCGGATCGTGCCCACGGCGCCGATGTTCGCACAGGCGATCATGAATATCTGGCACGGCACATCGGTGTCGTCGTTGTTCGACCGCGATACGCTGGCGCCAATCTACGAAGGGATGTACGCCATAAGCGGCTGAGCGTCTCAGCCTAGATCCCAGTCATCGCGGTGACGCGTCTCGCCGATCGCAATCCAGTCGGCCCGTATCCGCGCGACGCGCGTATCCTCCCATGTCTTGAATACGATCTCGAAATCGGTCGGGGTGATCCGGCGCGTCGAAAGATCGCCCCGCGCATTGGTGCCCTGCCCCAGATCCCACATTGCCAGACCAACCATCACGGTCGGCGGGTCCAGGAACGCTTCCGAAAACCGGATATTCACGGCGATCGAGCGTTCGCCGCTGCCGGTCCACATGACACCGTCTGTCTCGAAATCCGAGAACAGAACCTTGGAGCCCTGGTCGATTCCGATCAGGTTGTTCCGAAGTTTTCGCATGTCCCTTCCTGCCTTGACGAATAATCTAATATCGCAAGATGGCAGGATTTGGGCCGGGAAAGTGAAAGGCCCCGGCGAACCGGGGCCTTTTTTTCATTCTCGACCGTTGGCCAACCTCAGCTGTTGGGCAGCTTCGGCTCAAGCCCGATACGCCCGCCCATGGCAACCATGTCGGACAGCAGCTTGGCCGCATCGTCAACCGGGCCGGGGTCGTTCTTGAACCGCTCCTGCGCCTTGGCATGTGCTTCATGCGCCGAGGCCACCATCTCGTCGACCATTTCCTGCGTCACTTCATGCACCGCATGGGCGCGCTCGGCCAGAACGGTGATGCCCCCTTCTCCGATCTCGGCAAAGCCGCCGGTCACGACATAGGTTTCGCTGCCATCCGGCCCCTCCACCTCAAGCACGCCGGGGCGCAGGGTGGTGATGACCGGTGCGTGGTTCGGCATCACGGTCATGTCGCCCTCGACGCCGGGAACATGCACCTCGGATGCCTGAACCGAGGCAAGCCTGCGTTCCGGCGAGACCAGATCGAATTGCATTGTATCAGCCATTACGGCCCCCTTTAGGCAGCTTCCGCCGCCATGCGTTCTGCCTTGGCGACCACGTCCTCGATGCCGCCGACCATATAGAAGGCACCTTCGGGCAGATGGTCGTATTCACCGGCCACGACCGCCTTGAACGAACGGATCGTATCCTCGAGCGGCACCTGGATCCCGTCAGAGCCGGTGAACACCTTGGCCACGTCGAAGGGCTGGCTGAGGAAACGCTGGATTTTGCGCGCGCGGGACACGGTCAGCTTGTCCTCTTCGCTCAGTTCGTCCATGCCCAGGATTGCGATGATGTCCTGCAGCGACTTGTAGCGCTGAAGCACGCCCTGCACGTCACGGGCGACCTGATAATGCTCTTCGCCAACGACCGCCGGATCGAGAATGCGCGAGGTGGAGTCCAACGGGTCCACCGCCGGGTAGATGCCCAGCTCCGAGATGGCGCGGCTCAGCACCGTCGTGGCGTCGAGGTGGGCGAAGGATGTGGCCGGCGCGGGGTCGGTCAGGTCGTCCGCGGGCACATAGATCGCCTGGACGCTGGTGATGGACCCAGCGCGGGTCGAGGTGATCCGTTCCTGCAACGCGCCCATGTCGGTGGCCAGCGTCGGCTGATAGCCCACCGCCGAGGGGATGCGGCCCAACAGCGCCGACACCTCGGAGCCCGCCTGGGTGAAGCGGAAGATGTTGTCGACGAAGAACAGCACGTCGGTGCCCGACTGGTCGCGG
>JADQCD010000168.1 GCA_016278285.1 Actibacterium sp.
CCGGACAACCGGCTGGAGGTCGCCAGCGTCACCTTCTTGCGCCGGCAGGGCAACTAGGTGATCGTTGCGGCCCCCGCACTTGAAGGCCGCAAGGTCGTGGCCGAACGCACGCCCTTGCTCGGGGCTGGCATAAAGGTGCAACCGATCGAAACCGCGGCATCGGCCGATGCCACCGCTGCGGCCGCCGATGTCGAACTGGTCGAACTGACGCCCGAACAGCGGGCACGGCTTGTCGCGCTTGTCGAAAACACCCCTGATCTGCCGGCCGACGCGAAACAACGCGTTCTGGCGCAACTTTCGCAGGACCGGGTTCCGGCCAGCACCGTCAGGCGGATCGAAACCCGCATGGGGGGCTGACGGATGATCCAGCCCGCCGGCGGTCCGATCGGCAACCTTCTGTCCTATTTCACCAGGCACCGGACCGCGGCGAACCTGGTCATGGTCGTTCTCGTCGTTCTGGGGCTGACCGCCGCGCCACGGATGCGGGCGCAATTCTTTCCCGATGTCGTCATCGACGAGATCGATGTCTCGGTCGTCTGGAAAGGCGCCGGCGCGCGTGATGTGGATAACGGCATCGTGCAGGTGCTGGACCCCGTGCTTCTGGCCGTCGAGGGGGTGACCGGCACCACTGCGCGTGCCAGCGAAGGCCGGGCCAGTATCGAGGTGGAATTCCAGCCCGGCTGGGACATGTCCCGCGCGGCCGATGAAGTGCAGGCCGCGGTCGATGCGGTGACCACGCTGCCCGAGGATGCAGAAGAGCCCGAGGTGCAACGAAGCGAGTGGCGCGACCGGGTCACCGACGTGGTCATCACCGGCCCCGTGGGCGTGGATCAGCTGGGCCGTTTCGCCGATGAATTCGTCACGCGACTGTTCAGCGAAGGCGTGACCCGCACGACGATCCGCGGCCTCGCCGAGACCGAAACCGTCGTCGAGGTGCCCTCGTCGGCATTGATCCGGCATGACGTGAGCATGGCGCAGATCGCGGATGCCATCGCGGCCCAGGCCGAATCCGCGCCCGCCGGCGATTTGTCCGGCAGTGGCGCCCGGTTGCGCACCGGGACGGCCAGGCGCAGCCCGTCCGAGATCGCCGAGGTCGTCCTGCGTTCGAATCCCGACGGCTCGAACCTGACCATCGGCGACATCGCGCGCCTGCGCGTGGCGGGGATCGACCGCAATCGTGCCTATTACGTCGGCCAGAACCCGGCGATCTCGATCCGGGTGGACAGGTCCGAAAGCGGCGACGCGCTGAAGATCCAGGACACGGTCCGGAAGGTCGCCGACCAGATGACACCAACCCTGCCCCGGAATGTGCGGATCGACCTGATCCGCACCCGGGCCGAGGCGATCACCGCGCGGCTGAACATCCTGCTCGACAACGGGTTGCTGGGTCTTGGCCTGGTTCTGGTGCTGCTGTTTCTGTTCCTGAACGCCCGGACCGCGTTCTGGGTGGCGGCGGGCATTCCCGTCGCGATGCTGACAACCATCGCGCTGATGTATGCGGCCGGGCTGACCCTGAACATGATTTCCCTGTTCGCGCTTATCATCACCACCGGCATCATCGTCGACGATGCCATCGTGGTGGGCGAACATGCCGACTTCAGGGCGCGCCGGCTGGGCGAACCCCCTGTCGAGGCGGCCGAGAACGCCGCCCGCCGCATGGCCGCGCCGGTCTTTTCGGCGACGGTCACGACGGTTCTGGCGTTTTTCGCCCTGACCGCGATCGGCGGCGTTTTCGGCGACCTGATTTCGGACATCCCGTTCACCGTCATCGTGGTGCTGCTTGCATCGCTGGTGGAATGCTTCCTGATCCTGCCGCACCACATGGCGCACGCGCTGACCCACAGCGCGCGGCAGCATTGGTACGACATGCCCTCGCGGCTGGTGAACCGCGGTTTTCGGAAGGTGCGCGACCTCCTGTTCCGCCCGATGATCGTCGGCGTGATCCGGCTGCGCTATCCGGTGCTGGCGCTTGCCGTTCTGGCCCTGGCCTCGCAGGCGGCGCTGTTTCTTCGGGGTGACGTGCAATGGCGGTTCTTCAATGCGCCCGAGCGCGGCTCGATCTCGGGCAATTTTGCCATGACCGAAAGCGCCACGCGCGCCGACACGATGGCGATGATGCGCGAATTGCAGCGGGCCACCGACGCGGTCGCGGCCCGATACGCGGACCAGTACGGCATCAACCCGCTATCCTATGTCATGGGCGAGATCGGCGGCAATACCGGGCGGGGGCTGTCCGGCACCGAGAACAAGGACGAATCGCTTCTGGGGTCGATCGCGATCGAGTTGATAAGCGCGGATGAGCGACCCTATTCGTCATTCGAATTCCTCGCCGCCCTTCAGAAAGAGGTGCAACAGCACCCGCTGACCGAGACGCTGAGCTTTCGGGGTTGGCGATCGGGTCCGGGCGGCGACGCGCTGGACGTGGAATTCTATGGCGCCGAGGCCGAGACGCTGAAAGCGGCCGCCGAAGCGCTGAAGGCCGAGATCGCGCCGTTTCCCGAGGTTTCCGCCGTCGAGGACAGCCTGGCCTATGACAAGCGCGAACTGCAACTGAAGCTGACCGCCCAGGGCACCGCGCTCGGCTTCACCATCGACGAGCTGGGCCGCGTGCTGCGCAATCGGTTGAACGGGATCGAGGCCGCCACCTATCCCGACGGTCCCCGCTCGGCCAGCATCCGGGTGGAACTGCCCGAGGACGAGCTGACCGCGGATTTCCTGGATCACACTTTCATGCGCTCGCAAGCCGGGCAATATCTGCCGCTGGCCGACATCGTGACCGTCGAGCCGCGCACCGGCTTTTCCACGGTGCGGCGCGAAAACGGGCTGCGGGTCGTGTCGGTAACCGGCGATATCGCGCAGGACGACCCGGCCCGCGCGCAGGAAATCATGGCTGCCCTGCAAGAGCGCATCCTGCCGCGAATTGAAAGCGAACACGGCGTGGCGTGGCGTCTGTCCGGGCTGGCCGAACAGGAAAACGAGTTTCTTTCCGACGCGCTGACCGGGTTCATCCTGGCGCTGCTCGGGATTTATCTGACGCTGGCCTGGGTGTTTTCCAGCTGGACACGGCCAAGCGTGATCATGGCGATCATTCCATTCGGGCTGATCGGCACGATCTATGGCCATAACCTGTGGGATGTGCCGCTGACAATGTTCAGCGTGGTGGGACTGATCGGGATGACCGGGATCATCATAAACGATGCCATCGTTCTGGTCGGAACGGTCGATGAATATGCCCGGTCGCGCGGCCTGTTCCCGGCGATCGCCGACGCCGCGACCGATCGCCTGCGCCCCGTGTTCCTGACCACCGCAACGACGGTTCTGGGCCTTGCCCCCCTGCTGTATGAAGGTTCGCAGGACGCGCAGTTCCTGAAGCCGACTGTCATCACCCTTGTCTACGGTCTGGGCTTCGGTCTTTTGCTGGTGCTGCTGGTGGTGCCCGCGCTTCTGGCTGTTCAGCAGGACATCAAGCGCCAGATCAAGGCCTTTCGCCGGGCCTTGCGGCTGCCGCGCAAATCGCGCGGGCCGCGCGTGGTTCTGACCGCCGCTTCGCTGCTGGTCGCGGGCCTGTTCGCAGCCACGCTGGGCCATGCCCTCCTGACCGGGCGCCTGCCGGAGCCGCTGCTTCGCGCCCTGCCGGATCTTGCACAGATCCCTGCGGCGGCTGCGGCGCTGGCGCTGTTTCTCGGAACGACCGCGGCGGTCCTTCTGACGATCTTCATCGTCGCGGTGCTGCTGCGGGCACTGGGGCGGCAGCGCGCGGCCTGACGATCAACTTCCCTTGCACCCGCGTATATCCACCGCCTTGTCCCCCGAAAGCAGCGTTATTCGCACCAAGGAGCGGTCCAGGGCAAAGGGACGGCCCTGTGGCGGCACAAGGTCCGCCACCGCGACAAGACGGTCTCCCTGCCGCGAAACCTTTGCCTCGGACACCCAGATACCGGGATCTGGTGCCTCGACCACCGCGATCTCCGAACCACCCATCGGCGGAATGGCGATGCGCGCGGTCAGGCGCATCCCGTCGGAAATCGGTTCCGCAGTGCAGACCACCGCGCCCACCCCGGCCTGATCGCCCGGGACGGGCCGCTGCGCCAGCGCGCGGCGGATCGATGCAGGATCGGGCGTGGCGGTTGGCAGCCGTGCCCGAAGCCGCAGTTCAACCGGAACGCAAATGTCCTGACACACGCCAAGCTCGATCACCCCGTTCAGGCGAATCGGGTGGCCGGGCGTGCCGGGGGTCAGTTCGATCGGCAGGACGACCTCATGCTTGTAGCCGATACTGCGCATGCCGTTCACCGAAAACACATCGGGCCGCGGCCAGAAGATCCGGGCGCCGGCGAAATTGCCGGAGCCGGACCAATCGAAACTGGGCGGTATCCCCGCGTCGCCGGGCGCACGCCAATATGTCTTCCACCCGGGCGCCATGGTCAGCCGAAGGCCGGCCATCTGCGTGCCCTGGGGGGTTTCCCAGCCCGACAGGATTTCCGCGCGAACGACCTCCTGCGGGGTGGGGCCGGCCATTGCGGCCGGGATTGCGGCAAGGCCGGTCAGGCCGGCGGCAAGGACGAGGGCAAGCACATGTTTCATTCGGTTGAAGATAACGATTGCGCCGCCGGATCGAAATCACATTCAAGCGACGACTTTGCCGGCGCGTCTTTCAAGCCCCTTGCGAAAGCGGTGATCGTGACCACATCCTGTCGCTATGGAAAACACCGAATCCCAGATGAACCTCAGCGGCACGTTGCTGGTCGCCATGCCCGGGATGGGCGACCCCAGGTTCGAGAAAAGCGTCATCTATCTGTGCGCCCATTCCGCCGAAGGGGCCATGGGTCTGATCGTCAACAAACCCGCGACAGAGCTGAGTTTCAAGGATTTGCTGGACCAGCTGGAGATCCCGTCGGGAGGGGCCGGGCGCGATATACGGGTGCATTTCGGCGGCCCGGTCGAGCATGGGCGGGGGTTCGTCCTGCATTCCTCCGACTATGAATCCGGCGCGGATTCGACGCTGCACGTGAATGAAGAATTCGGCCTGACCGCAACGCTGGACATCCTTGAGGATATCGCCACCGGTGCGGGGCCCGAACTGGCGCTTCTGGCCCTGGGCTATGCCGGCTGGGGACCGGGCCAACTGGAAGAAGAGATCGGTCAGAACGGCTGGCTTACTTGCGACGCCAGCCCGACAATCGTCTTCGACGCGAATGACTCGGCGAAATGGGGGCGTGCCCTCAAGGTAATGGGCATCGATCCGTTGCTGCTTTCGGCAGATGCGGGAAGGGCCTGACCGGCCTGCCTATTCGCGCGGCGCGGCGGCGCGGCGCAGCCGGTCGTTGATCGCCCGCCCCAGCCCGCGCTCGGGCACCGGGGCGACGGCCACGGCCTGATCGGGGGCCGCCATTGCATCCAGCGCGCGTAGGTGGCGGAAAAGGTTGGCCGCAGCCTCGGTCAGGTCGCCGCCCCGCGAAAGGTTCAGCGTCGCGCCGGGGCAATCCGGGCCGAAACCCAGCCACAGCTCGTTCCGTTCGGGCGCGCTCACGCCCAGCCGCAGCGCCGCAACGGGCGCGTAATGCGACGAAAGCTGCCCCGGCGCGGTTATACCCGCATCCCCGGTCCGCGCGGCGACGGGATGTCCCAGGCAGGTTTCGATCGCCTCCACCGGCAAGCCGCCGGGCCGCAGCAGGACCGGTCCGCCCACGCCGCATCCGACGATGGTCGACTCCAGCCCCACCGGGCAGGTGCCGCCGTCCAGCACCGCCGCGATCCGCCCGTTCAACCCGTCCAGAACATGCTCGGCCGATGTCGGGCTGATCTTTCCCGACAGGTTTGCCGACGGCGCGGCCACCGGCCCGCCGAATGTGCCAAGCAGCGCCCGCGCGATCGGATGTTCCGGCACGCGGATCGCAATGGTTTCCTGGTCTGCCGTGACCAGCGGGGAAATCCCGGCCTCGGGCCTCAGCGGCAGGACCAGCGTCAGCGGGCCGGGCCAGAATGCATCGGCCAGCCGATTCGCATCGTCGCCGAACACCGCGATCTTCCGTGCCGCCGCGGCATCGGGCAGATGCACGATCAACGGGTTGAACCGCGGTCGTCCCTTGGCCGCGAATATCCCGGCGACCGCCCGGTCGTTGCGGGCATCCGCGCCCAGGCCATAGACCGTCTCGGTCGGGAAGGCGACCAGCCCGCCCTGCGCCAACAGCGACGCGGCGCGTGCCAGCCCGGGCGCGTCGGGCAAAAGGATTTCGGTAGGAGGCGTGGTCATGCGGTGACGCTGCGTTTGCCTTGATGATGCGCCGCATCCCAATACGGTGCTGTGTGTTCGATGCTCACATACTGCCGCGCCGCTCGCTTCACAAGGTGCGCGCCAGGGAGGGACTAATGCCATTTCGAGCGCCGGTTGACGATTTCCAATTCATCCTGAACCACATTGTCGGGCTGCCCCGCGTCACGGAAACCGGGCGTTTCGAAGACACCACGCCCGACGTGACCGAGGCCATACTGACCGAGGCCGGCAGGCTGTGCGACGAGGTTCTGGCCCCCTTGCAACGCATGGGCGACCTTCACCCGGCACGGTTGGAAAACGGCGTCGTGCGCACCTCTCCCGGTTTCGCCGAAGCCTATGCCCGAATTGCCGAGGGCGGCTGGGTCGGCATGGCCGCAGACCCCGAAAATGGCGGGATGGGCCTGCCGATGGCACTGACCACCGCGGTCAATGACATGATGAGCGGCGCCTGCCTTGCCTTGCAGCTGAACCCGCTTCTGACACAGGGCCAGATCGAGGCGCTGGAACACCACGCCGACGACGCGATGAAGGCGCGCTACCTGTCCAGGCTGATCTCGGGGGAATGGTGCGGCACGATGAACCTGACCGAGCCGCAGGCCGGCTCGGACGTCGGCGCCCTGTCCACGCGCGCCAGGCCGAACGGCGACGGCAGCTATGCCATAACCGGACAGAAGATCTATATCTCATGGGGCGACAACGATTTTTCGCGCAATGTCTGTCACCTGGTGCTGGCCCGCCTGCCCGAGGGTCCGCCGGGCACCAGGGGCATCAGCCTGTTCATGGTGCCCAAGCGCATTCCCGACGAGAACGGCGAGCCGGGCGTCGCAAACAGCCTGAAAGTCGTCAGCCTGGAACACAAGATGGGTTTGCACGGCTCACCTACCGCCGTGATGCAGTATGACGGGGCGACCGGCTGGCTGGTGGGCGCGCCGCACAAGGGCATGGCCGCCATGTTCACCATGATGAACAACGCCCGGCTGGGTGTCGGGGTGCAGGGGATCGGCGTAGCCGAGGCCGCATATCAGCAGGCGCTGGCCTATGCGATGGAACGCAAGCAGGGCCGCAGCCCGATCGAGAACGGCACCGGCAACATCGTCGATCATGCCGATATTCGACGCATGCTGACCGCAATGAAGGCCGAGATCTTCGCCGCCCGCGCCATCGCACTGGCCTGTGCGGTCGCCACGGACATGAGCCGCGCCACGGGCGAACACGAGTGGACGGCGCGCGCCGGGTTTTTGACGCCTGTCGCCAAGGCTTATGGCACCGATACCGGGGTCGAGGTCGCCGGGTCCGGCATTCAGGTGCATGGCGGCATGGGCTTCATCGAGGAAACCGGCGCCGCACAATTCCTGCGCGACGTGCGGGTCACCGCGATCTACGAGGGCACCAATGGCATTCAGGCCATGGACCTGGTTGCACGCAAGATGGCCGATGGCGGCGATGCCGCGTTCCGGATCCTCGAAGAGGTCGAGAACGACGCCGAAGCGGCACGCGCCACGCTGCCCGAACTGGCCGAGGCGGTCTGGGGCGCCGCCGAGAATCTGCGCGAAACGACCGAATGGCTGGTCACGCGGCAGATGAACGACCGCTTCGCCGGCGCCGTGCCCTATCTGCGCGGATTCGCCCGGGTGCTGGGCGCGCATTACCACCTGAAGGCAGCGATAACCGAGGGCCGGGCAGGACCGCGCACCGCGCTGGCACGGTTCTTCATCCGGCGGTTGCTGCCCGAACATGCCGCGCTGCTGGGCCATGCCCGCGAAGGGGCCGGGGATCTCTACGCGCTATCGCCGGAGGATCTGATGGCATGATGGACGGAACGTGCCCGAAAATCGAATATCCCTGGGCAGCCCCGCCCGATCCCGGAACCCCGCTGGAGGTCGCGCCGGGTGTGCTGTGGCTGCGCTTGCCGCTGCCGATGGCACTGGATCATGTCAATGTCTACATTCTGGACGAGGGCGACGCCTGGACCGTAATCGACACCGGGCTGGACTGGCGCGGCGGTCGGGACGGCTGGCGCGCCGCGCTCGACGGGCCGCTGGCCGGCAAGCCGGTGCGCCGGGTCATCCTGACGCATCATCATCCCGACCATGTGGGCCTGGTGGGCTGGTTTCAGGCCGAATTCGGCGCCGAGTTGTGGACGACGCGCACAGCCTGGCTTTTCGCCCGGATGCTGACGCTGGACGAGCAGGACCGACCGACCGCCGAAAGCCTGCAATTCTGGCGCGATGCCGGGATGGACGCAGAAACGCTGGCCCGCCGCGCCACCGAAAGGCCGTTCAAT
>JADQCD010000118.1 GCA_016278285.1 Actibacterium sp.
TTCGCCCTCGACCCGGATTTCCAGACCGGTGGCAAAGGCGGGGCTGGCCAGAAGACCGAGGACAAGAACGAGATTACGCATCGGCGGCCACCTTCACGCTGATCATCCTGTCGGGATTGGCGGGCGGCTCACCGCGGGCAATGGCGTCCACATGCGCCATTCCGTCGACCACCCGGCCATAGACGGTGTATTGCCCGTTCAGGAAATGATTGTCTGAAAAATTTATGAAGAACTGGCTGTTGGCAGAATCGGGATTGGCAGACCGCGCCGCGCCCAGCGTGCCCCGGTCATGCGGCAGCTTCGAGAATTCGGCCGGCAGGTCCGGCATCTGCGATCCGCCGGTGCCCGCCCGGCGCAGATTGAATTCGGCCTTGTCGGCGTTGCCGTTGGCCACGTCGCCGGTCTGGGCCATGAAGCCGTCGATCACCCGGTGGAACACGACGCCGTCATAGGCGCCGGCGCGGGCCAGCTCCTTCATCCGCTCGGCATGTTTCGGCGCCACGTCGGGCAACAGCTCGATCGTCACCACACCGTCCTTCAGTTCGATGATGATGGTGTTTTCGGGATCCTTGATAACGGCCATCGGGCGCTCCTTTTCCTGTTTGCGACAGACCCTAGAGCGCCGTTGCGGCAAAGGAAAGCCCGCACGGTTGACCTGCGCCCGCGCTTGCCTGTCTATTGGAGGCAAGCTGCCAACGAAAAGGACGATGCGATGAGCTGGAAAACCCTCGACGACCTGGATCTCGTCGGCAAGGTCGTGCTGGTGCGGGTCGACATCAATGTTCCGGTCGAGAATGGCCGCGTCACCGATGCCACCCGGATCGAACGCATCGTGCCCACCGTACGCGACATTCTGGAGAAGGGCGGCAAGCCGGTCCTGTTGGCACATTTCGACCGACCCAAGGGCAAGGTCGTGCCCGAGATGAGCCTGAAGGTCACGATCCCGGCGCTGGAGGCCGCGCTCGGCCGCAGCGTGATCTTCGCCGAGGACTGTATCGGTCTGCCCGCGAAACAGGCGGTCGCGGCCCTCAGCGAGGGTGACGTGCTGCTGCTGGAAAACACGCGTTTTCACGAAGGAGAGGAAAAGAACGACCCGAAAATGGCCGCCGCGCTGGCCGCACTGGGCGATATCTATGTGAACGACGCCTTTTCGGCCGCCCACCGGGCGCATGCCTCGACCGAGGCGATCGCGCATCTGCTGCCTTCCGCTGCGGGGCGGCTGATGGAGGCCGAGTTGAAGGCACTGGAGGCCGCGCTTGGCGATCCCGAGCGTCCGGCGGTGGCCGTGGTCGGCGGGGCCAAGGTTTCGACCAAGCTGGACTTGCTGGGCAACCTGTTGGGCCGGGTCGATTACCTGGTGATCGGGGGCGGCATGGCCAACACCTTTCTTGCCGCGCAGGGTGTCGACGTGGGCAAGTCACTGGCCGAGCACGACATGACCGACACCGCGCGCGAGATCATGCAAAAGGCCGAGGCCGCGGGCTGCGCCATCCTTTTGCCCAGCGACGTTGTTGTGGCGCGCGAGTTCAAGCAAGGCGCCGAGAGTCAGACAGTGCCCGACGATCGTTGCCCGCCGGACGCGATGATCCTGGACGCGGGGCCCGAGACGGTGGCCCGGATCGGCAAGGTGTTCGAGGCCTGCCGCACCCTGATCTGGAACGGCCCCCTGGGCGCGTTCGAGATCCCGCCCTTCGACGCCGCCACGAACGCGGCGGCAAGAAAGGCGGCCGAGCTGACCGAGGCGGGCGCGCTGGTTTCTGTGGCCGGCGGCGGCGACACCGTTTCGGCGCTGAACAGCGCGGGGGTGGCCGACAAGTTCAGCTACATCTCCACCGCGGGCGGCGCGTTCCTGGAGTGGATGGAGGGCAAGACCCTTCCTGCCGTTGCAGCGCTGGAAGCCGCGGGCGAATAGTAGGGACCTGTTAGCGCGAAACCCATTGCGCGGGGCGTACGCGCCTTTTAATCCGGTTCCGAAAGCATTTTACGAGAGGAAAACAGCGCGATGAAATCCACGCGGATCGTCCAGAAAATCCTTGCCAATTACGAGGGCGAGACCCCAGGCGTGAAGGCCAACCTGTGCCGGATGCTGATGAACGGCAAGCTGGGCGGCACCGGCAAGATGATCATCCTGCCGGTCGATCAGGGGTTCGAGCACGGGCCCGCGCGCAGCTTCGCCCCGAACCCGGCCGGCTATGACCCGCATTACCATTACCAGCTGGCGATCGACGCGGGGCTCAACGCCTTCGCCGCGCCGCTGGGCATGCTGGAGGCGGGCGCCGACACATTTGCCGGGCAGATCCCGACGATCCTCAAGGCCAACAGTGCCAATTCGTTGATGTCGGCAACGGCGGGCAAGAACCAGGCGATCACCGCCTCGGTCGACGACGCGCTGCGGCTGGGCTGCGCGGCGATCGGCTTCACGATCTATCCCGGCTCGGACTGCGCGCTGGAGATGTTCGAAGAGATCAGTGCGATTCGCGAGGAGGCCGCTGCCAAGGGCGTGGCCACGGTGATATGGTCCTACCCGCGGGGCGAGGCGATCTCGAAAGATGGCGAGACCGCAATCGACATCGCCGCCTATGCCGCGCAGATCGCCGCCCTGCTGGGCGCGCATGTGATCAAGATCAAGCTTTCGACCGACCATCTGGAACTGGCCGAGGCGAAGAAGGTCTATGAGGCGCAGGGCATCGACATCGCCACCCAGGCGGCGCGGGTGCGCCACTGCATGGACGCGGCCTTTGCCGGACGGCGGATCGTGGTGTTCTCGGGCGGCGCGAAAAAGGGCGAGAACAGCGTCTATGACGATGCCCGCGCGATCCGCGACGGCGGCGGAAACGGCTCGATCATCGGGCGCAACAGTTTTCAGCGCTCGCGCGAGGACGCTCTGACGATGCTGGGCAAGCTGGTCGAGATCTACAAGGGCAAGGCCTGAGCGCACGCACCCGCTCGCGCGACCCCGGGTTCGGGGCCGGCGCCCGTCATGCGCCCGCCCCGCTGCCCTGCAACGCGATCCGATCACGTTCGGGCATGGCCGCCGCGGCCCCTGCGGCAATCAGAGCCGCCACGGCCAGCAACGCCGCAGGCGCCAGCGACATCCCGGTCTGCTTTATCAGCCAGGTGGCGAACATTGGTGTTGCGCCGCCCGCTATCCCCATGCCCAGCGCATAGGAGATCGAGTAACCCGTGTTGCGGTTGCGTGCCGGGAAAATCTGCGCGAACAGCGCCGGTGCCCCACCCAGAAGCAGCGCCAGCAACAAGGCCAGACCGAATTGAATTGCCCCGACGGTCCACAAACTGCCGTCCCGGGCCACCACCAGCGCCGGCCATGCCAATGCAGCGGTGACCAGCATCACTACCGCGACAAGCCACTTTCGCGGCATCAGCTTGTCGCCCAGCACCCCCGCCAGCGGCACAACCGGCAGCATCATTGCAAGGGCGGCGGTGTTCATCCGCATCGATGCATCGAGATTCACCGCACCATGATCGGCGACCCAGTTGGGGAAATAGACCATCGTGATATAGTAGAAAACGCCATACCCCGCCGCGAACAGCGTAGCCTGGAGGGTCTGCGCCCTGGTCCGGGTCAGCGTTTCCATGATCGGGGCGTTCCGGGTCCGGTGCGCCTCCTGCGCCTGAAAGGCGGGTGAGCAGGGCAACTGCCGACGCAGCCACAGGGCCGCGACGCCGATCGCACCGCCGAGGAAATACGGGATACGCCATCCCCAGGCCTGCATCGCCTGTTCGGGCAACAGGTTCAGCATTGCCATCGCCATCAGAGACCCCAGCGCAGTGCCCGCGACCGCGCCCATATTGGCGGCGCTGCCAGACAGGCCACGGCGTTCGACCGGGGCGGTCTCGACCAGATAAACCACCGAGGTCGAAAATTCGCCCCCGACAGACAGCCCCTGCACCAAGCGCAGAAACACCAGCATGATCGGCGCGGCCAGACCGACCTGGTCATATACGGGCAGACATCCCAGCGCGAAGGTCGGAATCGCCATCAACGCAACCGAGATCATCATCGTGCGCGAGCGCCCCAACGTGTCGCCAAGCCAGCCGAACAGCACCGAACCCAGCGGTCGCATCACGAAACCCGCCGCAAAAATTCCATAGACGGCAATCAGATTCGCGGTGCCATCCCCAGCGGGGAAAAAGATCGTCGAGAAGACGCTGGCGAAAAAACCGTAAAGCGCGAAATCATACCACTCCACGACGTTGCCGATGAAACCGGCGGTCAGTACCGTCCGCCGGTTTCGTTGGGTCTGTGTCATGTCGGCCATGGATGCGCGCCTTACCCCGCGCCCTGATCGCTGCCGCTCATATGGGTGGCCATGAAGGCCGGCTCGCCCATCTTGCGCAGAAGGTCCAGTTGCAGGTCCAGCCATTCCCAATGGCCCTCTTCGTCCTGCACGATCCGCTCGAACAAGGCGCGCGTTCCGATGTCGTCGGATTCGAAGGCGTCGCGCGCCGCCGTGGTGTAGAACGCGATCGCGCCGGCCTCTTCGTTCTTGTCGGCCTCGAACAGGGCCTTGAGCGACTCGGCCATTTTCGGCGTTTTGGTGGCCTCCAGCTTGGGCCTGCCGCCCAGGAAAATGATCCGGTCGATGAAGGCGCCGGCGTGGCCCAGCTCTTCCTGCATCTCATCGCGCATCCGCGCGGCCAGCTTGTCCAGCCCCCAGTCATCCAGCGTGTGGGCGTGCAGCAGATACTGGTTGACGGCGGTCAGTTCCATCGCCAGCGCAGTCTGAAGATTCTCAATGCTCTTGCTCTTGTCCGCCATACCGAAACTCCTTTCAAATTCCTGATCCGAATTGCGATTTTCACTTATCCATTTCCGACGATGTTTCAAGCCGACGCCTCCGCGAGTCGAGCCAGGATTCCGGCGGTATCCAGCCCCGACACAGCGCCCGGCAATTGCCCGCGCGCCCCGGCGATGCGTGTCGTCACATATCCGTCGGCCACCGCCGTCGGCGCGCGCCGGATCAGCACAGATGCGGTCAGAAGGCAGGCCAGGCTCTCGGCAAACCAGCGCGCATCGGCCTCGTCCGGCAAGCCTGGCCAGCGATCGAAATGCGCCGATAGTGCCGCGTCGTAACGCCGGTCGGTGCCGGTCGCCGCGTCCAGTTCGGCGCGCAGGGTTTCCACCGCAAGCGGGGCGCGCGAAAATGTGCGCAGGATGTCCAGGCAGATCACGTTGCCCGAGCCTTCCCAGATACCGTTGAGCGGTGCCTCACGATACAACAGGGGCAGCGGCGTGTCCTCGACATAGCCCATCCCGCCCATCACCTCCATCGCCTCGGCGATTACCGTGGGGCAGCGCTTGTTCGACAGGAATTTTGCCAAGGCCACGCCGATCCGGGCAAAGGCGCGGCCATCTGCGCCCTGCCCGTCGAAGGCATCCGCCACCCGCAGCCCCAGCGCCAGGGCTCCTTCCCAGTCGAGCGCAAGGTCTGCCAGAACGGAACGCATAAGCGGCTGGTCGATCAGCCGACGCTGAAAGGCACGGCGATGTGTCACCCAATGATGCGCCCCGACCAGCGCCGCGCGCATCAATCCCGCGGGCGCCATCGCGGTATCCAGCCGGGTATGATGCACCATTTCGAGGATCGTGCGCACGCCCGCACCCTCGTCCCCGAGCCGCTCTGCCCAGGCGCCGTGATACTCGATCTCGGCCGAAGCATTGGCGCGATTTCCCAGCTTTTCCTTCAGTCGCATCAGGTGGATCGGGTTGCGCGTTCCATCCTCAAGCCATCTGGGCGCAACGAAACAGGTCAGCCCCCCAGGCGCCTGTGCAAGCGTGAGAAAGCCGTCGGACATCGGCGCCGAACAGAACCACTTGTGCCCGGTCAGTCGATAGCCCGCTCCGTCCGGCACGGCGCGGGTGCTGGTGGCCCGCAGGTCCGAGCCGCCCTGTTTCTCGGTCATCGCCATGCCAATGGTCGCCGCGCGCTTTTGCGACAGCGCCGCGATCGCCGGATCATAACAGGCGGCGGTCAGTTTCGGGCGCCAACGTGCGGACAGATCCGCATCCGCCGCCAGCGCGGGGATGGCAGCATAGGTCATCGTCATCGGACAGCAGACGCCCGGCTCGACCTGGCTGAGCATGTATACCAGCGCGGCATGGGATGCATGGCGCCCGCCGGTCCAGGGGCCGGCGGCATATCCGGCCTCCAGACCCAGCGTCATCAAGGCATGATAGGCGGGGTGGAAATGCACCTCGTCCAGGCGGCGGCCGCCGGCATCGAAAGGAACCGCCTCGGGTGGGTGCCGGTTGGCCTCGCGGCCAAGGACCCGTGTCGCGGCCTGCCCCAGCACCGCGCCGATGCCGGCCGGCAGGGCGGAGAGGTTCATGTGACCCCGCAGCGCCGCGTCATCAGCCCACAGATCGCCGTCCCCTCGCGCGGGCGGCTGGTTTTCGACCGCATGCGTCTCCAGCATGCTTTTCGGTTCGTTCATGACGTCCTCCGGCCCAGGGATACGTCGATGTTACAACTGATCGCACCGCAGAAAACCCCGAGACAAGGGATTCACAAGCGCATGGCGATATGTCATTCTCGGGTGATCCGCCCGCGAGAGGCGGCCCAGAGGCAGAAATCATGAACGTATACCGTAACAAGCGGCCCGCCCTTGGACTGATGATCTATTCCGCGATCATGTTTGTGCTGGGAACCTATTTCACCTTCGCTGCGGTGCAGGGCGATTACGGGCTGTTTCGCCGCATCCAGATCGAGGCCGAGGCCGGCAAGCTGCGCGCCGAACGCGCCGAACTTTCGGCACAGCTTGCCGTGATGAAAAACCGCACGAAGCGGCTTTCCGACGAATACCTGGACCTCGACCTGCTGGACGAACAGGCTCGCGAGATTCTGGGCCTGATCCGCCCCGACGAAATCGTCATCCGTTGACCGGCCGGTCCGGACATCCCGGCGCGGGGGAATTCACGCTCGAAATCGCGGCGTGCTTTTGCTATGAATGGTTTAATACTAAACTATTACCCGTGACCGGGGGGAGCCTGCCATATGGCCACGCGAAAATCAGCAAACAAATCAAATACTTCAAAAGAAGAGCTTCTGAAATTCTATCGCGAGATGCTTCTGATCCGCCGATTCGAGGAAAAGGCCGGGCAGCTTTACGGGATGGGTCTGATCGGTGGTTTCTGCCATCTTTATATCGGGCAGGAAGCGGTCGTCGTCGGGCTGGAAGCGGCCGCCGAAGAAGGTGACAAGCGCGTCACCAGCTATCGAGACCACGGGCACATGCTGGCCTGCGGCATGGACCCCAAGGGGGTAATGGCCGAGCTGACCGGCCGCGCCGACGGCTATTCGCAAGGCAAGGGCGGCTCGATGCACATGTTCAGCAAGGAGCGGCATTTCTATGGCGGGCATGGCATCGTCGGCGCGCAGGTGCCCATCGGCGCCGGGCTGGCCTTCGCCGACAAGTATCTGGGCAATGACCGCGTTACCTTCACCTACTTCGGCGACGGCGCGGCCAACCAGGGCCAGGTCTATGAGACCTACAACATGGCCGAGCTTTGGGACCTGCCCGTGGTGTTCGTGATCGAGAACAACCAGTATGCGATGGGCACCAGCGTCAAGCGATCCACCAAATCGCCTTCCCTGTGGGAACGGGGCGCGGCCTATGGCATTCCCGGCGAGGAAGTGGACGGCATGGACGTGCTGGCCGTCAAGACCGCCGGCGAGAAGGCCGTGGCGCACTGCCGCGCCGGCAAGGGGCCCTA
Source organism: Actibacterium sp. (assembly GCA_016278285.1). Lineage (GTDB taxonomy): Bacteria > Pseudomonadota > Alphaproteobacteria > Rhodobacterales > Rhodobacteraceae > JADQCB01. The sequence continues at coordinate 7,736 of JADQCD010000118.1, forward strand.
TATCCTTGAAATCAAGACCTATCGCTATCGCGGGCATTCCATGTCCGACCCGGCGAAATACCGCACCCGCGAGGAAGTGCAGAAGATCCGCGAGGAACGCGACGCGATCGAGCATGTGCGCGATCTGCTGCTTCAGGGCAAGCACGCATCCGAGGACGACCTCAAGGCGATCGACAAGGAGATCAAGGATATCGTGAACGAGGCCGCCGAATTCGCCAAGGAAAGCCCCGAGCCCGCGCTTGATGAGTTGTGGACCGACATCTACGCCACCGAAGTGCCGCAGGAAGCCTGAGGGAGACAGACGACATGGCAACCGAAATTCTGATGCCCGCCCTCTCTCCCACGATGGAGGAAGGCACGCTTGCGAAATGGCTCGTGAAAGAGGGTGACACCGTTTCCTCGGGCGACATCATCGCCGAGATCGAGACCGACAAGGCCACGATGGAATTCGAAGCCGTCGATGAAGGGATCGTCGGCAGGATCCTGGTCGAGGAAGGCTCCGAAGGCGTCAGGGTCAACACGCCCATCGCCGTTCTGGTCGAGGAAGGCGAGGATGCCGATGCGGTCGAGATTTCCTCTGCCCCGGCGCCCGAGCCGGCCAGCGCAAGTGACGATGGAGAGGAAGAAAAGGCACCCGCCGCCCCTGCCCCGGCTGCGCCAAAGGCCGCGGCGGCCAGCGCCGAGCCGGACTGGCCCGAAGGCACCGAGGTCAGGCAGACCACCGTGCGCGAGGCATTGCGC
>JADQCD010000250.1 GCA_016278285.1 Actibacterium sp.
GCTCCGGGTCCTTCAGATACTTCCTGATCGTCGTCCGTGAGATCCCAGTCTCGCGTGCCACAGCCCGGATGCTGCGGCCGTCGCCCAAGATCCAGCCACGAACCTTCAGTGCCGTTTCCATCAATAACACCTGCTCTTCCTCCGTGCCAAAGCGCACGGATGTTAACAATGCAGGCGGGTCAGTTTTAGATGATCATAACCCACCCAAGTGGGTCACTTTTGCATGCCGATTCACAGGCCAATGCTTTCCAGAACCTTCTGAAAATCCTGACTTTTGCTCGGCTTGGCGCCCTTGTGCCGGAAAATATCGCGGGAGATAGCATCGATCTCGCGTCCGGCCCGTTCGAGGATATCCGCAAGCCGGTCAACGATCGCTTCCAGCAAGGCCACAAGAACGCCTTCGCCGGTCTCGCAGCCCATCTGCACCTTCTCGGCGCGCTGCGGAAACGTCTGGAATGCCCGCGGTTCGTGGTAGCGCACCGTGATAAGACGGTTGGCGGCGAGCACGAAAGTGACGGGCAGCATCTGGGGATTGTCGCCATCGGCTTGCGCCGGCAACGTCGCGGTCATAAACGCCGCGCCATCTTCGTTTTAGAGGCGCGAAGAGATCTCAATTTCCTCCTTCTCCTCCCGGGTCGGAACGTCGATTCCCGGGCGTTTCTCGATGTCGACCTCTTCCGCGTCGGCGGGGTTGACGAGGTCGAGCCAGACCACCGTATCGAGCGGCTCCGACTCTCCATCCACCGGGCGCAGCCGCCCGGATTCGTTTCTGTATCCATGGATCATATCTGCGTCCTTTCGCTTCTTCCGTTCGTCATGCCGATCGGGCTTGAATTCATGGCGCACGTTATCGACGGACAGGAGAGAAGCGAAAGCGCGGACTGTTCGAAAACCAGGATGACTGGCAAAGCGCACAAATGGTTCTTGACCGACGAGCAGACAATGAGATCGGTCGAGTAAGAACCCCTTAGCGATGGTCTTGAGGGGCAGCCCACATCTCGACGCCGAACTTGCTCGCGGATCTGCTATCAGCTCACCGTGAACTGCCCCATCATGCCAGCGTCTTCATGTTCGAGGATGTGGCAGTGGAACATGAGCGGTGTCTCAGGGCTCGCGGGCTGGTCGAAGCGGGCAAGGATCTCGGCCTCGCCGGGAACCAGAACGGTATCCTTCCACCCGGTGTTTTCAGGTCGCGGCGGCGCGCCGTTCTCGGACGCCACCCGGAACCGCACGCCGTGGACGTGGAACGGGTGGGCGACCATCGTGCTACGCACATGCCAGCGCTCGACCGACCCAAGCGCCACCTCGAAGTCGATCCTGTTCATGTCGAAGGGGCGGCCGTTGATGGCAATGCCGCCCCCGCCCATCATCATGCCGCCCATGCCCATATCGAGCGAAATCTGCCGGGTCCTGACCTCCTTGCCCGACAGATCCTCGGGTGCGCCGTCAAGCCGGTCCGGCAGGCGCGTGATCCGCGCGGTCAATGAGGGGTCTTTCTCGAATTGCAGGATACCATAGGGCTGGACGGGATCGCTGAGCAGCACCGGCGCACCACCTGTGGCGAAATCGACGAGGATTTCGGCCCGTTCGCCGGGTGCAAGCCGCAGCACCTCCAGTGCCACCGGTGCCGGCAGGTAGCCGCCATCCGTCGCCACAAGGTGCATCGGCCGCGTGTCGTCGAAAAACAGCGTGTAGATGCGCGCGTTTGACCCGTTCAACAGCCGCAGCCGGACAATCCCTTCCGGCACGACCGCTGTCGCGCCCGCCTGTCCGTTGACGAGCATCCGGTTGCCCGCAAACCCGTGCATCACGTCCATCATCGAAGGGTCATAGACTATCCCCCCCGCTGAATCGAACCGACGATCCTGGAGTACCAGCGTCAGATCATCCACGCCATATTCCGAAGGAAGACCGCGCTGATCGTCTCGTCCGTCAGTGACATGGATGACACCCGCCAGACCAAAATACACCTGCTCCGCGGTTCGATGATGAATATGTGAGTGATACCAAACGGTTGCCGGATCTTGAGTGATCCTCATTTCCGGCCGCCATGTCGCACCGGGCGCAATGGCGAGGTGCGGACCGCCATCATGTTCTCCCGGCACCAGAAGACCATGCCAATGGGCGCTGACAGGCTCGTCCAGCGTGTTGGTGACCTCGGTCGCAAGGTCGCCGTTCTGCACAAGGATCGTCGGCCCCAGATAATCCTGGTTGAACCCGACGGTTGCAGTCGCGGGTCCGTCAAGAAATCTCTTGCTGCTGGCCATCGCTGTCAAGGACAGGCGGCCCGTCGCCCGCGTGTCGAGCAGCGGCGGCATGGACAGACGCACCAAGGGTGCGGTGCCTTGGGCAAGGGCGCGCCGCGTAGTCAAGGAGGACAGGATACCCGCAGTCAGGAGTGTGGCAGAGGATGAGGTCAGGAACTGGCGTCGTTTCATTCCGGTCTTTCGATACGCAGGCCGGGTACCTGATGACAGGCCACCCGTGAAGAGAGGGAAGGCCGGTCAATCGGCCAGTAGTCGCTTGCGTTCCTCGAATTCCTTACTGTCGATCTCGCCCTTGGCATAGCGTTCCTTGAGCAGGCCTAAGGCCCGATCATGGGCCACATGACTGCCGCCGGTCATGGCCGGACCGCCAAAGTGCCGTATGACGAACACAGTTCCCGCAATGATGGCGACCACGATCAGGATCATGAAGATCGGTCCGAGTATCATGCCGAATCCTCCCCATTGGCTGCCACCCCACATCATGTCATGTCCGTAGAAGTAAGGGGCGCCGCGATCCGGAATTTCCCCGACCTGCGCGATTGCAGGATGCACTGTTGCGATTGTTGCTGCGATGAGGCTGGTAGCCACCGCAAAGCTTCTGGTTTTCATCCGGCTTATCCTTTTGGTTGGCGATAATTGCCATTACATGCTCATATATTAGCTGAATAATCACCGCGCCCTGATCTGGATCAATCTCGGGACCCTGCTTTCAGGTGCCATGTCGCGGACATGGGCTGGCGCAGGGCGTTCCGGATGCTCGCCGCGAACGTCAGATCCGGCCCCTCATCACTGCGTCGGCAGAGCCGGCGTCGACATTCAAACAACCAAGGGGGACGCTCATGAGCTACACGATCAACCGACTCTTCAAAGACAGCACGTTCGGCGATGTCGAAGCCCGCACACGCAAGGCGCTGGCGGACCATGGCTTCGGCGTGCTGACCGAGATCGACGTCAAGGCGACGATGAAAAAGAAGCTCGATGTCGAGATGCCGGCCTACCGCATCCTCGGGGCCTGCAACCCGAAGATGGCGCATCAGGCCATCGGGATCGAACCGCGGGTGGGCGCGATGCTGCCCTGCAACGTCATCCTGCGCGAGGTCGAGGACGGCGTCGAGGTCAGCGCCATCGACCCTGTGGCGTCGATGCAGGCGATCGAGAACGCCGAGCTGACGGCCGTCGCGGGCGAGGTGCGCGACCTCCTGGCGAAGGCCGTCGCGGCGATCTGAGATGAGCCTGCGCGCCGCCATCCTCACGAGCTTTGCGATCCTCGGGATCGGACTGCTCGCTGTGTGGCAGTTCGCGCCTTCGGTATTCGCCGAGGCGCGCAGCCTTCTGGACGTCGAGCATCTGGAAAAGCTGGTGGCGCGCGCCGGTCTCTGGGGGCCGGTCCTGATCGTCACGCTCATGACCCTTGCGGTCGTGGCCGGCCCGATCCCGAGCGCGCCGATCGCACTCGCGGCCGGAGCGGCCTACGGACATCTCTGGGGAACCGTGCAGGTCGTCATCGGCGCCGAGCTCGGGGCGCTGATCGCCTTCGGTCTCGGACGGTTTCTGGGGCATGATGTCTTGCGGCGGGTGTTCGGCGATCGGGTCGATGCCGGGCTTCTCGGCTCGCAGACCGCCTTGACGGCGACGGTTTTTGCCAGCCGCCTGATGCCCTTCGTGTCCTTCGACATGATCAGCTACGCGGCCGGACTGAGCCGATTGCACGCCTGGCGTTTCGCCTTCGCAACATTGGCGGGGATCATCCCGGCAAGCTTCCTGCTGGCCCATTTCGGCGGTGAGGCGGTTAGCGGAGACCCCGGGCGCGCGACATGGGCGGTGCTCGGACTAGGGCTTGTGACGGGGCTGCCGCTGCTCTGGGTGGCGCTGCGGCAAAAGCCTGAAAAGGAAAATCCATGACGAAAAGCGATTACGAGAAGAACAGCATTACCCTGCCGGGCGCAGTGGCCATGGGAACCGGCGTGATGATCGGCGCGGGCATCTTCGCGCTGACCGGACAGATCGCCGAGCTTGCCGGACCGCTCTTCCCGCTCTCGTTCGTCGGCGGCGCCATCGTGACCGCGTTCAGCGCCTACACCTACATCAAGATGTCGAACGCGTATCCGTCAGCGGGCGGCATCGGGATGATCCTGAAGAAGGCGTACGGCCCGACGACGGTCGCGGCGGGTGCTGCACTCCTGATGGCTCTGTCGATGGTGATCAACGAAAGCCTCGTCGCGCGCACATTCGGCACCTACACGCTGCGGGCGTTCGGCGGCGATCCGGACAGCGTTCTGGTACCGGTTCTCGGCGTCGCGCTGATTGTCTTCGCTTATCTCGTGAACATCTCGGGCAACCGGTCGGTCGGGCTTCTGTCCATCGTCATGGCTGTGCTGAAGGTGGGTGGCATCGCGTTGTTCGGCGCGGCGGGGCTTTGGGCAAGTGGCTTTTCGTTCGAAGCCACTGGCGGAGACCTGGGCGCCGGCGGCTTCGTGGCCTCGGTCGCGCTCTCGATCCTCGCCTTCAAGGGGTTCACGACCATCACCAACAGCGGTGCGGAGATCACCGATCCGCACCGCAACGTCGGCCGCGCCATCGTCTGGTCCATCGCCATCTGCGTCGTCGTCTATCTGCTGGTAGCCTTCGCGGTCGGCTCGAGCCTGCCGCTCGATCGCATCGTGGCGGCGAAGGACTACGCGCTGGCCGAAGCGGCCCAGCCCGCCCTCGGGCAGACCGGCTTTTTCCTCACGGTGGCGCTTGCGCTGGTGGCCACGGCCTCGGGCCTGATCGCCAGCGTCTTCGCCGTCTCGCGGATGCTGGCGATGCTGACCGACATGAAGATGATCCCGCACAGCCATTTCGGGATGCCGGGCACGATCAAGGACCACACACTCGTCTATACCGTGGTGATCGCGGGCTTTCTGACAGTCTTCTTCGACCTCAGCCGGATCGCCTCGCTCGGGGCGTTCTTCTACCTGGTGATGGACATCATCATCCACGTCGGCGTGTTCCGGCACTTGCGCGCGGAGATCGGCGCGCAAGGCTGGGTGCTGCTGACGGCCATCGCGCTGGACGCGGTGGTGCTGGCAGCCTTCGCCGCGATGAAATGGCAGTCCGATCCGCTCATCGTCGTGATCGGCATCGTCGGCATGGCGATCGTATTCCTGTTCATACGGGTTTTCCTGGCGCGCAATCCGGTCAGGGAAGGCGCCCCCGACCACCATTGAAAAGGGCTTGAGCTTCCAACCGCTGGAAGCCGCAAGCTGAAACGAGAGACCGAAAGGCTGGCAGACCATGGAGCACGATCATCATCACGCGGCGCCCGACATCCCGGCGGGGACCGAGACGGCGAAGGACCCAGTCTGCGGAATGACGGTCGCGGTGAAGCCGGATGGGCGACACGCCGAGTTCCAGGGCGAGACCTTCCATTTCTGCTCGGAGAAATGCCAGACGAAGTTCAAGGCCGATCCCTGGTTCTACGCCTCGGGCCGGGCGGCCGGGCAGAAGAAGGCCGCACCGGCCAACGTCCAGTACACCTGTCCGATGCACCCCGAGATCGTCCGCGACGCGCCAGGGTCCTGCCCGATCTGCGGCATGGCGCTCGAGCCGATGGTGCCGACCGATGAGCCCAGCGAGGAGCTGACCGACTTCACCCGCCGGATGTGGATCTCGGCAGCAGCAGCGGTGCCGCTCATCGTCCTGACGATGGGCGAACTGGTGGCGCTGCCGGTGCGCGACTGGATCGGGCATCAGAATGCCAGCTATCTGGAATTCGTGCTGGCCACACCGATCGTGCTCTGGGCGGCACTGCCGTTCTTCAAGCGCGGCTGGGAATCCATCGTGAACCGCAGCCCCAACATGTGGACGCTGATCAGCCTTGGCGTGGCGGCGGCCTATGTCTATTCGCTGTTCGCGACCTTCCTGCCGGGCCTGTTTCCGGAACAATACCGGATGGGTCACGGCGTCGGCACCTATTTCGAAGCGGCGGTGGTGATCGTGGCGCTGGTCTTCGTGGGCCAGGTGCTGGAACTGCGCGCACGCGAGCGCACGGGCGACGCGATCCGTGCGCTTCTGGACCTCGCGCCGAAGACCGCGCGGCGCATCCTGACCGATGGTACGGAATATGACGCCCCGCTGGAGAACATCATGGAGGGCGACCGGCTCCGCGTGCGCCCCGGTGATGCGGTGCCAGTCGACGGCAGGGTGATCGAAGGCCGGTCTTCCCTGGACGAGAGCATGCTGACCGGCGAGTCGATGCCAGTGGAAAAGGGTCCGGGCGATGCGGTGACCGGAGCCACGATCAACAAGAACGGCAGCCTCGTGATCGAGGCGGACAAGGTCGGGGCCGATACGGTGCTGGCACAGATCGTGACCATGGTGTCGAACGCGCGCCGCTCGCGCGCACCAATCCAGGGTCTGGCCGACCGCGTGTCGGCGGTATTCGTGCCGACGGTGGTCGCGGTGGCGGTCTTCGTCTTCATAGTATGGATGACCTTCGGCCCCGAACCCGCGCTGGTCTTCGCCATCGCTTCTGCGGTGTCCGTCCTGATCATCGCCTGTCCCTGCGCGCTGGGACTGGCGACGCCCATCTCGATCACCACGGCGGCGGGGCGCGGCGCGCAGGCGGGCGTGCTGATCAAGGATGCCGAGGCGCTGGAACGGATGGCGGCAGTCGACACGCTGATCGTGGACAAGACCGGCACCCTGACCATGGGCAGGCCGAAGCTGACGGATACGGTGACGCTTGGCGATCTGAGCGAGACGGACCTGCTGTCGCTCGCCGCGGCGCTGGAGCGTGGCTCCGAACACCCGCTCGCGGAAGCAATCGTCGAGGGCGCTGAGGCACAGGGTGCGCCGCGGAAGGAAGCCACAGACTTCGATGCCGTCACTGGCAAGGGCGTGCGCGGCAAGGTTGGGGGCCGTGCGGTGGCGCTCGGCAATGCGGCGATGATGCAGGAGATGGAACTTGACTCCGCGCAGGCCGAGGCAAAGGCCGACACCCTGCGCGCTGAGGGCAAGACGGCCATGTTCATCGCGGTCGATGACGCGCTTGTGGGCATCGTGGCGGTGGCCGACCCGATCAAGGAGTCGACAGCACAGGCAATCAGGGAACTTCATGCCCAGGGGCTGCGCGTCATCATGGCCACGGGCGACAACCAACGCACGGCGCAGGCGGTCGCGGGCAAGCTGGGCATCGACGAGGTGCGCGCCGGCATCCTGCCCGAGGCCAAGAAGGATCTGATCGACCGGTTGCGAAGCGAGGGCCACAAGATCGCCATGGCGGGTGACGGGGTGAACGACGCCCCCGCGCTCGCCGCTGCCGATGTCGGCATCGCCATGGGCACCGGCGCGGACGTGGCGATGGAAAGCGCCGGCATCACCCTGCTGGGCGGTGACCTCATGGGCATCGTGCGGGCGCGCAAGCTCGCCCGTGCCACCCTGCGCAACATCAAGCAGAACCTGTTCTTCGCCTTCGCCTACAACACGCTTGGCGTGCCGATCGCGGCCGGGCTGCTCTACCCCGTCACCGGCCTTCTGCTCTCGCCGATGATCGCTGCGGCGGCCATGAGCCTGTCGTCGGTCTCGGTCATCAGCAACGCCCTGCGGCTCAGACGGGTCGATCTTTGAACCGCATCACCCAACCATGCGTCGGGCGACGCCAGGCAAACGCTTCAACCTGAGGTAGCGCTCTGCGGTTGATGGCGGTTCGACGGACTTTGTGGTATCCTGATTATCGAATGCTCTGAAGCCTCCGACTGCTGACCGACTGGAGCCATAAGAGTCTGCAACGACTGATTTGGATCAACTCCAAATTCTTTTGCTCAACGTAAAATGAAAAACCAGCGAATCTTGAATAGTGTCGCTCTTTCCTGAGCGATGCAAGGCAGGTGGCCTTCAAACGTTCCGTTCGGAGAACCGGGCCACGTCACTCGCTGGATCTTCGATTACTGCATAGTCGTGGCAGGGAGTGTAAAATGCAACAGCCTGAACCCCTGAAGCAGGAAAAGACGGTGGCGTTGGCGCCGGGCACGCAAGCGAGTCACCAGGCCCTTCGCAATGTCCTGGCCTGTGTCGACACATCATCCTTTGCGGATGCCGTGTTGGCGTACGCCGCCGCAGTGGCCATGGCGACGGGGGCGCGATTGACCATCCTGCGCGTTCTCGAGCCGCCGTCGGGACAATCGCCGATGGACCCGGTGGAGTGGTC
>JADQCD010000221.1 GCA_016278285.1 Actibacterium sp.
GGACAAGGTGGTCGAGAACGCTTCGTTCATCGACGACCTGGGCGCCGACAGCCTAGATACCGTCGAGTTGGTCATGGCGTTCGAGGAAGAGTTCGGCATCGAGATCCCGGACGATGCGGCCGAGACCATCCAGACCTTTGGCGATGCCGTCAAGTTCATCACGGACGCGTCCTAAGCGATTGTTCCGACGACCGGATTCAAGGCGGCGCCCCTGCGGGGGCGCCGTTTTTTCGTGCGCGCCCGCAGGGGCTGACCGGACGTTCCCTCTCATGTTAACTTATTGTTAAAAATAAATTTCTTGACTTTCTGGACGGTGCCGGGTAGGGTCCACGGCAAGCTAGAAGAAGTGGGCAAGCGGCCAGGGGGTGACCCCGCGGCCGCTTTTTCATTTCGCTCGTGCGGGGCGGCATGAGAGGGCAGGCGACGACCACATGACAGCGATTTTCCCACAAGGGGGCAACGCGGCGGCACAGGCAGTGCTGGACGCCGCGGAAGAGCATTATCGGCGCTCGATCACGGCGCTGAACGACATCATCAGGGACGTGGCCGAGGGCAACTCGGCCCGGGCCAGGGATTTGAAGGGCGCGCTGGGCGATCTGAACCGCGCGGCGCATGCGGCCTTTGAAGAAAGGAACCGACTTGCAAAACGGATCAGATCTGAAAGCGGCGTTGCCCATGACTACGCCCTCGACATCGACGATGCGCGCGCTGAGATCGGGCGCAGACTGGCTTGCCTCCGCGCCGCCCGAGGAGCAGGAGAGCTTCCTGAAGGGGCTGAGTGAGGGGGCGTTGCTGGCGCTGCCCTATCTGTTCGAATTCTGGGCGCAGCCGCACCAGTTGCCCCCGGATGGCGAATGGCGCAGCTGGGTGGTTCTGGGCGGTCGTGGGGCCGGCAAGACGCGCGCCGGCGCCGAATGGGTGCGGTCCCAGGTCGAAGGATCGCGGCCGCTGGACCCCGGCGCGGCGCGGCGGGTGGCCCTTGTCGGCGAGACGATCGAGCGGGCGCGCGAGGTGATGGTGTTCGGCGACAGCGGCATTCTGGCCTGTTCGCCGCCCGATCGCCGCCCGCGCTGGGAGGCGACGCGCAAACGCCTGGTCTGGCCCAACGGCGCGGTGGCGCAGGTATTCTCGGCGCATGAACCCGAGAGCCTGCGCGGCCCGCAATTCGACGCGGCCTGGGTGGACGAGCTTGCCAAGTGGAAGCGGGCCGAGGAGGCCTGGGACATGTTGCAGTTCGGTCTGCGCCTGGGCCCGGCCCCCCGCCAATGCGTGACGACCACACCGAAGAACCTGCCGGTGCTGAAGGCGATCCTGAATGCCCCCTCGACGGTGTCCACCCACGCGCCCACCGAGGCGAACAGGGCCTATCTGGCCGCGTCGTTCCTGGACGAGGTGCGGGCGCGCTATGCCGGCAGCCGGCTTGGCCGGCAGGAGTTGGACGGTGAACTGCTGGAAGATGCCGAGGGCGCGTTGTGGACCCTTTCCGGGCTGGAGGCAGCGCGGCTGGAGCACAGCCCGCCGCTGGACCGGATCGTGGTGGCGGTGGACCCGCCGGTGACCGGCGGGACGTCATCCGACGAATGCGGTATCCTCGTGGTGGGAGCAACGACGCAAGGCCCGCCGCAGGATTGGCGGGCCGTTGTTCTGGAGGATGTGAGCGTTTGCGCCGCGTCGCCCAATGTCTGGGCCGGGGCGGCGATCGCGGCGATGGAACGGCACGGCGCCGAGCGCCTGGTGGCCGAGGTGAACCAGGGCGGTGATCTGGTCGAGAGCGTGATCCGGCAGATCGATCCGCTGGTGCCGTTCCGTGCGGTGCGGGCCAGCAAGGGCAAGGCGGCGCGCGCCGAGCCGGCCGCCGCGCTTTATGAACAGGGGCGTGTGAAGCACTTGCCGGGGTTGACGGCGCTGGAGGATCAGATGTGCCGGATGACGGTGCAGGGCTTTCAGGGCGGCGGCTCGCCGGATCGGGTGGACGCGCTGGTCTGGGCGCTGCACGCATTGATGATCGAGCCGGCGGCGCATTGGCGCCGGCCGCGGGTGCGAACGCTCTGAGCGGGCCTCCGGCGGGAGTATTTCGGGCAAGATGAAGACCGACGGTTGTGCGACCCGTCCCGTGTCCGGGGCGGGTTTTTTCGTGGCGCAAGACGATCGAGGAGAGATGCAGATGGTATTCAACCTGTTTCGGCGCGCGGCGCAGGACGCGCCTGAGAAGAAGGCGAGCGCAACCGGTCCGGTGGTGGCATGGGCCGGTTCGGGCCGCGTCGCCTGGAGTCCGCGCGACGCCGTCTCGCTGACACGAAGCGGTTTTTCCGGCAACCCGGTGGGATTCCGGTCGGTCAAGCTGATCGCCGAGGCGGCGGCGGCTGTGCCGTTGGTGTGCCAGGACGCCGAGCGGCGTTATGACCGGCACCCGGTGCTGGATCTGGTTCGGCGGCCGAACCCGGCACAGGGCAGGGCGGAGCTGTTCGAGGCGCTGTTCGGTCAGCTGCTGTTGAGCGGCAATGGCTATCTCGAGGCGGCGGGCGGCGAGAGGGGGGTGCCGCTGGAGTTGCATGTGCTGCGTTCTGACCGGATGCGCCTGATCGCCGGGGCCGATGGCTGGCCGGTGGCCTATGAATATGCGGTGGGCGGACGCAAGCACCGGTTCGACATGACCGCCGTCGCGCCGCCGGTTTGCCACATCAAGAGCTTCCATCCGCAGGACGACCATTACGGATTGTCGCCATTGCAGGCGGCGGCCATGGCGGTGGATGTGCACAACGCCGCCTCGCGCTGGTCGAAGGGGCTGCTGGACAATGCCGCGCGGCCCTCGGGGGCGATCGTCTATCGCGGGGCGGACGGACAGGCCGCGATGACCGAGGAGCAATATCTGCGCTTGCAGGACGAGATGGCGTCCTATCACCAGGGCGCGGTGAATGCCGGGCGTCCGATGTTGCTGGAAGGCGGGCTTGACTGGAAGCCGATGGGGTTCAGCCCGTCGGACATGGAGTTCCAGAAGACCAAGGAGGCGGCGGCGCGCGAGATCGCCGTGGCCTTCGGCGTGCCGCCGATGCTGCTGGGGATCCCGGGGGATGCCACCTATGCCAATTACCAGGAGGCCAACCGCGCCTTTTACCGGCTGACGGTTCTGCCGCTGGCCACCCGGGTGGTGGTGGCTGTGTCGGAGTTCCTGAGCCGCTTTTCGGGTGAGCGGGTGGACCTGACCCCGGACCTGGACCAGGTGCCGGCGCTGGCGGCCGAACGCGAGGCGCAGTGGCGCCGGGTGGCCGAGGCCGGTTTCCTGACCGATTCCGAGAAGCGCGCGATGCTGGGGTTGCCCAGGCTGGCGGAGGACGAATGAGCGCGATGGCGGAGCGGAGCGGGTCGAAATTCCTTTATGCGCCTTTCGATGTGGCGAACGAGCGAATCGAGGCCAATGAGCGGGTCGCGCAGGAACGCTGGGCGGCGTTGGAATACCGCCTGACGAATATCGAAGCGGGTCTGGAGCGGATGGAAAGGCGTCTTTGGCTGGCCGTCTACGGCGTGGCGGCCGTGGTCCTGATCCAGGGGGCAAGTTCATTGCTGAGTGTGGCGCCATGAAAGGAAAGGCAGGCATGAAGGACATGGATCTGGAGCTGGAACGAAAGTTCTGCCGGTTGGAGAATTTCGTCGAGGCGGAGGGCGGAACCCTGGTGGAGGGTTACGCGTCCGTGTTCGGCAAGGCCGATCAGGGCGGCGATGTGGTGCAGGCGGGTGCCTATGCCCGCTCGCTCAGGGGGCTGCGGGGTGGCGGGCGGCGGGTGAAGATGCTGTGGCAGCATGACCCGGCGCAACCGATCGGCGTTTGGGACGAGGTGCGCGAGGATAGCACCGGGCTTTACGTCAAGGGCCGCATCCTGACCGAGGTGGCACGGGGCCGCGAGGCGGCTGCCTTGCTGGCCGCGGGGGCGATCGACGGGCTGTCGATCGGCTATCGCACAAGGAGGGCGGAAAAGGATTCAGGCGGGCGTCGCCTGCTGAGCGAGCTGGAGCTTTGGGAGGTGTCACTGGTGACCTTTCCGATGCTTCCCGATGCGCGGGTGGGCGCCAAGGCGGATGACACCGCCGTCGCACTGCTGCGTGACATGGCGGAGGCCCTGCAGGGCGCCCGCCAGGAAATGACCGGGGCGCGGCCCGGTTCCCGGACCCTCTGAGACAGGATCGAGACATGACCCACAGCGAGACCAGACCATCGGGCGATGACGCGCCCGTGGCGGATGTAAAATCGGCTCTGAACGGGTTTCTGAGTGATTTCAGAACCTTTCAGGACGACATCAAATCAAGGCTTCACAAACAGGAAGAGCGACTGACCATGCTGGACCGGAAATCCCTTATCGCCGGGCGTCCTGCCCTTGCCGCCGCCGCCGAGACCGAGGCGCCGCACCAGAAGGCCTTTGCCGGTTATCTGCGCTCGGGTGACGACGATGCGCTGCGCGGATTGCAACTGGAGGGCAAGGCGATGAGCACCGCCGTCGCCGCCGAGGGGGGATATCTTGTCGATCCGCAGACCGCGGAAACCGTCAAGTCGGTGCTGAAATCCACCGCCTCGATCCGCTCGGTGGCCCAGGTGGTCAGCGTCGAGGCGACCTCTTATGACGTGCTGGTCGACCATGCCGATTTCGGCTCGGGCTGGGCCAGCGAAACCGCGGTGCTGACCGAGACCGCGACGCCGCAGATCGATCGCGTGACGATCCCGCTGCACGAACTGTCGGCGCTGCCCAAGATCAGTCAGCGCCTGCTGGACGACAGCGCCTTCGATATCGAGGGCTGGCTGGCGGGCCGCATCGCCGACAAGTTCGCCCGGGCCGAGGCCGCGGCCTTCATCAACGGTGACGGCGTGGACAAGCCCACCGGTTTTCTGACCCATACGCAAGTTGCCGATGCCGGCTGGTCCTGGGGCAATATCGGCTATATTGCGACCGGCACCGACGGCGATTTCGATGCGGTATCGCCGGCCGATGCGATCCTGGATCTGGTCTATGCGCTGGGCGCGCAATACCGGGCGGGGGCTGGGTTCGTCATGAACTCCAAGACCGCGGGCGTGGTGCGCAAGATGAAGGACGCGGACGGGCGTTTCCTGTGGTCGGACGGCCTGGCGGCGGGCGAGCCTGCGCGCCTGTTGGGGTATCCGGTGCTGATCGCCGAGGACATGCCCGACATCGCCTCGGGGACGACGGCGATCGCCTTCGGCGATTTCGGCGCGGGCTATACCGTGGCCGAGCGCCCCGACCTGCGGGTGCTGCGCGACCCGTTCTCGGCCAAGCCGCATGTCCTGTTCTACGCGACCAAGCGCGTGGGCGGCGATGTCAGCGATTTCGCGGCGATCAAGCTTCTGAAATTCTCGGTGGCGTAACGCCGGCGGGAACCGGGGCGTGCCGTTTCGGCGGGGCGTCCCTTGGCGCGCGCCGGACAGGCCCGGCATTGTCTAGCTGCTCCCTCCGTCCGAGCAATGCCGGGGGCGCGCGTCAGATTTCCGGACGGCGGAGATGGAGATTTTCGAGATGATACTGACCGAGCAGACCACGGTGCCCGCAGCGGCGCTGCCGGTTGTCGCGTTCCGGGACCACCTGAGGCTGGGGACCGGGTTTGCCGATGAGGCAGCGCAGGATGCCCTGCTTGAGGAACTGCTGCGCGCGGCGTTGGCGGCGGTCGAAGGGCGGACCGGAAAGGTGCTGCTGGCCCGCAGCTTCCTGTGGCAGTTGACAGCCTGGCGTGGTGCCGACCGACAGCCGATGCCGGTTGCGCCGGTCACCGCGCTGGGGCCGGTCAAGGTGGTGGATGCGCAGGCCGGTGAAACGGTCATGGACCCGTCAGTTTACCGCCTGGAGAAGGACACGCACCGCCCGCATCTGGCCGCGGCAGGCACTGCGTTGCCCGCGATCCCGCTGGGCGGGAAGGTCGAAATCGGCTTCGAGGCCGGGTTCGGTGCCGACTGGGCGGCGGTCCCCGCGGATCTGGCGCAGGCGGTTTTCCTGCTGGCCGCGCATTACCACGCGCACCGGTCCGAGGCGGCCTTCGGCGACGGCGGAATGCCCTTCGGCGTGACCGGCCTGCTGGAACGCTGGCGCACGGTGCGGTTGCTGGGCGGGGGTGCCAGATGAGCCGCCTGCCGCAACTCAGCCGGCGCCTGGTGCTGGAAGAGCCGCTGCGCACGCTGGATGGTGCCGGCGGTTTCGATGAAAGCTGGGCTGCACTGGGCACGCTGTGGGCAGAGGTGGTCGCGCGCACCGGGCGCGAACGCGCGGGCGAGGGTGGCGCGCTGAGCCGCGTTCCCTATCGGATTACCGTGCGCGGCGCGCCGGCGGGCGCACCGTCACGCCCCCGTCCCGAGCAGCGGCTGCGCGAGGGCGCGCGGATCTTTCGCATCCTCGCCGTGGCCGAGGCCGATGCGCAGGGCCATTACCTTGTCTGTCATGCCGAAGAGGAGGGCGCGGTATGAGCTATGGGGCTGCCGCCGCTTTGCAGGCGGCGATCTATCAGCGGTTGGCGGGGGACGCGGTGCTGAATGCGCTGGTGAATGGCGCCGTTCACGACGCACTGCCGCCGGGTCCGCTGCCGCCGCTTTATGTCAGCCTCGGTCCCGAGGACGCGCGCGACCGGTCGGACAAGACCGGTGCCGGGGCATTGCACAAATTCACCGTCAGCGTGGTGTCGAGCACGGCCGGATTCGGCGCGGCGAAGGCGGCGGCCGCCGCCGTGTCCGATGCGCTGACGGATGTCGATCTGACGCTCGCCCGCGGTGCGCTGGTGAGCCTGACCTTTGACCGGGCACGGGCCAGACGGGAAGGCGACGGAAACATCCGCCGTATCGACCTGACATTCCGCGCCCGGGTCGACGACCAGTGAACCCAACAATCCGGAGATAGAGAGACATGGTGGCCCAGAACGGCAAGGACCTTTTGATCAAGCTCGACCTGACCGGCGACGGCCAGTTCGAGACCATCGCGGGGCTGCGCGCCACGCGCATCAGCTTCAACGCCGAGCAGGTGGATGTAACCAGCCTTGAAAGCCAGGGCGGCTGGCGCGAACTGCTGGCCGGTGCGGGCGTGAAATCGGCCGCGATCAGCGGCTCGGGCGTGTTCAAGGATGCCGGCACGGACGAACGTGCGCGGCAGATATTCTTTGATGGGGAGACCCCGGAGTTTCAGGTCATAATCCCCGGTTTCGGCACCGTGCAGGGCGCGTTCCAGGTCGGCGCGATCGAATATGCCGGCAGTCACGATGGCGAAGCGACCTATGAACTGAGCCTGGCCTCGGCCGGGGCGCTGACCTTTACGGCGCTGTGATGGCCAATCCTTACGCGGGCGAAGCGGTGCTGGTGCTGGATGGCCGGCGCCATGTGCTGAAGCTGACGCTGGGCGCGCTTGCCGAGATGGAGGCGCAGCTTGGCGAGGACACGCTGGTGGCGCTGATCGAAAGATTCGAGGACGGGCGCTTTGCCACACGCGACGTGCTGGCGTTGATCCTGGCGGGGCTGCGTGGCGGCGGCTGGCAGGGCAGCGCGGACGATCTGGCGCGTGCCGAAATCGCGGGCGGCCCGGTGGCAGCCGCACAGGTGGCTGCGAAGCTGTTGACGCGGGCGTTCACGGTGCCGGGTGACGATGGCGCGGTTTGACTGGCCCGGGCTGATGCGCGCGGGGCTGGTCGGCTTGCGCCTGCCCCCGGCCATCTTCTGGGCGCTGAGCCCGGCGGAACTGCTGATGATGCTGGGCCACGGAAGCGGCCCGGCGCCGATGGGGCGCGCGCGGCTGGAAGAGCTGGCGCGCGCCTTTCCCGATGAACCTGAAAAGGATGGATGATGCCCCAGCTGGAGGATTTCGAGGATCAGGTCGCGGCTCTGGAGGAAACGCTGGGCGACGCCCGCGCGGTGACCGCAGCCTTCGACCTGGAAATGGTGCGAATGCGCGAGAGCGTGACGCTGACCAGCCGCGAGGTCGGCACGCTGTCGCGGGCGGTGGGGCGCGGGTTGCGCTCGGCCTTCGAGGGGCTGGTCTTTGACGGTGCGAAATTGTCCGATGCGCTGCGCGATATGGGCGCCTCGATCTCGGCGGCGGCCTACAACGCCGCAGTCAAGCCGGTTCAGGATCATTTCGGCGGGTTGGTGGCCGGCGGTATAGAGGCGCTGATGGGCAGCGTGGTGCCCTTCGCAAAGGGCGCGGGGTTCACCCGGGGGCGGGTGATGCCCTTCGCCACCGGCGGTATCGTCAGCGGACCCACCTATTTCCCGATGCGCGGCGCCACCGGCCTGATGGGGGAGGCGGGCCCCGAAGCGATCATGCCTCTGGCGCGGGGCCGACGGGCGACTGGGGGT
>JADQCD010000031.1 GCA_016278285.1 Actibacterium sp.
CATGCCGCCGCGTTCGGTCAGCACCGCGGCGGCGGCGTGCATCCCGCGGATATCTTCAGGCGCGGTTTCACGCCGGACCAGAACGCAAGCCTCGCCACGCGCGGCATGGGCCTGCGCCGCGGCCGAGGTGAACACGATGCGCCCGGTCGCCGCGCCCGGGCTGGCAGCGATGCCCGAGGCGAACACGTCGCGAGGCCCCGACGGATCCACCTGGCTGTGCAGGAGTTCATTCAGGGCGCGCGGCTCGATCCGCATCACCGCCTCTGCGCGCGGGATGATCCCGTCCTGGGCCAGTGCAACCGCGATCCGCACATCGGCACGCGCACTGCGCGCAACGCGCACCGCATCCAGAATCCGCAGACGCCCCTGCTCGATCGTGAACTCGATCTCCATTTCCTCACGCAGATGGCGGCGGCAGGTATCGCCCAGATTCACCAGCTCGGCGAACAGGTCGGGGCAGCGATCCTCCAACGCCGGACCGCGCTTGTCGCGGGTCAGGAAAAGCACGCCGTCCTCGTTCTCCAGCGCCGCGCGGCCCAGACTTTGCGACAGGTAGCGCCCGGCGATCTGTTTGCGGCCGGTGGCGGCGTTGACGAAACGAATCACCCCCGAGCCGCTTTCCGCAGGGCCAAGCCCCATCGCCATGCGCTGCACCACCAGGCCCAGCCCCGCATCCGCCGGCGCGCCGCGCGCCTGACGCAGCAGACGCGCGGTCGTGCCTTCCCAGGCGCGCGCCATCGAGCGCAGCACATCGGCCAATTGCTGGGCCGGGTCCTGCGGAAACGGCTCATCCGCTTCCTCTTGATACGACAGCAGCGCCTTGTGAATCGCCTCGATGTCGGGTGTCGCCTCCTCGAACATGTCCGGGTCCAGACGCGCCACCTCAACCGCATAGGCCTGGATGAATCGCAGATACAGGGTGTTGGCCGCGACCTCGCCAATGGTATCGCACAGCGCCGCGTGACGGGTATCGTTCATGCCGATGTTCAGAACCGCGCCCGGCCCGCCCCAGTCCGAATCCTGGCTGGACGGTCGGACCGAGACCAGCGGCGCATCGCCGAACACTGACAGCAAGGCCGCTGGATCGGGCAACTGGCCCGCCGCGACACGGCGCACCGTGTCGAAAGGCAGCGCGACGGTCTGCGGCACCGGCATGTCCAGGCGGATCAGCCGTTGCAGGCATTTGGCCCGTCCGCCATAGCGGTCGGCACTGATATCAGCCGTCGCCGTGATTTCGGTAAAATCGGCGGGGTTCATGTGTTTCTGCACCGCAGCGACCTTTCTTTTCGCGTGCAGCATACGCCGCTTGCGCCATGGCGCAAGCGGCGTATTCAGGCACGCATCGTGGTCGTTCAGGCGCGCGGCTACCCCTCGATGCGGGTCAAATCGGCAACTTGCAGACAGATTTCGCGGATTCTGTGCAGCAGGTTCAAACGGTTTCGACGCACCACCTGATTGTCGGTATTCACCTGAACCGACTCGAAAAAAGCGTCGATCGGCGCGCGCAGCGCGGCCATCGCGGCCATGGCGCCGGCGAAATCCTCGGCCTGCATCGCCGCGGCGATCCGGGCGTCGGCCTTGTCCAGCGCGGCGAACAGCGCCTTTTCGCTGTCATCCTCGGCGAATTTCACGTCCGCACCAAAGCGGTATTCCACGCCGTCCTTCTCCTCGGCCTGGATCAGGATGTTGTTGGCCCTTTTGAACCCCTGCAAAAGGTTTTCGCCATCTTCGGTCGCCAGAAAGCCGGCCAGCGCCTCGGCCCGCTTGACCAGCAGCGTCAGATCGTCGGCATGCTTCATCTGAAGGCAGGCATCGACCACGTCGTGACGCATGCCTTCGTCGCGCAGATGCACCTTAAGCCGATCGAAGAAGAACGCCATCAGGTCGTCGCTCTTTTCCGGCAGGGTCTTGCGAAGCCCGGCCAGCCAGGAGCCTTCCTCGACGACGATTTCCTCTTCCTCCGTTTCGGTCCGCCCGGCAAACCTGTCACGCACCGCGTGGAAGGCCGTGGCGAAGATGCCGTGACGGGCGACCTCGTCAAGCATGTGATGCAGGAAATAGATGTGACGCTCCGGCGCGGTGTCAGTGGCCAGCGCGATGGTGTGCGAAAGCAGCTGGATGTTTACAAGATGCTGCAAACCCAGCCGCAATTCGTTGCCCAGTATGGTCCGGATGATGCCAAGCGCGGCGCGGCGCAGGGCGAAGGGATCCTTGCTGCCGGTGGGTTTCTCGTCGATCGCCCAGAACCCGGTCAGCGTGTCCAGTTTGTCGGCGATCGAAACCGCGATCGAAACCGGGCTGCGCGGCAGCGCGTCGGCGGGGCCGAGTGGCTTGTAATGCATCTCGGCCGCCTCGGCGATTTCGGGGGCCAGGCCCGCGGCCCCGGCATAATAGCGGCCCATCGTGCCCTGAAGCTCGGGGAACTCATAGACCATTTCCGAGGCAAGATCGGCCTTGGCGATACGGGCGGCCTGTTCCGCCAGGTCGGGATCCGCGCCGACCAGCGGCGCCACGTCGCGCGACAACGCCGCGATACGGCGGATGCGGTCGCCCTGGGTGCCCAGCTTGTTGTGAAAAGTCACCTGCGCCAGCTTGTCCAGCCACGGCCCCATCCCGGCGCGGGCGATGCGCAGATCGTTTTCCCAGAAGAACCGCGCATCCGACAGCCGCGCGGCCAAGACCTTGCGGTTGCCGGCCAGGATCGTCGTGCCGTGATCGGCGGTCTCGCGGTTGGCGACGGTGACGAACTTGACGATCCGGCCCGATTTCGGATCTCGGACCGAAAAGAATTTCTGATGCTCCTTCATCGAAGTCTGAAGCACCTCGGGCGGCAGATCCAGAAATTCTTCGTCGATCTCGCCGATCAGCACCACGGGCCATTCGACCAGCCCTGCCACCTCGCTCAACAGGGCGCGATCCTCGACCACCTCCAGCCCCTGGGCGAAGGCCATGTTGGTGGCATCGTGCCAGATATGTTCTTCCCGCTCGGCCGGGTCGATCATCACCCTGGCGGCTTTCAACCGCGTTACGTAGTCGTGGAAAGAGGTCACGGCGAAGGGGTCGGGCGCCATGAAGCGGTGGCCGCGCGTGGTATCGCCGGCTACGATCCCGTCAAGCTCCAGCGGAACCACCCGGGCGCCATCCTCGGCCGACAGGATGCACAGGATCGAGTGCAGCGGACGCACCCATCGCAAGGTGCCATTGCCCCAGCGCATCGATTTGGGCCAGGGGAAATTGCGGATCGTCTGATCCAGCAGCTCGGCCACGATGTCGTCGGCCGGCCGGCCCGGCGTCTCGATCGTGGCGAAATACACTTGCCCCTTCTTGTCGTCGCGGACTTCCAGCTGCTCTCTGGTCAGGCCGGTGGCGCGCAGGAAGCCTTGCAAGGCCTTGTCCGGCGCGTCGGTGCGTGGCCCCCTGCGCTCTTCGCGCATCGTGGGGCTCTCGGCGGCCAGGCCCTCGATTGTCAGCACCAGCCGCCGCGGTGTCGAGAACGCCCCGGCGGAGGCATAGGCAAGCCCCGCCTCGACCAGGGCATCGGTCATTCGCGCCTTCAGCGCGGCGCGGGCGTTCGCCTGCATTCGGGCAGGAATTTCCTCGGAAAAGAGTTCGATCAGAAGGTCGGGCATGTCTTGTCCTCAGCTGGCCCGCGTGGCCATTGTGATCTTTCGGGCGGTGTTCGACGGCCTGATGATGTCGAATCCATGCTCCCGTAGAATGGCGGCGCAGGCCGCGCCGGTCTCCTCGCCGTTGCGTTCGGGGCCGGTGTCGATGGCCACATGACGGGTACGCGCCAGCAAGGCGCGCCCTCCCTCCAACACCTCGGGTTCGGCGCCCTCGGCATCCATCTTCAGCAACGCGACCTCACCGATTTCGTGCTTGCGCGCCAGCGCGTCCAGTGTCGTCGCCTGCGCCGAGAACTGCGTAACAGCTTCGCCCGGCGGCAGAAAGATCGAACTGTCGGCACGTTC
Source organism: Actibacterium sp. (assembly GCA_016278285.1). Taxonomy (GTDB): domain Bacteria; phylum Pseudomonadota; class Alphaproteobacteria; order Rhodobacterales; family Rhodobacteraceae; genus JADQCB01. The sequence continues at coordinate 3,972 of JADQCD010000031.1, forward strand.
CGGCGCGCTGTAGAAGGTCACCATGCATTCTTCTTTCCACAGAATGGCACAATCGGGGCGGATCGCGCTTATTCGGGCAGTATTTTGGCGCAGGCACTCGCACACCTTCGGATCGCCGTCGATGGCAAGAACCGTGGCCCCGGTCTCGGCCGCAGTGATTGCGAAGTCGCCCACATTGGCGCCGATGTCGATCACGGTGTCACCAGGGCCCACCCGAAACGGATCACCCAGCCCGAATTCCGCCGCCAGACGCGCCTGACGCATCGCCCAGCCCCGCCGGTAGGACCGCCAGATCAATGCCGAAGGCACACGCATGCCGTGACCCGTGGTTTCCAGCATGAACATTGCACCGTCACGCCGCAACCGCACCGGGCGCAACCCGTCGAAACCGGTGCGCGCTATCAGATTGTGCAATCGAAGTTGCAGACGATGCCGAAAGCCCAGACCGAGGTCGTTCATGCCGCGCCGCCCCTCAATTCGGCGCGGGCGGGCATCCCGCCGGCGCCGGCTTGCCCTCGAACACGACCTCGCCGCAGGAATTGATGCGATTCCAGGCGAAGGCGCGCCCGTCCCTGAAAACCGCCACGATGCGGTCGATGCCGTATTCTATATTCTTCTCGCCGATGAAGGCGACGGCCTCTCCGCCCTCCAATGCCTTGCCGATTTCCGCCGCATCGAAGCAATCGAACCAGCCCGGCGCGATCAGCGGCTCGACCCCTTCGGCGATGACAAAAGTCTCGGTCAGCGTGGCCAATGAGATCGGCAACATGAAACAGGCCCGAAATCGCAACGGCGAACTGTCGGCATCAATGCCGCGAAAATCCTCGACCGGAATCCTCTCAGGCGTGCCTCCGCCCAGCGGGGCAAGGCGCATCTCGGCCCGCGGGTCATCGGCGGGCACAGGCTGATAATAGGCATAGACCTGCGCATAATAGACCCCCGCACCCACCAGCAGCGCGACGCCCACTATTACCATGGCAATGATCTTGCCCTTCACGCAGAGACCTCCGCCATGTCCGACCAGCCGCCGGCCTCGGTCTGCACGAACGCGTCGGCGCATTTTTTCGCCAGCGCCCGCACCCGCCCGATATAGGCCTGCCGTTCGGTGACCGAGATCACGCCGCGTGCATCCAGCAGGTTGAACAGGTGGCTGGCCTTGATGCACTGGTCATAGGCCGGGTGCGCCATAACGATGCGCTTGCCGGTTCTGGGGTCTTCCTGCGGGTGGGCGAGGATCGCCTCGCATTCGGCCTCGGCATCCTCGAAATGGCGCAAAAGCATCTCGGTCTCGGCCACGTCGAAGTTGAAGCGCGAATATTCCTGTTCGGTCTGCCGGAACACGTCGCCATAGCTCAACGAGATGGGCGCGTCGGGGGAATTATAGGGCATGTCCATCACATGGTCGATGCCCAGCACATACATCGCCAGCCGCTCGATCCCGTAGGTCAGTTCGCCCGAGGCGGGCTTGCAGTCATGCCCGCCCACCTGCTGAAAATACGTGAACTGGCTGACCTCCATCCCGTCACACCAGACCTCCCACCCCAGACCCCAGGCGCCCAGGGTCGGACTTTCCCAGTCGTCCTCGACAAAGCGGATGTCATGCAGCGCCATGTCGATTCCGATCGCCTCCAGACTGCCCAGATAGAGCGCCTGCAAATCCGGCGGGCTGGGCTTTATCAACACCTGGAACTGGTAATAGTGCTGCAAACGGTTCGGGTTTTCGCCATAGCGCCCGTCGGTCGGCCGGCGCGAGGGCTGCACATAGGCAGCCGCCCAGGGCCGCGAACCCAACGCGCGCAGCGTGGTGGCCGGGTGGAAGGTGCCGGCGCCCACCTCCATGTCATAGGGCTGCAACACGGCACAGCCCCGGGACGCCCAGTAGCTTTGCAGCCGAAGAATCACTTCTTGAAAGCTGCGCGGTTTGGTGTCGGTCATCGTGCAGGCCCCGCTGATCGGAAACAGCGCCTGCATAGGCAAGGGGCGCGTCGGGGTCAATCGGCCCCCGCGCCGCAGGTCAGGTTTGACATGCATTGCAACCGGGCTTTGATACGGTCCAAGATGGAATCGGCCGCAACACCCGGCCGAACACGCAAGAAAGCGGGGACAGCGGCAGGCATGCGTCAAATTCTTTCAGTCCTTTTCACGATAATCCTGTGGGCCCTGCCCGCCGCCGGGCAAGAGCGCGCCTGGCTCCAGGTCGAAGCACAGCCCACACTGCGCGAGGCCCGGGAACGCGCCCGCGTCTATGCCGCCGCGTTTCCAGACGTCAACGGGTTCCGCCTGAACACCGGCTGGTACGCGATCGCGCTCGGCCCCTACACGCCCGAAACCGCCGCGATCCGCCTGCGCGACCTGCGGCGCGATCGGTTGATCCCCGGCGATTCCTACATTTCTGATGGCGCAAATTTCATACGCCGGTTCTGGCCCGTCGGCGTTGACAGCCTGGCCATCACGCCGACGCGTCCGACGGCCAACCCCGAGCCGCCGGCGCCCGACGCAACGACGACGGTCCTGCCCCGGGAAACCCCCGCCGAGGCCCGCCGCAACGAACGGCGCCTGAGCGCCGCCGAACGGGATCTGCTTCAGAAGGCGCTGCGATGGGAAGGTTTCTATCAAGGCGCGATCGACGGCGATTTCGGCCCCGGCACCCGCGGCGCGATGCGCGACTGGCAGGCCGCGAACGGCCATGAAGCCACCGGCATCCTGACCACCCGGCAGCGCTCTGACCTGATCGAGGGGTATCGTGCCGATTTCGCCGCGTTGGGGTTGGGCACCGTCGACGACGCCGAAGCGGGCATCCGCATCACCATGCCCACGAAGATGGTCGAATTCGCGCGTTACGTTCCACCCTTCGCGCATTACGACAACACCGCCGGAAACGGGGTACGGGTGCTGTTGATCAGCCAACAGGGCGACGAAACCACGCTGTCCGGTCTCTACGACATCATGCAGACCCTGGAAATCGTGCCGATGACGGGCGCGCGCGAACGTGATCGAAACAGCTTCGTGCTGACCGGCCAGAACGCGCGGCTGCATTCCTACACCTATGCCGCGCTGCGCGACGGCCGGATCAAGGGCTTCACCCTGACCTGGGAGCCGGCCGACGCCCGGCGCATGAACAAGGTCGCTGAAATCATGCGCGACAGTTTCACGCCCTATGGCGACAAGGTTCTGGACGAATCCCTCGGCAACGCCACCGCCGGGCAGGGCGTGGACCTGATGGCCGGGCTGGACATCCGCCGCCCCCAGATGTCGCGCAGCGGTTTTTACGTCGATGCCGCGGGAACGGTCCTGACCACGGCCGAAATCCTGAACCAGTGCCGGCGAATCACCATCGGCAACGAAGTGGAAGCCCGGATCGGGGCGCGCGATGACGCGTTGGGCCTGGCCGTCCTGCGTCCGGCGCAAACGCTCGCCCCCATCGCCCACGCCGCCTTCCGCACCGACCCGCCGCGCCTGCAATCGGAGGTCGCCGTGGCCGGCTTTCCCTATGGCCCGGCCCTGTCAATGCCGGTCCTGACCTACGGCACGCTGAATGCGCTGCGCGGCCTGAACGGCGAGGCCGCTCTCAACCGCCTGTCGATGGCGACGCTGCCAGGCGACGCGGGCGGGCCGGTCTTTGACGCCAACGGCGCAGTTCTGGGCATCCTTCTGGCCGACCCAGAAGGCGCGCGCCGGCTGCCCGACAATGTTGACCTTGCCGCCTCGGTCCCGGCGATCGCCGAGCTTCTGTCAGCCAACGGGGTGGAAATGACAGCAGCGGATCGCGCAGGGAAAATGGCGCCGGAGGACCTTACAGAACTGGCCGCGAATCTGACGGTAATGGTGAATTGCTGGAACTGACGGCACGATTATCCCGACGCCCAGAATGCGCGCGCTTCGCGCGCAAGCCTTGACGCCCTTCGGGCCGGATGAGGGGGCGCTGCCCCCTCAGACACCCCCGGAGTATTGCGAGCAAGGTGAAAAGCACTATCCCCGGACAGCCCGGCGCGGCGCGGCGCGGGGATAAACGGCGACCGGGACTTCATCTTGCAAAAAATACTCAGCTGCGCACGGTCTCAGCCACGATGGATCAGGGAAGAGAAGAGCTGCGGATCGAGGCTGTCGGCAGCGAAAGTATCGCCTTCATAGAGCAGAGACACCGCGTCGTGGCTGTGCAGGCTTTCCTGGTGACTGGCAATGACCCGGAAATCGCCGATGCGCGGATCGGCGTCCAGATATTCGCAAAACAGCCGCGCGGCATCCTCGACGAAGATCGGATTGGCTGCGTTGAGTTCCGCGAAAGCCTGTTCGTCCTCACGCTTGACCATCACCTGGGTTTCGGTGGGCACCGCTGTGCGGCAAAGTTCGATC
>JADQCD010000113.1 GCA_016278285.1 Actibacterium sp.
TCTGCGCACCGCCTGGGCCTATATCGGCAGTGGCGCGTTGTGGCGGTTGATGCGATTGCGCAAGGGGCCTATCATCGCGGCGCTCTATCCGGTGCTTATGCTTCTGGGGCAACTGGGCCTTGCGCTTGCGCTTGCGCGCGGGGCAGGGGCCCTTCTGGCGTTCAGCGCCGTGCCGCTGGCGGGCTGGCTGGGCCTTGCCCTGGTCTGGCCGGTGCTGGCCTTGTTCCGCAGCAGGGACAACAGGCTTTTCGCCTATTACCTGATGCATGATTTCGCCTATGCCGCGCAGGCTGGTGGCGCCAACCCGCCCGAGCTCGAGGCGCGCCTGCGCGACTTTCGCGCCATCATCCGCGCCGCCCTGCGCGACGATGTTGACGAGGTGCTGGTGGTCGGCCACTCCTCGGGCGCGCATCTGGCGGTGTCGATCCTGGCCGACATGATCCGCGCGGGCGACGTGCCGGCATCCGGCCCGGCCCTGTCGTTTCTCTCGCTGGGGCAGGTGGTTCCGATGGTCAGTTTCCTGCCCGACGCAGACCGCCTGCGCGCGGACCTGCATTACCTGTCGGCCCGGCAAGAGATTACCTGGATCGATGTCACCGCCCCCGGTGACGGCTGCGCATTCGCGCTGTGCGACCCGGTTGCGGTGACCGGCGTGGCGCCCCGCGATCAACGCTGGCCGCTGGTGATCTCGGCAGCCTTCACGAAAACGCTGAGTCCGAAGCGTTGGAAGGCATTGCGCTGGCGGTTCTTTCGGCTGCATTTCCAGTATCTCTGCGCCTTCGATCGCCCCGGCGATTATGACTATTTCCGCATCACGGCCGGGCCGCTGACCCTGGCGGTGCGTTTTGCCGGCCGCCAACCGTCGCGCAGCCGGATCGCGGCGCCCGCCTCGGGCCACAGATCGATGGCCGCATGACACACCCCCCCAAACCTGCCGGCCGGCAGGACAAGGTGTCGCTCTGGCGTTACGCGCGTCTGTTCCGGGCCGACATCCTGTCAGCCCAGCCAGCGCGGCTCTACCGTGCGAAAATGGCGGAGTTTCGCACCCCCTTCTTCCGCTCCTACCTCGTCAATCAGCCCGACCTGATCGACACGGTGCTGAAGGAAAGGCCGATGGACTTTCCCAAATCCGCCCGCATTTCCGAAGGGCTGCGCCCGCTATTGGGCGACTCGGTATTCCTGACCAATGGCACGCGGTGGCAGCGCCAGCGCCGGATCATCGACCCGGCCTTCGAGGGTGGACGCCTGCGCGACACCTTCCCGGCGATGCTGGCGGTGGGAAAGGCGGCGAGCGCCAGGCTGTCCGAGGGCGTGACCGAGATCGAGGCCCAGACCAGCCATGCTGCCGCCGATGTGATCTTCCGGACACTTTTCTCGATCCCCATTGAGCACGAGATCGCCGCCAGGGTCTTCACCGAATTCCGCGCCTATCAGCGCAGCCAGCCGATCCTGAACCTTGCCGCCTTCGTGCCGCTGCCGCGTTGGATGCCGCGTTTCCATCGTGCCCGCACCCGCGCGGCGGCGCGCTCCATCCGACGGCTTATCACGCAACTGACCGAACTGCGCCTCACCGAGATCGCGGCAGGCAGCGCGCCGGACGATCTGGCCACCAAGATCATGACGACGACCGATCCCGAGACCGGCGAACGTTTCGACGCGGCGGAGATGGTCGATCAGGTCGCGATCTTCTTTCTCGCGGGACACGAGACTTCGGCCTCGGCCCTGGCCTGGGCGCTCTATCTGCTGGCGCTCAATCCGCAGGCGCAGAAGCGCGCGGCGACCGAGGCGGATGCCTTGCCGGAAGATCCTGCCTTTTCGGATATGGCAAAGCTGAAGTTCACGCGAAACGTGTTCCGCGAGGCGCTGCGACTTTACCCTCCGGTACCGATGATGGTGCGCGAAACGACCCGGTCCGAACGGTTCCGCGACCGCGACCTGGCGCGCGGCAGCCAGATCGTGCTGAGCCCCTGGCACCTGCATCGGCACGAGCGGCTCTGGGACCGGCCCGATGCGTTCGACCCGGATCGATACGCCACCGAGAACGGCAAAACCTGTCTGCGCACGGCCTACATGCCCTTCTCGGCCGGCGCGCGCGTGTGCACCGGGGCGGGCTTTGCGATGGTCGAGGGGCCGCTCCTGCTTGCGCTTCTGCTGCGCGCGTGGCGCTTCGAAACCGTACCGGGCGAGGTGCCGGTGCCGGTGGCGCATCTGACGGTGCGCGCCCGCGACGGGATACGCCTGTCGCTCAGGCGGCGCTGACCCACTGATCTTCATCTTGCCCGAAATACTCCCGCCGGAGGCGGTCTGCGTCTCTCACCCGCCTTTCGCGGGGCGCAGCCGGGTCACACCCACCGCGCCGGCCCGCGCGAGTTCGGGATCCAGCGACATCGGGATATATTCGCCGCGGCGCCAAAGCTCTCCCAGATCGTCGTAGTGACGGCTCAACGGGTGGCCTGACTGCCCGGTCGAGATGATGAAAACGGAACTGTCGGGATCGGCGAAATCATAGACCCCGCGATACCCCGCACCATGGACATTGGTAAACGGACGAGGTTCGGTGCCGCTGGTCAGACCGCGCAGCAAGGTGTTGTCGCCGCCGCTGGTGGATTGGTGGATGTTCACCAGCCAGCGCAGCACCGGCACCGTGCCCAGCACCGGATGATCGTGCAGGGCCACATGCGCATCGCCCCAGCGCAGGCTTTCCAGAGAGGTTCCATAACGCTCCTCGATCCAGACCAACGCTTCGTCCAATGCGCCGCGCGCCATATCCGTACAGGTTTCGGCGGCGGTCGAAGGCACGACGTCGCACCAGGTCGCGGCACCGTTCACGTCGCGGAAAACCCGTTCCAGGAACAACGGATCGATTCGACGAAATGACTCGGCCAGCGGACCCAGATCGTCGCGGATCAACCTGTCCTGCAATTGGCGCATCCATGCTGCGAAAATCAGCGGCTCCGGCATATGCTCATTCATTTCGCCGTTCCATTCGGCCAGCATTTCCAGTGCCTTCTGACGCTTGCGTTCGGGCGTGCCGGACGGGGCGGCCTGACCGGTGAACCACAGGTTGCGGCCGATCAGCGGCAGAAGGGACCGCGCGGTGAAGCTGACCGTGTCGAGCTGCGCCTCGATGAAACTTTCGCGGGTATGTACCTCGCGATTCTGCATCAACCGCCTCCAGCGCTGGATACGCTGCGTGTCGCCCCAGTTGAAGCTGACATGCAGCGGAAAGGGTCGATCGACGATCTTGTTGTTGGTGTTGCCGAGTATTCCCCCGGCCGGATCCACGAAGCGCGGATTGGCAGTATAGGGGAACATTCCCTGCCAGCGGTTCGTGGCGACCCAGCCGGGGCTGGGAATGCGTCCCCTTGTCTGGTGGCGCGCATCGCGGCGGGGCATTTGCCCGACCAGTTGCAGCGCGATCGACTCCCTGTCGATCAGTGTCAGATTCTGCGCCGGCGCACCCCAGTCCGCGCCTGCGGCGATGCCTTCCTCGACCGAATGGGCGCGCATCAGCTTGAGCGCCGCGGTGGCTGTCCGGTCCGTTTCGCTTAGGGCGGTCCAGGCGACTGCAGCCACATGGCCCTGCGGAGTCACCGCGCGCAGATCGCGATGGCTGACGGGGATCACCGGGCCGTTCTCGGTCGCACGCAGCGTGATGGTCACCGGCTCGGCCCCGTTCACCCGGATGATTGAGCGGCGCGTTTCGAACATCTTCCAACCCTCCGGGGTTCGGTATTGCTGGAGGTTCTCGGGGTTCAGCTTTTCGATGAACACATCGAGATCGTCCAGATAGGCCGAGGTCAGGCCCCAGGCCAGGCGTTCGGACCGGCCGACCAGAACGATGGGCGCGCCCGGAATGGTGCCACCGATCACCCCGCCGGTTGAAAGCTTCAATTCTGCCAGATACCAGATCGACGGCGCCGAAAAGCCAAGATGCGGATCGTTCGCCAGCAGGGTGCCGCCCGTGGCTGACCGCCCGGGCGCCGCAGCCCAGACATTGGACGCGCCGGCGAAGCCGGGCGCGGGAAAGGGTGACAGCGGATCCGCCGGCTTCGACGTGGCCATCGCATAGCGGCGCGCCGACAGCCCCGGAAACAGCGCGGCATAGTCGGGCAGGGCGGCGATACCTGGCCCCGGGAGATCGGGCAGGATGTCGCGCACGCGGCTTTCTGGAAGAACCAGGGACGCGCGGGCACGCAGCACCTCTTCGGAAAGGTTGGCCGACATCTGCACCGCCATCAACTTTCCGATCGCGATGGAATCCGCGGGCTGCCAAAAAGCGATCTCGTTCGAGAACAGGAAGAACTCGGGCGCGCCGCGACCCAGGGCATTCTCGTTCACCTCGCGGATCCAGGCATTGACGCCCCTGGCGTAAGCCTCCAGCGCGGCGATGGTTTCGGGATCCTGCGCCGCCACCGACCGGGTCGCGGCGCCGTAAAGGTCGAACCGGCGCATCAACTCATCGGTCTTCAGGGTGCGCGGGCCGAACATCTCGCTCAGCCGGCCCTGCACCGTGCGCCGCATCACGACCATCTGCCACAGCCGATCCTGCGCATGGGCAACACCCAGACCGAAAAAAACATCTTCATCGGTTTGCGCCGAGATATGCGGAACCGCGTTGTTGTCGCGCACGATCTCGACCGGGCCGGACAGACCCTCCATGCGATAGGTCGCGTCGTAATCCGGCAGGGATCGCGCGGCCAGATAATATATCGTGGTCGCGGCCAATGCGGTCACGACGACCGCCCCGGCGAAGAGACGAAGGAGCCAGCGGAAAAGAGTGGCCATGAGGTTCCCGTTGTTGACGGCCCTGCTCGAGCCGTTAGTTAGGGGGGACATTATGACAACCGGCAGCGGGGGGAAAGACATGGCAAAGGTAAGTTTTCTGGGACTGGGCGTGATGGGATACCCGATGGCCGGGCATCTGGCGGCCAGGGGCCACGACGTGACCGTTTATAACCGGACGGCCGCCAAGGCCGATGCCTGGGTGGAACAGCATGGCGGCAAATCCGCGCCCACCCCGCGCGACGCCGCCGCGGGCGCAGCCTTTGTCATGGCCTGCGTCGGAAATGACGACGATCTGCGCGCCGTCTGCACCGGCGCGGACGGGGCATTCGCCGGCATGACGGCGGGCAGCGTCTTCGTCGATCACACCACGGTATCGGCCAGGGTCACGCGCGAAATGTATGCCGCCGCGGCCGAGCACGACGTGTCCTTCGTTGATGCACCGATCTCGGGCGGGCAGGCCGGCGCCGAGAACGGCGCGCTATCGGTGATGTGCGGCGGCGATCAGGGCGCTTTCGATCAGGCCGCGCCGGTGATCGACGCCTATGCCAAGATCTGCCGCCGTATCGGCGAAAGCGGGGCGGGGCAGATGACAAAGATGTGCAACCAGATCGCCATCGCCGGACTGGTGCAGGGCCTGTCCGAGGCGCTGCATTTTGCCGAGAAATCAGGGCTGGACGGGCGCGCGGTGGTCGAGGTCATAAGCCAGGGCGCGGCCGGAAGCTGGCAGATGAACAACCGCTACGAGACGATGCTGGACGACAAGTTCGACTTCGGTTTCGCGGTGGACTGGATGCGCAAGGATCTGGGCATCTGCCTGGATACCGCCGACGAGAACGGCGCCAGCCTGCCGGTGACGGCGCTGGTCGATCAGTTCTACAAGGACGTCCAGAAACTGGGCGGCGGCCGGTGGGACACGTCCAGCCTGATCAAGCGCCTGCGTGTTCTGGGCTGAGGGGGCTGGCACCTCACGCCGCGGTGAATTTACGCCGCGTGAGGTGTCGTGCGGTCGTGCGGATTCACACGACTGCGTGAGAAGCCACGGAAAACATTAAAAAATCCTGAGTTCTTCCTAAGTGGAGGGATGAGCAGGGCCAGCGCTGGCGGCGTTGTCCCCGACACCCCAGCGGGCCGCAATGGCCCGCCCGAAATCTTAGGAGGAAAAAATGAAACGCACGATTCTTGCCGCTTCGATTTGCCTTCCGCTGACCGCGGCCGGGGCGTTCGCCGCGTCCGACCAGATGATCGAGAAAGTGGGCCAGATCCTCGATGACAACGGATTTACCGAGGTTGCGCCTGCCACGCTGAGCGACGATCAAATGTCCTATATCTATCTGCGGGCGACCTCGACCGATAATTCGGCCCGACTGGAAAAACAGATCGAGAAGGCGATTTCACCGGATATGGCCGACATCACCCTGCTGCCGGCATCGGTGCTGACCGATGATACGGCAGAGCTGGTGATTTCCTTTACCTATGAAAAGAATTTCCGCAAGGAGGTGCAGGACATCCTGGACCAGCATGGTTATTCCTCACTGGATGCCGGCGATCTGAGCGGGCCGCAGGTGGCAGAGATCTATCTTGCCGGAACGGCGGGCGGCGATACCGATGTGCGCCGCGCGATCAAGAGCGTCCTGCAAAGCTGAGGCAACGCTTTTGCGAAACATCGGGGCGGTGCCTTGGGCGCCGCCTCTTTTCTGGTGCTTTCATATGCGCGCGCAAAGCGCAGCAAGGCTGACAAGGCCGGCGCGGCTTGCTATCGTCCCGGCAACGGTGACTGGACGGAGAAGTCGATATGGCGGTCAAGCACCTGATCCAGATGGTTGCGCTTTGTGCCCTGATGCCCGCAGGGCAGGTCACGGCGGATGTGGTGGCCAGTTCCAAGGCACGCGCGATGTTGTTCGAGTCGCAGACGCGGCTTTTGGATCGCCGCGCCGCGACCCAATACGAAGACTCGACCCGCCTGAAACCCAGGCCCGCGACGGTTTCCTCGGAATTCGACATCCCGGCCTATCGCGGGACATATCGCGGCGAATATCTGGACCTGGCCAGGTCGGCGGCGCGGCGGCATGGCGTCCCGGTGGATCTGTTCCTGCGGCTGGTGCAACAGGAAAGCGGCTGGAACCCGGCGGCGAAAAGCCACAAGGGTGCGATCGGCCTTGCGCAACTCATGCCCGGAACCGCCCGCAGGCTGGGCGTCGATCCGAAGGATCCGCGCCAGAACCTGGAGGGCGGCGCGCGTTATTTGCGCCAGCAGTTCGAGAAGTTTCGCTCGTGGCGCCTGGCGCTGGCCGCTTACAATGCCGGCCCCGAAGCGGTTCACAAACACGGCGGCGTGCCGCCCTATCGCGAGACGACGAACTATGTTCGCGTGATCTGGGGCGGCCAGGCGCGGGCAGGGGCCGCGAAAGGGCTTGTCAACGCCGCGCGTTTGCCCTAGATCACCCAGCACTTCACAGGCGGGGTCGGGCCGTGCGGGGAGAAATCCCGCAACGGTCCACCGGTTGGGGGCGTCGCGGCGCCACCCTGATGCCCCGCCCAGGCGCAAACCGGAAAGGAAATGGACATGGCGCTTCCCGATTTTTCCATGCGTCAGCTGCTTGAAGCTGGCGTTCACTTTGGCCACCAGACCCAGCGTTGGAACCCGCGCATGGGACCGTTCATCTATGGTGAGCGCAACGGCATTCACATCATCGACCTGACACAGACCGTGCCGATGCTGGACGCGGCGCTGAACGTGGTGCGCGAAACCGTCGCCAAGGGCGGGCGCATCCTGTTCGTCGGCACCAAGCGGCAGGCGTCGCGCCCGGTCGCCGAAGCCGCCGAACGCTGCGCGCAATATTACATGAACCATCGCTGGCTGGGCGGCACGCTGACCAACTGGAAAACCGTCAGCCAGTCGATCAACCGTTTGAAGGCGCTCGACGAGCAACTGGAGACCGGCGCCGAGGGCCTGACCAAGAAGGAACGTCTGGGCATGGAGCGCGAGCAGGCGAAACTGCAAGCGTCTCTCGGCGGCATCAGAGAGATGGGCGGCCTGCCGGATCTTCTGTTCGTCATCGACGTAAAGAAAGAGGATCTGGCTATCCTCGAGGCCAAGAAGCTGGGCATTCCGGTCGTTGCCGTGGTCGACACGAACTGCTCTCCGGATGGTGTCGATTACATCGTTCCGGGCAATGACGACGCTGCACGCGCGATCGCGCTGTATTGCGATCTGGTCAGCCGTGCCGCCCTGGACGGGGTGAATGCGCAGATGGGCGCGGCCGGCGTCGATATCGGTGCGTTGGAAGAGACCCCGCAGGAAGAGGCCGTCGAAGAAGCCGCGCCAGAGGCCGAGGCCGAAAAGGCCGAAGGCTGACGCCGCGCGGCTGTCACGTGATTGACACCGGACGCGGTTAAACGCGCGTCCGGCAAACCCGAAGACTTCTATCGAGGAGAGCCGACATGGCAATCACCGCCGCATTGG
>JADQCD010000167.1 GCA_016278285.1 Actibacterium sp.
TATCTCGCTCCAACGGGTGCTTCCCGTCGCGGAAAAGCCCCAGGCGATCATCGGATCGCGCAGGGCATAACCCTGCTGCGTATATCGATCCACCCATTGCTGATTATAGGTCTGATAGGTCAGGATCGGCGCAACGAAACGGATATGCAGACCAAGAAAGTATCCGGCAGGGGCAAGCCCCCCGAGTTCTTCCAGGGTCCGATCCAGATCTGTCCTAATGGTCATGTCCTTTTAGACAAGTTGCCGAAATTTCAGTCAACCTCTAATTGAGAAGGGATATCGCAATCGACATTTGACCGGAGCGATCCTTGAAGCCGATTCATCCAAATCTCTTTACGCAGGTCATGAAGCTTCCGGCCGGTATTCGCGGCGATGTGCTGGAGTTTCTGGGCGCCACGCCGGTTGAAGACGCCCAGATCCGCCGGATCATCGCCGAAGCGGCAGAACACAGCCGTCACAAATGGGGTAACGACGAATCTGCCCCGGCCAACGGCTGACCTTCGAAATCTCCCGGAACGCCCGTGGCATGCTCATGCATCGCGTGTTTTCGGGCCTGTCACACCGATTCGGCCCGAAACTTCCGGCCTTCGACATATTTGATCACCCCGGCCGGCGCAGCGTAAAAATCCGTATCGCCCCGGTCACCCGGCCTTCACCCCCCACAAATCATACTCTCCTGCCTCGTCCACCTCGACACTGACGATTTCGCCGACCTCGATCCCCTCGGTGCCTTCGTCGATGAACAGGCAGCCGTCGATCTCGGGGGCGTCGGCCTTGGTGCGGCAGGTGGCGATGCCGTCCTCGTCCACATCATCCACGATCACATCCATGATCTGCCCGACCTTCGCGGCCAGCTTTGCTTCGGAAATGGCCTGCGCCTTTTCCATGAACCGATCCCAGCGGTCCTGTTTCACCTCGGGCGGGATGTGGTCGGGCAGGTCGTTCGACCGGGCGCCCGCCACATCCTCGTATTGGAAACACCCCACCCGGTCGAGCTGCGCCTCGTCGAGCCAGTCCAGCAGGGTCTGGAACTCGGCCTCCGTCTCGCCGGGATAGCCCACGATGAAGGTAGAGCGCAGCGCGATTTCGGGGCAGTCCCGCCGCCAGGCGGCAATCTCGTCCAGCGTCCTGGCCGCCGCCGCGGGGCGGGCCATGCGTTTCAACGTGTCGGGATGGGCGTGCTGGAACGGGATGTCCAGATAGGGCAGGATCAACCCTTCGGCCATCAGCGGAATCAGCTGGCGCACATGCGGATAGGGATAGACATAGTGCAGCCGCACCCAGGCCCCCAGCGCCCCCAGATCCCGCGCCAGATCGGTGATGTGGGCGCGGTGGCCGCGATCCTCGGCATGCTTGATGTCCACGCCATAGGCCGATGTGTCCTGGCTGATGACCAGCAATTCCTTGACGCCGTTTTCGACCAGCTTTTCCGCCTCGCGCAGCACCGCGTGGGCCGGGCGCGACTGAAGCCGCCCGCGCATGTCGGGGATGATGCAGAACCTGCACTTGTGGTTACAGCCCTCGGATATCTTGAGATAGCTGTAGTGCCGTGGCGTAAGGCTGACCCCGCTTGCGGGCAACAGGTCGACGAAGGGGTCGGGCGCGGGCGGCACCGTGCCGTGGACCGCATCGAGCACCTGTTCATACTGGTGCGGGCCGGTGACGGCCAGAACCGATGGGTGCGCGCCGGTGATATAGCCGGGCTCCGCGCCCAGGCAGCCGGTGACGATCACACGGCCATTCTCTTTCAGCGCCTCGCCGATCGCCTCCAGGCTTTCGGCCTTGGCACTGTCCAGAAAGCCGCAGGTGTTGACGATTACCGCATCCGCACCGGCGTAGTCGCCCGAGATCGCATAGCCCTCGGCCCGCAGCCGCGTCAGAATACGCTCACTGTCCACAAGCGCCTTGGGGCAGCCCAGCGATACCATGCCGATGGTCGGCTGACCGGGGCGGCGTATATTGTCCATCCGCGCCGCGGGCGCGATATCGGGGCGGAGACTGGGAGGGTTCTGAGTCATGGACGCCGATATATGCGCGAACGCGCGTCGGCGGAAGGGGCAGCGCGGGCCGCCCCGGCCAGATCGCGCTTGTTGCGACCTCCGCGGCGCCCTACTTTTCCGACAGGGATCCCGATTTCGGAGGCCGGCCATGCGCTGGATCATTCGCATTGTATCGTTGTTCGTGTTTCTGGCGGTGCTGGCGGTGGGCGCGCTGTTCGTGCTGCCCGCCGACCGGATCGCCGCACTTGCCTCGGACCAGTTGCGTGCGTTCACGGGACGCGAGGTCACGCTGTCGGGTCGGCTGCGCCCGACAATCTGGCCGCAGATCGGCGTCACCACCGGGCCTGTCGCGCTTTCGAACCCCGACTGGGCAGGAGAGGTCACGATGCTTCAGGCCGAAGGGCTGTCGGTGGGGCTGGACCTGAAGGCGTTGCTCAGAGGCAGCGTCCAGGTGAAGAAGCTGGAAATCACCGCGCCGCGTATAAATCTGCTGCGCGCAGAAGACGGGCGCGTGAACTGGGATTTCGACATCGGGTCGGGCACGCCGACCGGGCGGACAGCGCCTGACAGCCCTGGCGGCTTCACGCTGGACATGGCGCGCATCTCCGATGGTGCCATCAGCTATACCGACCGCACCACCGGCATGACCCAGAAACTTGCCGCGCTGGATGCCACCCTGCGCCTGCCCGCCTATGCCGGACCCGCGCAGGTGGAAATGTCCGCCGACCTCAATGGTCAGCCGGTCACCGCAACGGCCGAGATCGGCGCCTTCGGCCCTTTCATCGGCGGGTCCATCTCATCCCTCACTGCCGATCTGACCGCGGGCGCGACGAAGATCCGTTTCGACGGGCGCGGCGGAATGGCGCCGCTGAACGCCGAGGGGGAACTGGACGCCGATATCGCCGACATGGCGGCGATGTTCCGGGCCGCCGGCATTGCGCCGCCGCACCTGCCCCCGGAACTGGTGCGCGGGCTTCGGGCCACCGGTCGGCTGACCTACGCGCCCGAGGGGACATTGCATCTGCGTGACGGCGTGCTGTCCTTCGGAGGGAACCAGATGAACGGATCCGCCGATCTGACCCTGTCGGACCGTCCCCGCCTGACCGCGGAATTTGCCAGCGGGGCACTTGACCTGTCGGCCCTGTTCAGCCCCGCGGACGCAGACAGCGGCGACGCGGATACCGGCAGCGGGCCCGGATGGTCGAAGGCGCCGATCGACCTGTCCGCGTTGGGCGTGTTCGACGCGGACCTGGCCCTGACAGCCGACAGCATTGATCTGGGCCGGGCCAGACTGGGGCCAACGCGGGCGCGGGCCACCCTGACGGACCGGCGGGTTGTTCTGAACCTGCTGGACGTCGCCGCCTATGACGGCCGGATCACCGGAAATATCGTCGTCAATGGGCGGGGCGACCTTTCCGTGGGCGGCGACCTCAGCGCCAGCGGGCTGAACGCCAGGCCATTGCTTGCCGATCTGGCGGATTACGACCGGCTTTCGACCAGTGCCGGGATGTCGTTGAACTTTCTCGGTTCGGGCAACTCGGTCGACGCGATCATGAACAGCCTGTCGGGCAAGGGATCGGTGGCGCTGGGGCAAGGGGCGCTCACGGGGATTGATCTGGCTGCGATCTTTCGAAGCGGCGACACCAGCGCGGGTGGCGGAACGCCACGCACGATCTTCGACGCGGTGACCGTCAGCTATGTGCTGGACGGCGGCGTGATGACCTTCGACGACCTTCTTTTCGATGCGCCGCTTCTGACTGCAACCGGCGCGGGCACCGTCGACATCGGTCAGCAGGCATTGGACGTGCGCATCGTGCCAACCGCCTTTTCCGGCCCCGAGGGCAGTGGCGGTGTGAAGGTCCCGCTGCGGATCGCCGGCCCCTGGTCCGGCCCGCGCCTGGCGCTGGACATTGCCGCGATTTCGGCACAACCGATCGAGAAGGCCCGGGAGGATCTCAAGGCCCGTGCCGCAGAAGAGCTGGACGCGCTGGAGGGCGAAAGCCTTGAGGACGCCGCCAGACGCAAATTGAAGGAAGAGGCCGGCCGCGGCATCCTGAATCTGCTCACGAAATAGCTGAACTCCGAACCGGGGACGAACGCCGCCCGCAACCGGCCAAACCCGCACAACCGGGGTCTTTTCGATCTTGCACGAACCATCCCGACCGTTTACACGCACCCTCGGTATTCCGCACAAGCACCGCTGGCAGAGCAATCGCTTCGCAGTTTCGCGGATCCGCTCGCAAGCGATGTTCGGGACCAGCCCGTCAGGCGCGCGCATTTGGACGAGTGGGGCCATGGTAGGGCCGAACGAGAGAAGGATGCCGGTGTAGCTCAGCTGGTAGAGCACGTCATTCGTAATGATGGGGTCGTAGGTTCGAGTCCTATCACCGGCACCACTCTTCTCCGCCTTCAAAGCAAATTCGGAACTGGAATCAACACCTTCGGCATAGCCGCGAGGTGACGTTTGCGCTTTCGATTTTCAGACATCCGGGCTAGGCTGCGCTCAGGATTGGCAGAAAGAGCCAGTCTCGGGGCGTAGTAACCTCACCGCAAGCGGCCGGTGTCGGCCGAAATGACACCTCCTCGATCCCTATGGTCGGGGAGGCACTGGCGTATGTCCAGGGCTCCGGCCTAAAGGCCAGCGCGGTCGTCTTGCGGCGGCTTACTAACTCCCCGGCTGCCAGAGGAAACTCTGGTGGCCGATTTCGTTAGTAAAGAGGCCGTTATGAACAGTAGCATTAAGAAACAGAGCGCGTCAGTGTTCCGCGTATTCGTCCGTTCCCAGATCGTGATGTTGGAGCTGGTCGCCTTGGGCGCCGCCCTGTACCTCATTCAGCAGAAAAGCGCGAACGCCCAGACCACCATTGCCATCCTGCTGTTCTGCGTCTTCGTCTTTACGTTGCTCACCGGCAAGGTCGATTCGCTTGACCATGACCGGCCAGATGCGCCGGTTGCCCGTCAGGTCACGCAGATAGGCTCCTTCATTGGTGGTCCCGAGGATGATGCAGTGCCGCCGGTATTCCCCCGCATCCCGGCCATAGGCACGCCGGAACTGGTCAATGGCGGTGCTCAAGAACCGCTTCAGGCTCTGGCTGGTGGCCTTGTTCAGACCGTCCAGTTCCTGGCATTCCACGATCCACGCCCGCGCCAGTAGTTCGGCCTTTGTCTTGTCGTCGCTCTTGAGGTCAAGGCTGCCACAGAACCACTCATCCCGCACCGCCAACCGCTGCGCCAACCGGGACTTGCCCGCACCCTGCGCGCCTTCCAAAACCAGCATGGTGTCGAACTTGCACCCCGGATGCCGGATGCGGCGAACCCCGGCAATCATCAGCTTGCTGCCGAATTCACGGTTTAGCTCGCTGTCGTCGGCGCCGCAGTAGTCGGCCAACCACGTGTCAATGCGCGGCTTGCCATCCCACACGAGGCTGTCGAGGTAGTCTTCCACCGGGTGGTACTGCTGCTCGTGCGCAATCGCCAACAACTCGCGCTTGATGGCAGCGGGCGTTGCAGCGAAGTCCAGGTCCCGCGCGAAAGCGCTGGTCAGGATTTCCGCGATGTCGTTCAGGTCGCGTCCGTCCAGTCCATAGCCGCGGAACTCGTCGGCTTGGGTGAAGGTGTTGCGCTGGGCATCTACCCCAAGAACCGACAGAGCATAGCGCACGTTCTTCGCTGCGTTCTTGACCGGACGACCGTCGCTGTCCCTGATCGGCCAACCACCCGAGCGGATGGCAACCGCCGACAAGGCCCGCTCGATCTGGCGGCGGGCGTAGGCAGTCGGGTTGGGGTTCTCCAGCACATGGGCGCTGATCCCGAGGTCCGCCGACAAGATGATCGACATCACATGCCCCGGCTCCACGCCACGCACCAGCATCCACAGCACGCAGGCAAAAACCAACTCCGACCGGGAGGCGTAAGCCTTGCCCTGTGGGTTGTTGCCCGTGACGATGGCCTCCATCCATTCCGGTTCGG
This sequence comes from Actibacterium sp., assembly GCA_016278285.1. Classification (GTDB taxonomy): domain Bacteria; phylum Pseudomonadota; class Alphaproteobacteria; order Rhodobacterales; family Rhodobacteraceae; genus JADQCB01. Next base: position 5,970 of record JADQCD010000167.1, read on the forward strand.
ACGGCAGGATTTCGGACAGGTCAGCGGGCAGGGGCAACGGGTCGATATGCGCAGGTGATGCAGGATTGCCGGGCTGTTGCGCAGCCGTCGCACCCTTCGCCTTGGGGAGCTTCAACTGGAAGGCCTCGACCGGGTACGTGCGCGGGGGCTGCTTGAACGTCATGGGATCGAAGTGGAACGCGAGTGCAGGTTCGCGCCCCGCCGCGCGCTTCTTGTCGTTGAGCCAGTTCATGGTCCACGGTAACCGAAGCAACCGGTCCGCGTTGTGGGTTCCCGGACCACCTTGCAGCGCAGCAAGCAGCGCCTTGTTCAATCCCTCAGCCGTTTGAACGTCGAGCGGGCGATCCAGACGCCAGACGGCTTGACAGCCGCCGCCCGTAAACCAGATTACTGTGGGTTCCGGCACGCCCTTGGGGCGCACATTCTTGTCGCACAGGAGGGCTATGACGCGGTCCTCCTGCTCCTTCTGATCGCCCGGATAGTCCTTGTAATCGAGATCGACGTGCAGCAGGCGCGCAGCGGACAGGTTGGCTTTCTTCCGCTCGCCTTCCAAGAATTCAGCGTTCGGCAGGAAGTACATGTTGCGCTGAACGTCATCAGCATTGCCGGATTCTACGAACTTGGACGCATCCATGATTGCCGCCGGCGAGAAACGCTTTGCGATCGGCTTGGCGTTGCCAAGGCTGGCCATGGACTCGAGGTAGATAGGCACATCAGGGTTCAGCCAGTGCAGGAACTCGATAGCGCGCGCGGGATTGGGGGTTAGATTACCGGACATAGGTGCAAACCTCCGGTTCGCGCTCCTGCGCCGCCAGCCATTCCTCGACCGCTTCAAGGCGGTAGAGAACCTTTCCGGTCTTGCCGGTGGCTTGCAGGCGGATGAATTTCGGGCCGTAGCCGTAAATACGGCCCTTTTCGAAATACGAGGCGCTAAGACCGGTGAGGCGCGCGACATCCTTGGTTGTTAGAAGCGATTTTGTTTTCGCGTTACGATGCTGCGCGCCTATAGCGGTGGAATTGGGGCCTTCTGCACCCAACAGGTGGGAACGTTTCATTTTTGATACTTTCGTGGAGCGTGACGGAGCACGGCTGAGTTGAAGCTGATGCCCGGAAGCACGCAATTGATGCCCACTTCCCCTAATGTCTCGGCCATACGCCCCGGTCGGTTAGCACGATCTATATTCCGATCGGCCATAGCCTTCCCCGTCGCGACTACGGACTTTCACCGCCCCACGGATGCGACCCCGCTTTTGGGTTTGCTTTCGCCCCACTTTGATGGCGCGGGTTTCGGCGAGGGTCAAGAAAAGTTCGCTGCGATTCCAGTGCAGTCTAGGACACTCCAGCGCCATCACACGCGCGCGCGTAGCCAAAGTTTAGAAGATCACCCGCTATAGAGGTATCTGACGGTGGAAGGCTGGAGCGACACTGCGCAAATGGAACCGTAGGGCAACCTCAATGGGCCACCCGATCACGAATCGTTACGATCCGGATAGTTCCAAAATGCGCTTAGCCACCAATTCCACCGGCTCGCGCAGGCGTTCGGCGTTCACCACGATATAGCCGCCGGTCACGTCGCCGTTGGTGCGGTGGTTCAGCAGGCGCTTGAGCGCGTAGTAGGGCACGTCAAGGCTTTCCGCGATGGTGATGAAGGTGCGCCGCAGGTCGTGTAGGGTGAAGCTAACGCCGGACCCGGCTGACACGCGAAGGAGGAACTTCTTGGTTTCAACCAGATGGCCGCTCTTGCCCGGCCCCGGAAAGACCCAAGGCGAGCCGTTGTTGCGCACCCAGCGCTCACTCAGCAGGTCGGCCAGAAAATCGGACAGCGGGAGGTTCAGCGGGTCGCCGTTCTTCGTGGTCGGCAGATGCAGAACCTTGCTGTTCAGGTCCACATTCTCCCAGCGGAGCTTGGTCAGTTCACCCCGGCGCATCCCGGTGAACAGCGCGGTCAGCAGGAAGTCCCGCGAATACTCCGGCTCCGCCATCACGGCTCCCCACCATGCAGGCAGGTCCAACGCGGTAATCACCGTCTGACGCCGCCGTTCCTTATACCATGCCCGCGCCTGCGTCAGGATTTGCACCGGGTTCGGCGGGAAGTCGTCTTGGGTGGCGGCAACGAAATTGTAGATCGACCGGAAGTGCCGCATCACGTTATTGGCCGTGGTCTCGCCATGCTTCTTGCCAATGTCCTGATGCTTTTTCAGCACCATCTGGCGGGTGATCGCGTTCAACGGCTTCTTACGCCACGACTTGAGGTACAGGCGCTCGGTGCGTTGGTA
>JADQCD010000259.1 GCA_016278285.1 Actibacterium sp.
GGCCGCGCGAAAGCCGCATTGGCGGTTCTCGTGGTTGATCGCCGGCAGCACGCGGGCATACCCTGCCCGAGCCGCGGCGCGATCGCCGTTCAGGTGGTCGTGGACGATCGGACCGATCAGGTCGGGGATCATCGCGCTGGTCATGGTGCCGGTGGCCCCGGCGTCAAGATCGGCCATCAGGGTGATCGCTTCTTCGCCGTCGAAGGGGCCCTCGATCGCCTCGCCCCCCTCGGCGATCAGGGCACGCAGCTTGGTGGCGGCCTGCGGGCACTCGATCTTGAACAGTTTTAGCATCTCGATTTCGCGCGCCATGCGCGCCAGCAACGGCACCGGCAGATCGACCCCCGACAGCGGCGCATCCTGCAACATGATCGGCAGACCGACCTCGCCCACTTTGGCGAATTGTTGGAATGTCTGCTCTGCCGTGCCTTTCAGCGTCGCGCCGTGATAGGGGGGCATCATCATCACCATCGCCGCGCCCTGCTGTTTTGCGCGTGCCGCGCGGGCGACCGCGATTTCGGTGGCGAAATGGCTGATCGTGACGATGACCGGAACGCGCCCGGCCACATGTTCCAGGCTGAGCCGGGTCAGCGTTTCACGCTCATCATCCGAAATCAGGAACTGTTCCGAGAAATTGGCCAGGATGCAAATGCCATCGACCCCCTGGTCGATCATGCAGTCCAGCACCCGGCGCATGCCGGGCAGGTCGAGCGTGCCATCCGCGTTGAACGGTGTGGGAGCAACCGGCCAGATGCCGGAATAGCGGTGTCGGGTCATGTTCAGGATCCCATATCAAGAAGCGGCGTTCGGCAAATCTGGTATACCAGATTCCCGCAGCGGGAAACCCCGTGATGCAAGGCATCGCTTTTTTGGTCAGATGACCGACAGCAACGCCAGCGCAACCACACCCAGCATCGATAATGCCATCAGGATATTGATGCGTCGCTGCGCCCTGGCCGACAGGTTCAGCCGGTGCAGCGACACCCCCGCCCAGAGCCATGCCAGGTGGATCGGAATCCATATCAGGTTGAGGATGATCAGTTTGGCGCCGGTCTCGAACAACAGATTCTGCGGGGCGAAGGCGAAACCGGTAAACAGCGTGGCGTTCACCGCATATGCCTTGGGGTTGATGATCTGAAGCAGGATTCCAGCCGTGATCCCCGGCGCTTCGCGTGCCTCGATGAAAGCGATCTTCGCCCCGGCGAACGCGATGCGCGCCGCGAGGTAGAGCAAATAGCCGACCGAGGCGATCAACAGCACCGTGCGCACCACCGGACTGGCCAGCAGAACCGCCGCCAGCCCCGAAATCACGGCCGCCGACACCAGATTCGTGCCGAGGAACAGGCCGATCAGATAGCGCAAACCATAACGGAACCCGTAGGCGGAACCGACCCCGGCGGCCGACAGCACCCCCGGCCCCGGCGTGACGATCAGCAGGAAAACAGCAGCAGCAAAGGTAAGGATGGGTCGGTCTCCCTTTCGGTCATTCGATCGCGGATTGTCAGGCTGTGAATTCCAGTTGCACCTTCATCGCGCGGGCCTTGTCGCGCGCCAGGTCGAAGGCCTCGACAGCGCACTCCAGCGGCAGGCGGTGGCTGAGCAGCGGCTTTACGTCGATCAGGCCCTCGGCCATCAACCGCACGGCCATGGCAAATTCCGCGTGGAAGCGGAACGAACCGCGAAGCTCCAGCTCCTTGGCGGTGATCTGCATCATCGGCAGGTTCATCTCGCCGCCCAGCCCCAGCTGGACGATGACGCCGCGGGGACGCAGCGCGGCAATCCCACCCGCCAGCGCGGACGCCGCGCCGGAGCATTCGTAAAGGATGTCCAGGCTGCCCTTGCCCTGCTGATAAGGCGTCAGCGCCTCGGGGTTGTCGGCCAGGTTCACGGTCACATCCGCCCCAACGCTGCGGGCAAAGTCCAAGGGCGGGTCCAGCACATCGGCGACGATGATCTCGGCCGCGCCGGCGCGTCGCGCCGCGAGGATCGACAACGCGCCGATCGGGCCGCAGCCGGTGATCAGCACCCGTTTGCCCAACACGTCGCCCGCGCGACGGGTGGCGTGAAGGCATACCGCCAGCGGCTCGGCCATGGCGGCCTCGCCCGCGCTCAGCCCTTCGGCGGAGACGCATTGTTCAGCCCTTGCGACGAGTTCCTCCCGGAAGGCACCCTGGATATGCGGAAAGGGCATCGCGGAGCCGTAGAAGCGCATGTTTTCACAGTGGTTGGGCAGCCCCTCCTGGCAAAAGCGGCAGGCACCGCAGGGGCGCGAGGGCGAAACCGCGACCAACATGCCGGGTGCCAGACCGGTGACATCGGGGCCGGTTTCGACCACATGCCCCGAAACCTCGTGCCCCAGTATCATCGGTTCACGCAGGCGCACTGCGCCAAACCCGCCATGGCTGTAATAATGCAGGTCCGACCCACAAATTCCGCCACGCGCAAGGCGGATGCGCACCTCGCCGGGGCCGGGGGATTCGCGCGGAATGTCCTGCAACCGCAAGTCCCCCGCTTTGTGGACGAACAAGGCTTTCAATTCACTGTCCCCCTCTTTTCAGCGACATGGGCCGTCTTGCATGTCAGCTTAAATGGTATACCATCCGCGACAAGCATCAAGGTGAACTTCGTGCGGCAGCCGATCGCGCCTTGCAGCGGAACGAAAAATCGGGGGGAAACATGGGGCTTTTCGACCTGACGGGGCGCACCGCGCTGATAACCGGATCATCGCTGGGCATCGGCAACGCCCTGGCCGACGGCCTTGCCGCACATGGCGCCCGCGTCGTGCTGAACGGGCGCAACGCGGATCGCCTGTCCGAAGCAGCGGCAACGCTGCGCGCCGCCGGGCATGAAGTCCATGAACTGCCCTTCGACGCCACCGACGCGGCAGCGGTGGCGGATGCCGTGAACCGTTTCGAATCCGAAACCGGTCCGATCGACATCCTGGTGAACAATGCCGGGATGCAACATCGCACCCCGCTGGAGGATTTTCCGGTCGAGGATTTCGACCGGTTGATGCGCACCAACGTGAATTCGGTCTTCTATGTTGGACAGGCCGTGGCACGCCACATGATTGCGCGCGGCGCGGGAAAGATAATCAACATCGCTTCGGTCCAGTCCGCGCTGGCCCGGCCCGGGATCGCCCCCTATACCGCATCCAAGGGCGCGGTTACCAACCTGACCAAGGGCATGGCGACCGACTGGGCACGCCACGGATTGCAGGTGAACGCGATCGCGCCGGGTTATTTCGATACGCCGCTGAACGCGGCGCTGGTCGCCGATCCCGATTTCTGCGCCTGGCTGGAAAAACGCACCCCGGCCGGTCGCTGGGGAAAGGTCGAGGAACTGGTCGGCACCTGCGTCTTCCTGTCATCGCCCGCGTCGAGTTTCGTGAACGGGCACACGTTATTCGTGGACGGCGGCATCAGCGTCAGCCTTTGAGACATATTCCAGGAGGAGAGAAAACATGAGCGACAAACCCGTCATCGGCTTTATCGGCGTGGGCTACATGGGCCACGGCATGGCCGCCAATGTCCTGAAGAACGGCTATACCGTCCATGTGAAGGGCCACCGCAATCGCGTCCCGGTCGAGGATCTCGTCAGCAAGGGCGCGACCGAATCCGCCTCGCCCCGCGAAATGGCCGAGGCCTGCGACATCATCCATATCTGCCTGTCCAACAGCCCCCAGGTCGAGGCGGTCATTCGCGGCGAGGATGGCATCCTGGCCTCGGGCGCCGAGGGCCTGGTGGTCATAGATTCGACCACCGCCGATCCCAGTTCGACCCTCGCACTGGCCGCGGAAATGGATGCCGCCGGGATGACGCTGGTGGACGCCCCGCTGGGCCGTACCCCGAAAGAGGCCGAGGAAGGCACCCTGGACGCGATGGTTGGCGCCGAGCAGGCGGTGTTCGACTATGTCCGCCCGGTGATCGATTGCTGGGCCGGCACCATTTCGCATATCGGCCCGGTGGGCAGCGCGCACAAGATGAAGCTGCTGATGAACTTCATCGGAATGGGCTATGCCGCGATCTATTCCGAGGCGCTGACGCTGGGGGCCAAGGTCGGCATCACGCCGCAGACGGTGAAAGAGGTGATCGGCGCGAGCCGCATGAGCAACGGCTTTTTCGACACCTTCATGAAATACACGATCGAGCGCGATCGCGACGCTCACAAGTTCACCATTGCCAACGCATCCAAGGATGTCCGTTATGTTGCCAACATGGCCAGCGAAGCCGGCGTCGTGAACATCATGGGCGCATCCGTGAAACATTACTTCACCCAGGTCGAGGCGATCGGGCACGCTGACGACTACGTACCGATGCTCGGAGATCACGTCGCCGCGTTGAACGGCATCAACATGGCCGAGGTCGTGAAGAAGGGCGAAAAGTAAGGGAGAAAACGCCATGCTGACCCAGGCGCAAAAGGAATTCTACGACGAGAACGGCTATCTGATGGTCGAAGATGTGGTGACGCCCGAGCAGCTGAACGAGCTACGGCGCATTACCCGGGACTTTCTTGAAAAATCGCGCAGCGTGACAGAAAGCAACGACATCTATGATCTCGACGACGGTCACGGCCCCGACACTCCGCGCCTGACCCGGATCAAGCTGCCGCACAAGCAGCACCCGTTCTTCTGGCAAGTGTTGCAGAATTCGGGCGTGACCGAAGTTCTGACCGATTTGCTCGGCCCCGACACGCTTTTGCAGACCAGCAAACTGAACACCAAGGCGCCGGGCGGCGGCGCGGCAGTGGAATGGCACCAGGACTGGGCGTTCTATCCGCACACGAACGATTCCATGCTGGCCTTCGGCCTGATGCTTGAGGACGTGACGCCGGATAACGGCCCGTTGATGGTGATTCCGGGCACCCACAAGGGGCCGATCCTCGACCATTCGGCCAACGGTGTATTCGCGGGCGCGATCGACCCGGACGATCCGCTTTTCGAAAAGGACAAGGCCGTCACACTGACCGGCAAGGCCGGCAGCATGACCGTGCACCACGCGCGCACACTGCATGGTTCGTCCCCGAACATGAGCGACCGAAACCGGCTGATCCTGTTCTACGAATGTCATGCCGCGGATGCCTGGCCGCTGTTGGGCGCGGGGTCCTACATCCATTCGCTGGGGCAGCGGCTGTTCTGGCAGGATCTTCAGGAACGGCTGATCACGGGCGAGCTTACCCTGACCCCGCGAATGGAAAACATCCCCGTGTCCATTCCGCTGCCGCCAGCCCCGGATGCCAGTTCGATCTTCAAGTCGCAGAAAAGCAGCGGTCAGAAAAGCGCCTTTGCCTGATTGGCGATCGGCGGCCGCCGGCGCCTATATCGCCGATTGCAGGATCTGCACCGCATAAAGCGTGCCCATCCCTGCAATGATGGCGCCGGCCACACTGAACCACAGCCCGGCGGCCAATGCCGCCGCTGCGCCAAGAAGATGAGCGGCGTCGATCTGCCCGCCGGTGGCTTCGGGCCACAGCACCAGGGGTGTAATCAGCGCCGGGAACACCCCTACCCCGACATAACGCAGATGCAGCATCAGCCATTCAGGCATCCGGCGCTTGCCCAGAAAGCCCATGAAGGAAAACCGGATCAGGAAGGTGCCGATCCCCAGCAACACCGTCACCGCCCAGAACACGCTATCCGAAATCATGCCATCACCCGTCTACGCGCCAACCAGACCTCGCATCGTGCGCCTGCGATCATCGCCAGCAACGCCGCCAGAACCAGCGCCAGATTATAGGGCAGATCGGCGAACACCACCGCGGTCAGGATCGAAACGAAAGCCGCCACGACATGGGGCAAGTTCTTCATCATCGGTGCGACCAGCGCGATGAAACAGACTGGCACGGCAAAATGCAATGAAAGCTCTGGCGGGACCGCGCGCCCCAGCACGGCCCCGAGGAAGGTGAAACCATACCAAGCGCCGCAGGCCGGGGTGATGACGCCGAAATAATAGGCCAGCTTTTCGCGCAGCCGCATGTCCGGGTGATCGTCGTATTCCTTGATCGACAGGGCAAATGCCTGATCGACCATCAGGTATGCCATGATCGCCCGCAAGCGCACCGGCGCACGGCCGACATGGGGTTGCAGCGCCGCGGAATACATCGCCATGCGCGCATTCACCGCCAGCGCGGCCAGCAGCACGATGAAGACAGGCGCATGCTCCTGCATCAGCGCGACCGCCGTGAACTGCGACGCCCCGGCGATCACGATGATCGACATCGCCATCGCCTGCAGCAGGTCCAGCCCGGCATCGCGCGCCACGACACCGAACAGCATCGAATAAGGCACCACTATGATGATGAACGGAGCGCAATCGCGCGCGCCGCGCCAATAGGCGGACCGCGCATGGCTGTTTCCCGAGACCCCTCGACGCACTCTCCCCTCCTGCGACACTGAAACGCTGTTGCATTTGGTATACCAAATGGCGAAAGTGCCACAAGGCATGACTTCGACACATTCGTCCCAAGGGAGGAGATTCAAATGAGCGATACCCGTGCAAACAGGAAATTCAGGTCACAGGAGTGGTTTGACAACCCGAACAACCCGGGCATGACCGCCCTGTATATCGAACGCTATCTGAATCAGGAATACACCCGTGAGGAATTGCAGGACGAGCGTCCTGTGATCGGGATCGCCCAGACCGGCAGCGACCTGGCCCCGTGCAACAAGATCCACGTCTTCCTGATGGATCGGATCAAGGCCGGGATCCGTGACGCGGGCGGCATTCCGATGGAATTTCCGGTTCATCCGATCCAGGAAACCGGCAAGCGCCCCACGGCGGCATTGGACCGGAACCTGGCCTATCTCAGCCTGGTCGAGGTGTTGCACGGCTATCCGATCGACGGGGTAGTGCTGACCACTGGCTGCGACAAGACCACGCCGGCGATGCTGATGGGCGCGGCCACCGTCGATCTGCCTGCCATTGCACTGAACGGCGGGCCGATGCTGGACGGCTGGTGGAACGGGCAGCGGGCCGGCTCGGGCACCGTGGTCTGGGAAAGCCGCCGCCTGCTGTCCGAGGGTCAGATAGACCTTGAGGAATTCATGTCCCGGGTCTGCGCCTCGGCGCCGTCGCTAGGACATTGCAACACCATGGGCACCGCCAGCACCATGAACGCGATGGCCGAAGCACTGGGTATGAGTCTGCCGGGCTGCTCGGCGATCCCGGCGCCTTTCCGCGAACGCATGGCGATGGCATATCAGACCGGCCGCCGGATCGTCGAGATGGTATACGAAGACCTGAAACCCTCCGACATCCTGACCCGCGAATCCTTCGAGAACGCGATCGTGGTGAACTCTGCCATCGGCGGTTCGACAAACGCGCCGCCGCACCTTCAGGCTGTCGCGCGCCACGCCGGCGTCGAGCTGCACGTCACCGACTGGCAGAAGGTGGGTTTCGAGGTGCCGCTGCTGTTGAACATGCAACCGGCGGGCAAATACCTTGGCGAAAGCTTCTATCGCGCCGGTGGCGTGCCGGCGATCATGGGCGAGTTGAAGGCCGCGGGGCGTCTGCACGAGGGCGCCATGACCGTCGCCGGCAAGACGATCCGCGAAACCGTCGGCGACGCGCGCAGCACGGATCACGACGTGATCAAGACCTACGATGCGCCGATGCGCTCCAACGCGGGTTTTCTGGTGCTTTCCGGAAACCTCTTCGATTCGGCGCTTATGAAGACTTCGGTGATCTCGGACGATTTCCGCAAGCGGTTCCTGTCCACGCCGGGCGCCGAGGGCATCATGGAAGCGCGCGCCGTGGTCTTTGAAGGGCCTGAGGATTATCATGAACGGATCAACGATCCGGCTCTCGAAATCGATGAAAAAACCATCCTGTTCATCCGCGGCGTCGGCTGCGTGGGCTATCCCGGCTCGGCGGAGGTGGTCAACATGCAGCCGCCCGATGCGCTGATCCGGCAGGGCATCCAGCACCTTCCCACCGTGGGCGACGGGCGCCAGTCGGGCACCTCGGAAAGCCCCTCCATCCTGAACGCCTCGCCCGAATCTGTGGTCGGCGGCGGGCTGGCCCTGCTTCAGACCGGCGACAAGGTGCGGCTGGATCTGAACGACTCCACCCTGAACGCGCAAGTGCCCGAAGACGAGTGGGCGGCGCGCCGTGCGGCGTGGACCCCGCCTGAAATCCGCAGCCAGACGCCATGGCAGGAAATCTATCGCACCCATGTCGGGCAACTGGCCGAGGGCGGCTGCCTG
>JADQCD010000300.1 GCA_016278285.1 Actibacterium sp.
GTACAGGTTGAACATCCCGTCGATATTGGCGGTGCGGATCGGCGTCCAGCTGTCTTCAACCGAGATCCCGCCCAGATGCACGATCCCGTCGCACCCGGCCACCAGCGCCTCGACGCCGGCCTTGTCGCCCAGATCGCATTGCACCAGTTCTTCATGTGGCGCGGCCGCGCCAAGATCACCGATATCGGACAGGCGCAGAGTTTCGGCAAGATGGGCCAGACGCGCGCGGGCCATCTGACCCAGCCCGCCGGCGGCGCCGGTGATCAGAAGTCTTTTCATCATAAAATTCTGCTCCGTTCCCTGTTGGCCGGGCCCCGCACGAGTGCTTTTCGTGCGGCGGACCCCGGTCATGGCTAGACGTTGACAGGGCGCGTTGCAAGCCCGGGCAGGCGGGCAGGAACCGACCGGCGTCTTTCGGGTTCTCGGCGCGACGTGAAGCGCGTATGCTTGCACCATCGGGGCCACCCGGCGATCCGTCGGCAAGCGCCCGAACAACGAGGCGGAAATGAACCCGGCGCGAATCCGACCCGGTCGGGGCTGGTCGCGATGGAGACGCGAATGGAGATGATCCCGGCCTGGCTCGACGGCGGGCTGCACCCGGTGGAGAAGCTGGAAGTGCATCGGCGCGGACTGCGGCACAGGGCGGTGTCGGTGTTCCTGCTGTGCGGGGGGGATCTGCTTATCCAACGCCGTGCGATGGGCAAGTATCACACACCGGGCCTGTGGGCGAACACCTGTTGCACCCACCCCGCCTGGGAGGAGGAACCGCGCCACTGCGCGCGCCGTCGCCTGAAAGAGGAGCTGGGGCTGGCCGGACTTTCCCCTGTCCTTCGCGACCAGGTGGAATACCGCGCCGATGTCGGCAACGGAATGACCGAGCATGAGGTCGTGGACCTGTTTCTGGTTCATGCGCCCGAACGCCCGGCGCTGCGCCCGAACCTGGCCGAAGTGATGGACACGCGCTGGATCGGGCTTCACGCGCTGAAAGCCGAGGTCGCGCGCGATCCCGCTTCTTTCACGCCCTGGATGCGGATTTACCTCGAACAGTATGCAGAGCGGATCTTTGGCCCTGATCTGGCCTGATCCAGCGGAACGGCTGGCAGGGGGGCACCCGTATTACCGGGCAGGGATCCTACCGATGGCAAGGTGATTCGCGGCCGCTCTCGCAAAATTGGAAACAATCGGTCAGAAATAGATTGGTTGGTGCGAAAATCGCGGAAACGCTTGCGTATGCGTGCGGCGCGCCTGCTTTTTTCCCGAATGAGGTCACGGCACGGCCCCGGTCACGCCACATTTGTGCCGCAATGCATCTGGCCGATGCCGTGGTCGGGGGGGCAAGACGATCGGGCGATGCGTGCCGGGGGCACGACCTGCCCGTCGACCGAGCGAGATCTGCGTCGAATTCGGCGTGTTTGTTGTTGTTTTCTGGAAAATCTCGCAGTCCCGACCCTGTTTGTCAGCGCAAGGATCACAATTCCGCGTCGCTTGGCCGTCGCCGTTCGGCGTCTCGAGTGATGGAGTGGACGGTCTTTGCACAGGTCGACACCCCTGTCTTGCGTCCCGAGCTTGCTCCGCCCTTTGCGGGAAAAGATTCCCCCGCGATGCAACCAGAGCGAGAAAATTGGCACGGTCAAAAAATCGACACAATTGACTCAAAGCCCGTGCAAGCGCCTCATATGGGGCATGCGAAGGGACAGCGGCACCGGTTGAGAGGGGACGGGCGCTGCGGGTGACGGGTTGATGAACCGATCCTCATGACCCGGCGCATTCGAAACGGAAGAGGGGTTTGAAACGCAGCCGCCTGCGGCCTGCGAACAGGGAAGGCGTGTTTGTCCTTTCGGGGTAAAATGCGTTTGTAAGGGTAAGAATTGAAACGGGAATTCGTTGAAATAGACATTACGGACGAAACTTCGGCGATTCCGCTTCCATTGCTTTCGGAGGCGCGCGAAGGGGCATATCGCCAATATTTCAAGCGGCTGCTTGACGTCATGATCGTGCTGCTGGCGGCGCTGCCGGCGGCGGTTCTTGTCGGGGTGATGGCAGCGTTCGTGGCGCTGGACGGGCACAACCCGTTCTATCGACAGCCGAGGATCGGGCGGAACGGGCGCATTTTCAGCATGTGGAAACTGCGCACGATGGTTCCCGGCGCCGATACCGTGCTGGAGGCGTATCTTGCCGGATCGCCTGCGGCGCGGGCCGAGTGGGAACATCATCAGAAGCTGCGGCACGATCCGCGGATAACCCGCATCGGACGGTTTCTGCGGCGAACGTCGCTGGATGAGCTGCCGCAGCTGTGGAACGTGGCCAGGGGCGAAATGTCGATCGTCGGCCCGCGGCCGATCATGCAAAATCAGACCGGGCTGTATCCGGGGGTGGAATATTACCAGCTGTTGCCGGGGATCACCGGTTTTTGGCAGACATCCGAACGAAATGCCACCAGCTTTCACGAAAGGGCGCATTTCGACCGGGCCTATTACCACCGCCTGTCATTCGTGACCGACCTAAGGATCATCCTGCGCACCTTTGGCGTGGTGCTGCGCGCGACAGGGCAATAGGATCGGCTGGCCGGGCGCCGCGTCGCCGCGATGTCGCAGGGATGGCCCCGAGCGGCCATTTTTCTGCCGCTTCTGTGGATTTGGCTTGCGGAGGAACCCGGTCGGATCGACCGAAACCCGCTGGACCGGGGTCATGAAATGGGATGACGCACTGACGGATGCCGAATGTGTTTGCATCACTGGCGCTGGTCCTGTGGCCGGCGGTTTGCGTCCTGATCTTCGTCAGGCTGCCGCCGGCGCGCGCTCTGATCGCGGGCATCCTGATCGGGTATCTGTTCCTGCCGCCGGCGCCGGCGGGTTTCGATTTTCCGTTGATACCCACGCTGGACAAGGATTCGATCTCGGCCCTGGCGGCGCTGATCGGCTGTCTGGCGGTCTGCAGGGGGCGGATCGGTTTCTGGCCGGAATCGCGACTGGCGCGGGTACTGATGGCCCTGTTCGTCCTCAGCCCGGTTCTCACGGTGCTGACCAACACCGATACGATCAATTTCGGCCGCGTCTGGCTGCCGGGGATGCGGATTCATGACCTGCTGGGCCTTGTTGCCCAGCAGGTCCTTGTGCTGGTGCCCTTCGTGCTGGCCAGGTCGTTGCTGAAGGATGCAGACGATCTGCGCGACCTGCTGGCCGGGTTCGTGCTGGCCGGGCTGGTCTATTCGTTGCCCATGCTGCTTGAGGTGCGGCTCAGCCCGCAGCTGAACATCTGGGTCTATGGGTTCTTTCAGCACAGTTTCGATCAGATGATCCGGTTCGGCGGTTATCGTCCCATCGTGTTCCTTTATCACGGATTGTGGGTGGCGTTCTTCATGGTGACCGCGGTGCTGGCGACGGTGGGGCTGGCGCGGGCCGCGACGGGCCGGCGGGCCATGGCGCTGTGGGCCGCGGCGATTTATCTTCTGCTGGTGCTGGTGCTGTGCAAGTCGGCGGCCGCGATCCTCTACGCCATGGCGCTGGCCCCGGTCATCGCCCTTTTCGGGCAGCGCCTGCAACTGAACGTCGCGCTGGTTCTGGCGGTGCTGGCGGTGAGCTATCCCTTGATGAAGGGCGTGGGCCTGGTGCCCGAGAAAACGCTTCTGTCGCTGGCCGAGCGGGTGGATGAGGATCGCGCCGATTCACTGAAGTTTCGTTTTGCCAACGAAAACGCGCTTCTCGACCGGGCCCGCGAAAGGCCCATGTTCGGCTGGGGCAGCTGGGGGCGAAACCAGATATACGACCCCGAAACCGGACGGCAGATCTCGGTCACGGACGGCGAGTGGATCATTGCCATCGGGGTTTTCGGCTGGATCGGTTTTCTGGCCGAGTTCGGGCTGCTGGCACTTCCGGTGCTGCTGTTGTGGCGGCAGGGCATGGCGGGCGCACCGCCCGCCTGTGCCGGGGCGTTGGCGCTGATGCTGGCGGTGAACCTGGTGGACATGCTGCCCAACGCCACGCTTACACCGCTGACCTGGCTGGTGGCCGGGGCGATTCTGGGCCATACCGAACGCGCCGGCCGCATCGCACGGCGCGCGATCTGGCAAGGACGCGCGCAGCCGGAACCGCTGAGGACAATCTTGTGAGGCCCGCATGAGCACCCCGCCCGCAAAACGGCCGCGCGTCCTGCTGATAGCCGAGGCGGCCAACCCCGAATGGGTCAGCGTGCCGCTGATCGGCTGGTCGCTGGCGCTTGCGCTGCGCGAGGTGGCCGATGTGCATATGGTCACCCAGGTCCGCAACCGCGCGGCGATCCTGCGGGCCGGCCTGGTCGAGGGGCGCGATTTCACCGCTATCGATTCCGAGGCGCTGGCCCGACCGCTCTGGGCATTGGGCACGCGGCTGCGGATGGGCGAGGGCAAGGGCTGGACGGCGCTGCAGGCGATCAACGCGTTGTCCTATCCGCTGTTCGAGCGCCAGGTCTGGACCTGCTTCGGCCCCGAACTTGCGGGCGGCCGCTTCGATCTGGTGCATCGTGTCACGCCGCTCAGCCCGACGATCGTCAGCCCGATCGCGGCGAAAACCGCCCGCCTCGGGGTGCCGTTCGTCTTGGGGCCGCTCAATGGCGGCGTGCCCTGGCCGCGCGCCTTTGACGCCGCCCGCCGGCAGGAGCAGGAGTGGCTGTCCTATATCCGCGCCGTGCACCGGTTCTGGCCCGGTCGCGGGCGGATGCTGGCGCATTGCGCGGCGATCCTGGCGGGGTCGGCCCATACCGTGGGTGAAATCCCGGCCCGGCACCGGGGACGGGTGATATACATGCCCGAGAACGCGGTCGCGGTGACGGGATCGCCACGGACGGCCGCCGCCGCGCCGGGGCCGCTCAGGGCCTGTTTCGTCGGGCGGATGGTGCCCTACAAGGGGGCCGACATGCTGATCGAGGCGGCGGCGCCCCTGATCCGCGAGGGGCGGCTGGTGCTTGATCTTGTGGGGGATGGTCCGGCGCTTGAACCATTGAAGACGCAGGCGCGGGCAGAGGGCGTTACGCGGGGCGTGACCTTTCACGGCTGGCTGGCGCATGATTGGACGCAGCAAGTGATGGCCGCGAACGCGGTGCTGGCGTTCCCCTCGGTCCGCGAATTCGGCGGTGGCGTGGTGCTGGAGGCGATGGCCCAGGGTCTGGCGCCGCTTGTCGTGGACTATGCCGGCCCGGGCGAGCTGGTGACGCCGACGACGGGATACAAGGTGCCTCTGGGCCCGCGCGCGCAGATCGTCGCGGGGATGCGGGCCGCGTTGACCCAACTGGCCGATAACCCGCAAGAGGTGCAGGCGACCGGTGCCCGTGCCCGTGACCGCGCGGCCCTGTTGTTCACCTGGTCGCGCAAGGCCGCGCAGCTGGGTCAGGTCTATGATTGGGTGCTGGGCCGACGGGCCGACAAGCCGTCTTTTTTTCCCGATGCCTTGCCGGGTGCGACGGAATCGCGGCCCGAGGGAGGACGCCATGCCGCGGAATAACACGAAGTGGTGTCTGAGTCTGCTTGCGGGGATGTTCATGCTGTTTTCGGCGCTGAACGGCACGCCGGCCCGCGCCGACAACGACATCCGCGCCTTTGGCTTCGGCACCCCCTTGGCCGGGCGGGCCGGGGCAAGTTCGGTGCCCTGCTGGCTGGCGCATCTGGCGCGCGCCGGTAGCCAGGGGTTTGCCATGGACGGCTCCGGCGGCAGGTTGGCGGCGGCGGCGGCCGATCTGCCGCCCGCGCCAAGGTGGGATCTGCCGCAGGTGCCCGGGGTGTGGGATACCCGGCGTCATGCCTTTCGTCGCGCGGGTTTCGATACGGTGCTGTTCGCGCCCGTGACGGCGCCGGACGGCGATATGGTGGCGCCGGTTTTGCGGATACTGGACTGGACGGCGTATCATGCCCCCGGGCTTCGGTATTTCATCTATCAGGATCCGGCACAGGCCGGGGGCGACACGCAGCTGGCCTATCGGGATCTGGTCGCCGCGCTTGGCCACGCGCGGCCCGAAATGTCGGTCACATTGATCCCCGCGGCCGATATGCTGACGCGAGTGACAAACACGTCGCGGTTTTCCGATCTCGCCCCCGGTCGGCTGCTGCGCAGCCAGGAACCGCAAGCCATTGCCACGCTTCATTTCCTGTCGGCGCTGGTGGCATATTCCGTCCTTTACGCGCAGGCGCCGCCGGCTGCGGTCGAACTCACTGATCGACTGGACCCTCTTCTGCGCCAGCATTATCCGGAACTGGCCGCGCGGATCTGGGCAGAGATCAGCGGCGCCGTGCCGCCGCCCTCCGGCGTGCAACTGGTGCCCGAAACCGGGCTGAGCAATCCGTCGATGGCGATGGGCCTGAGCGGCGTCTCGGACTGGTCCAGCCAGATGCCTTTCATTGACGTGATGAAATCGGCGCGGCCCTGGATCGGGCATTTGCCCGATCAATGGGGCGGGGTCGGCTTCGATCGGCTTGTGGCCGAGGGCGCGCTGGACGCGCAGGGCTGGCCACGGCGGGTGCCCGACGGCGTCGAGGCGCTGGAAAGCTTCATCCTGACCGATCTGCCGCCGGGTGCGGTTTCGGCCGCCGGACGGTATCGGGTGACCTGGGCCGGGCAGGGCAGGCTGCGGGTGATCGGCCGGGCACATGATGTCACCAATCGACCGGGCAACGAGATACGCTTCGGCTTCCGTCCCGGGCCCGGGCCGGTGGCGATCCGGATCGAGTCGATCGACCCGGCTGATCCGATCCGCGATATCGTCGTGGTGAAAGAGGAAAACATCCCGCTGCTGGAACTGGGCGCGTTGTTCAACCCCGACTGGATCGCGCGGATACGCGATCTGCGCGCGCTGCGGTTCATGGACTGGATGAAAACCAACGGCTCGGAGCAAGTGACATGGGGCGACCGGCCGCGCATGGACGATTTCAGCTATGATTGGCGCGGCGTACCGGTCGAGATAATGGTGCGCCTGGCCAACGAGGTCGGCGCCGATGCCTGGTTCACCTTGCCACATCGGGCCGACGACGCCTATGTGACCGCCTTCGCGGAATATGTGCGCGATCATCTCGATCCGGCGCTTCGCGTCTATGCCGAGTGGTCGAACGAGGTCTGGAACTGGCAGTTTCCGCAAGCCCGGTGGGCGCAGGCACAGGCAGAGGCGCGTTGGGGGCCGGAGGCCGGCGAGGCGCCATGGATGCAATATGCAGGACTGCGCGCGGCGCAGGTCGCCGATATCTGGCGCGATGTTTTCGGCGCGGCGGCGCAGGAGCGGCTGGTGCGGGTGATCGCCACGCAAGCCGCCTGGCCGGGGCTGGAAAAGCCCCTGCTGACCGCGCCGCTGGCGCAGCGCGAGGGCCGCCCGCCGCCCGCCCGCTCCTTCGATGCCTATGCCGTGACCGGCTATTTCGGCTTCGATGCACTTGATACCGACGCAGAGGGCTCGCTCGTCGCGCTGCGTCGCTGGATCGACCGCGGCGAGGCGACGCAACGCGCCTATCGCCACATCCGGCGCGGTGCACTGCGCGAATTGGTTCGGGAAATTTTTCCCTATCACATGCGGGTTGCCGAAGCACATGGCCTGAAGCTGGTGATGTATGAGGGCGGCACCCACTTGCTGGGGTTGGGCGAGCAGGTGAACGACCCCGTTCTGACCGCGTTTTTCACAGAGTTCAACTACAGCCCCGAGATGGCCCGCCTTTATGCGGAACTGATCGCTGGCTGGCGCGCAGCGGGCGGCACGCTTTTCAACGCCTTCGTGGATGTCGCCGCGCCATCGAAATGGGGCAGCTGGGGCGCATTGCGTCATCTGGACGACATGAACCCCCGCTGGGCGACGCTGATGGCCTGGAATGCGGTGCCGCCGCCCGGCCCGCCGCGACCGCCGGGCAGTTTCCGCCAGGGCGTCTTTCGTCGCGGCACCGCCGATGACGACAGGATGCGGGGCACGCCCGAGGCCGACACGATGCTCGGGCTGGATGGCGACGACCATTTTGTGGCAGGCGCGGGCGATCGGCTGCACGGGGGTGCGGGGGCGGATCGCGCGACGCTGCCGGGCCGCCGGGCCGATTACACGCAAGGCCGCGCGGGCAAGGCGGTGACCCTTGCCGGGCCGGCGGGTATCGTTCGGCTGGTCGATGTGGAAAAGATTCTGTTCACGCAGGAGCCGGATGCTCCGTTGCATCTGGTGACCGGCGAATAGGGGC
>JADQCD010000077.1 GCA_016278285.1 Actibacterium sp.
GGCGTCGACAGCTTTCGCTCGAAAGCTGCAAGGACGCTGCGGGATCAGAGGCTTGCCCGACATGACCGTGGCCGAGTTCGAGGCGGCGCATCCCTATGGCGCCGATGCGGTGATCGTCCCGGCCTTCCATTCCCGTGGCACGGAGGCGACCACGGCCTTCATCCGCGACCAGGCCGCACAGGGCGCGCTGATCGTCTCGATCTGCGAGGGTTCCGAGCCGGTCGCACGCGCCGGGCTCTTCGACGGTCGCGCCGCCACGACCCACTGGTTCGCGCAAGACCGCATGAACCGGCGCTATCCCGAGGCAACCTGGGTGGAGAACACGCGCTACGTCATCGACGGCCCGGTGATGAGTTCATCGGGCGTCTCGGCCTCGGTGCCGGTGACGCTGAAGCTTCTGGAGATCCTCGCGGGAGAAGGAACGGCGCGCGCCACGGCCGCCGGGCTTGGGCTTGATGACTGGAGCGCGGAGCACGACAGTTCGCAATTCTCGCTCGACGTCGGCAAGGTCCGGCTCGCGGTCGGCAATCTGCTCTGGTTCTGGCGGCACGAGGTGCTGGCGGCCTCCGTCGTCGATGGCTTCGACGGCGTGGCATTCGCCCTGCAGGCCGATGCGTGGTCCCGCACCTACCGCTCCCGGCTCGTTGCACAGAACGCCAAGGGCAGCGCAGTCTCGGCCGAAGGTGTGATCTTCGTCACCGAGACCGGACCCCGTGCCGACGCCACCGTCACACCGTCCGAAGGGGCGCCCTTTGCCGCGCTGGACGCCAACCTCGCCGTGATTTCGGAGCGATATGGCGACCCAACGGCGGAGTTCGTCGCGGCCCAGCTCGAATACGCTTGGCCGCGCTAACACCATAGACTGCAGCCAAATCAGGCGTAACGCCAGTACCGCATCCACCGCCGTCGCGTCGGCGGACGTCATCGCGCAAGGACGCCAGGTCCATGCCGATCAGTGCGCCGCCTGCCACGGCACGGACCTGGAGGGCCAGCCCGACTGGCGCACGCCGCTTGCATCCGGCAGATTGCCCGCACCGCCGCACGACGAGAGCGGCCACACATGGCACCATCACGACGAAGTCCTGTTCCGGATCGTCAAGGAAGGCACCGCCGCCGTCGTCGGTGGCGGATAAGAGAGCGACATGCCCGGCTTCGCAGACCTACTGAGCGATGCGGAGATCCGTGCCGTTCTCGACTATATCAAGAGCACATGGCCGGAGCGCGAGCGCAGCTGTCAGTTGGACGTCTCGCGCTCCAGATGAGGGCCTCCCAACAAAACGGAGACCGCATACGGTATCCTGTTCGTGTGGCTTCATCGGGCGGTTTCAATAGCACTCACCGGCGAAGAGGCCGTTCACTGCCAGGCTGGCGAACCGCGACACCGCCGCCACGTCATCCGTTGCGCGGGGTGGCTCCAGTCCCCACCATTCAAGCCTGGTTACGCCCAGAGCGCTACAGCGATGGATCATTCGTTCGGCGTCGCGAAAGCTCGCGATAGAGCGCTTCCCTTGTGATGCCCAGTTCCGCAGCCACATCCTGCCAGCGGCCTTTCTCAGGCAGGGCGTTCCCTTCTCCGAGCCACGCGTCGAGACGGTCCGCCACCCTTGGCAATGATCGGATCTCCGACCTGAGCCGCGCAGCCTGAACACTGCGCGCCAGCAGCGCGGACCAGCTTTCCGCCAGAGCCGGATCGTCGGCGAGCGCGGACAGGAAGCGCTCCTTCGGCAAGCCTGCGACGACGCTTTCCTCGGCGGCTACAGCATCGCAGTGATACCGGGATGAATAGGCCGAGGCTTCTGCCACAACTGCGCCTGGTCCCGCGTTCTGCAGGACCATGTGCGCTCCATGCGTGGTGTGTCGCTGCAGATGCACCCGGCCGGAGCGCACCATGAAGATGTTGGCGACCTCTTCGGCCGCTGCGAACAGTGTCTCGCCGGGGGCAAGCCCGGTGTCGCGTGCGTCCTGAAAAAGCAGGGAAATCGACTTTTGCATGATCGTGATCATATGGCTTTCGGCATTCCTCTGCAACAAGAGGGCTACCCACCCACTGGAGGCCCCATGATCCGTTTTGCATTTCTCGTTGCCCTTCTTGCGTCTCCCGGTCTCGCGCTGGCGCAGGATGCGGCCGGTCAGCATGGCGGGATGAGGCATGTGCCCGGGATGTCCCACGAGGGCCACGGGATGAATGCGGACGCCTTTCCCACAGGGCTCATGGAGGGGGGACAATCCGCCTTCGCCGCCATTCAGGAGATCGTCGCCAAGCTGATGGCGGATCCGACGACGGACTGGAGCCGCGTCGATATCGAGGCGCTTCGTCAGCATCTGATCGACATGGACAACGTGACGCTCCGCGCCCGCGTCGGCGTCGAGGAGATCGAAGGCGGCGCCCGCTTCGAGGCTACTTCGGAGGACGCGGCCGTGACCAGCTCGATCCGCGCCATGGTTCCGGCCCACGCAGCGACGATGGACGATGTCGAGGGCTGGACAATGCAGGCGTCTGAGATCCCGGGTGGTGCGGCCTTGGTCGTGACCGGCGCCGACCCGGACCGCATCAGGGCCCTCGGGTTCATTGGTGTGATGACGGTTGGCATGCATCACCAAGCCCATCACCATGCGCTGGCGGCCGGGCAGAATCCACACGCGCATTGAGTCCGACAAGGGCACCAAGGGTTTGGGGCTCGCTTTATCGGGTGCGACTTCGGCGCGCGCGCGATCACAGAAGGACGAAGCGCGACGCGCAATTCGATCATTAATGAAAACAATAGCTTAGGGTGGAGAACGTCCGATCCCGGTCCTGTCCGCTCCGCCACTTGCCCTCGCGAAAGCGTTCTCCCGATCCGGCTGCGGCCGGATTTTTCCGTTGTTTTCGAGGGTTATGCGGGATTGGCTGAGCACTGACACCGGAGCCAAGGGGACCGGAACCGGTCTCTCAGGGACCATATTCTCTGCACCTCATGACTGTGCGGATTTGGTGAATTTCATGTAAGCATCTGGAACATAGATGTTTTTTCGAAGTGGCGGCTGAGCACTTCGATACCAGCGTCGTTCGCAAGATGGCACACAAATCGAACGTGCTGGTCGTCATACTGAATCGCAACAAACGAATCTGACACGACGGTCAGAGCTCGGTGCTCATTGTCGCGTAGATCCGTACTCTGACGCTTCGTAGCGAGTCCCAAAAACACCGTCTGGACTCGAGCCTAGTCAGATTGCGATGTCCTCCACACGCAGACGTCCTCTCAACAGTTCGACGCGGCTTTCGGAAGCGCCGTGGTGCCTTGTTCCATTGCGCGGCGGATCGTGTCCTCCCAAGGCTCCTGAGGTACATGAAGGCGCGCAACCTCAACGCTTTCATTCAGCAGCAGCCCGCCAGTGCCAAACGACATCTTGTAGGATTGCTGCTGCGTCACGGCATTGCCTTCCCTCCGACTTGGGCAATTTCATCTGAATTCAACAGCACGATTTGTTGGTCTTGCGGGCGCCGTGCCGCTGGATCTGTATCGAGCCCCAGTCGCTTGAGCGCATAGAAGAGCAGCGCACGGCGAACAGATATCTGTGCCCTGCCATCTTCCATGCCGTAGTCCATCTCGATCGCACGGCGCTGCGTATCCGACAGGTCCGGATGTGGCCCGATTTCGAGAACGATCTCAGTTTCCCAAGATTCATCAGCGCTGGGCTCCGAGGTAACAGGCCCCTGGTGACCCACTTCGACAATCCGCGACAGCAAGAAATCCTTGAACACCTGGTCGTTCTGGCAGAACGCCCGCGCGTGCCAGCGGAACCCGTCGAAGGCCAGGGCATGCGGTTCGATCCAGCGCGCGCTGGGCTCGGGACGTGACATGGACTGGTAGGTCACTCGAAGCGCTGCAGGCTCACGGATCGCTGCGAGGACATCCCGCAGAGTTTCTGGCGCCACGCCGCGCGCAGGCGCGGGCGTGGCACCGAAGCTCGGAAAGAAGCTGATCCAGCTCTGGTCCGCACTTACCAACCCCTGGTCGACCGCGCGCAACTGCGCGAAATACTCCTCCGCATCTGGCTTGAGGTACTTCGGCTTGAAATTCTTGCCGCGCAGGTAGGTGCGCAGGCTCTTGTCATAGACGAGGTTTCGCTTTGCCTGCTCGATGTAGGCGTTCAGGTCCAGCGATGCCTGCTGTGTCGAAACCCCGAACGCGTCCATCAAGTCCCCTCGGTTTATCCGCCCCTGCCAAAACAGGCGAAACTCGATGAACTCGTATCGACGTTCGACGCCCCAGTTCAGCTGTTTGCCCTTCTTGCGTGCCACCCCTCAGCCTCATCTATATGTCGCATGAATACATGCGTCCAGTTTTTTGATTGACTCACAAACCTGACCGACTGACCCTTTGAGGGTCAGAAACCCGATTCGTGACCAGCCCGTCACGTTATTAGACGTATCACAAACCTGGGGGCTCACCCCAGCATAATCCTCCCGTTCTGCTCTCGGGAAGGGAAAAGGAGCTGCTGCATGATTTTCATGACGAGAACCCGGGCTTTTGGCCTGATCACTGTTTTGGCCGTCGCGGGCTGTGCAGAGCTTGAACCCCTGACCGAATATCGCCCTGTCGTGGATCCGGAGCGCACGAACATGCCGCGTTTCGAGCGTGACCTGAAGGCCTGCCGTGCCGTCGCCCTGCAGGTGGAAGCAGACTATCGCCAGCGCCAGCAGGAGCAGATGGGCGCCAATATCATGGCCGGCCTGGTGCTCGGCGCGATCACCGGTGCGGTTGTTGGCGGTGGCACCAACTATCAAGGTGAGCTTGCAGCCTATGGTGCCGCTTCAGGGATGGCGGCTGGTGCCGCTGCCAATGACTACACCCACGACCTAGTCACCTACGGCCCGCGACGCGTCGTGGATCGGTGCATGGCCGAGCGTGGCCACACAATCCTCAACGACATTGGCCGCGGTTGAGGCTCCCAGCCAAGAGGAACTTACACATGACCAAATTGCGCACGCTCACCGCGTCCCTCCTGATCAGCGCCAGCCTCGCAGGTGGTGCACTCGCGCAGGACACCTCGGCGCTCGATGCTGAAATCGCGGCAATTGACAGCCAGATCACCGAGGTCGAGGAAACGATCGCACGGCAGGACGGCGGGTTGATCCGCGCGCTCGCGCAAAGCCGTCGGGAGGCGCTGCTTTTGTTGCGCGCGGTCGTGGAAAGCCGGAAGCAGGCTGAAGCCGGGGGCGCGGCGATCGAAGTGACAGTTCCGGCCGTAGAACCGGATCCCGAACGCGCCGAGCAGCTCCTCGGAGAAATGGCGGCCCAGCAGAAACGCGTCGAGGCCGCAGAACACGAAGCTGCAACTGCGGGGGGCCTGATCCAGGCTGTCGCTCTCAGCCGGGTCGAAACCGAGAAACTCACCCTTGCCCAGCTTCAGATGGCCTATCTGCAGGCCCGCTATGGCATTGCCTTCCCATTGGCCCCGGAGGCGACAGCATCGGAAACATCAATGTCGGAGGCCCAGGCGTCCGATGCGACGCCGGAAGAGGATGATGCGGCGCTTCCCTGGGCAGATCCGGATCATCCCGGCATCGATTACAACCTCCCCCCGTTCGAGCAGGCACACAATGAAGGTGATCGTATTTCGGGCTGGTGGGTCATCAATGAAGAACGGGCGGCGATCGACGACAGTCCAAAGGTGATCGCGATCAACTATTCAGCCTACGACGCAAACAGCTATACAGGCTTCACCGCCCTGCTTGCCCAGTGCCGAGAGGGCGAGACGTCGATCGTGTTCGTCCAGGACGATTTCCTGATAAGCGCCATCCGCCGGAACTCCTTTGATATCACCTACAGGATCGACAGCGCACCGGCGCAATCGACCCGGTGGAATGAGCTGACGACGAACAAGGGCGCTGGCCTCTTCGGCTCAGGTGCCGAAGCCTTCCTTCGCGATCTCTACGATGCGGAGGACTTTTTCATCCGTCTGACCGATGGAGATGGCCAGCGCCATGATGCCGAATTTGACCTCGCAGGGATTCAGACCGCCGTTGAGGCTGTTGCCGGGGCTTGCGGTTGGTCAACGATTGACCTCTCGCGGGACGACTACCGCGCCATACAGACCCTGCTGAACGCAGGCGGATTTGATGCCGGCACACCAGACGGCATCTGGGGCTCGGGATCGCGCAGCGCCATGCGCGCTTTTCAGGAGGAAAACGATCTGCCCCCTACGGGCGCCCCTGATCGCGCGACACTCGAGGCGCTGGGCGTCCAGCCCGGCAATTGACAGCCCTTCGCGCGAACAAACGCAAACACGCACGGAGCACCAATTCCTCGTGTTGCAATGGGAAAGGACCCCAATCTGGAATTCATCATCGCGGGCGCAATCGTCTTCGGCCTCATCGGATTTTTCATCGACGGCGGCAAAGGTGCGCTCTGGGGGGCTATCCTCGGCCCGTTCGGGTTGATCATCGCCGCCATCCTGAAGGGCAAGCAGTGATTGACCCTGCTTGAGCACGCGTCGGAGACGCGCGCGGACGCCGACGCGAGGCAAGCGCGGTCAAAGATCCACTGCGCCGCGCTCGTCCACGAAGGTGGCGATTGCAGTCAGCTCAAGGGGTTGGCTCGCACCGTTGGCCCGCAGCTCGTCGAGTGCGGCATGCGCCTTGGTGAGAGTCATCCATTCCGTCTCCGGCGCATCCGGCGCTGACCAGCGCCCTCGCAGCCAGGCTTGATACTGCGCGCGTTCGTCAGCCGAAAGCAGTTCGGGCGCATGAAACGCCACCAGTCGGCGGCCAAGCTGGCGCAATCGGAGATCGGTAAGGGTGGCAACGATCTCCTGACGTCTTGGCCAGGCGGCGCGCTGGAACTCCGCGAGCAGTGCCTTGTCGGCATGGCTATAGAACCCACCGTAGATCTGCTTCTCTACGGGAGGGGTGGGTGCCGCCGGATCCTCGGGGAAGCGCGCGGCGAGAGCCCGCCCCACCCGCGCCCGGAACTCCGGCGCATTGGCGATCATCTCGGCGCATCGCAACTGCTCGGCGCTGGGCGCGGATATGGAAAGCAAAGCGGGCGACTTGTTGATCGAGAAGGACCGGATGAGTTTCGGGGTCGCATCGACGGCGTCGAATAGCGCGGCGTCGCCAGCATCGAGCCAGTCGGCCGGATCCGCGGCATCCAGATCGAAAAACGCCGCCTGGTTCGGGTTGCTGGCCGAGGTGCCGCAGAAGCAGCCGGTCGTTGCGCGCGGCAGGCCGCCCCCAAAACGCTCGACCAGCGCCATGGGCTGGAAGGCCTCGAGGCTGGCCTGGACATGCGCCTTGTCGCGGTTGGCGAGCAGTTCTGCCCAAAGCAGTGGCGCGCGCTGGGCGATCTGGCGGGCGGTGTGGATGGTCGCCTCGACATCGCCAAGCGCGTCATGCGCATTGTGCGAAGCGAAGCCGTTCAGCGGTGCGATGCGGTCCAGCTTGAAACGTACCCTGCCATCGGCATCCACAGGCCACTCGAACAGATCGGGCTGGCGATACCAGACGGCATAGAGCGCGGTCAGCAGATCGAAGCGAGTGTTACCATTGAACTGCGTGGCAAAGATGTCGGGCTGCAGGTTCTGGTAGAAAGCCTGGCGCAGCATTTCCTCGTCGAAACGGATGCTGTTGAACCCGGTCCAGGTTGCTGGCGACCAGCGCTCGATCAGCGCGCCGATCTCTTGTGTGAACTCGAAGAGCGTGGGCAGGGCCGGGTCCAGCAACTGCGCCGGGCGCACACCGGTGACGACCAAGGCCTGGGGCGACGGAATGATATGCGGCGCGATGCGGCACCGCAGATTGACCCGCTCGATCTCCCTGAAATTGTCATTCGTCAGAATGGCGGCGAATTGCAGGGGCTGATCGAATGCGGGCGAGATGCCGGTGGTCTCGAGATCGTAGAAGGCGAAGGTCATCGCTGCAGCTTAACTGGCGCCGGACAGCACGTCATCTTGGAAAGAAGGCGCACGAGCGCGGCAGCAATGTTCGCTCAGACGGCCAACGCGCACCCAGCACTCACTGAACGGATATCGGGCGAAGCATGTCGTCGGTGTCCAGCTTGAGCGCGCTGCGCCAGAGTGGGGTCTTGAAGACATGGTGCACGTGCGTGCCAG
>JADQCD010000042.1 GCA_016278285.1 Actibacterium sp.
CGTCGTCGACGGAATCGAATTGACGAACGACCTGAAGAACATCGACAAGATCCGTCGCGAGGTCGGGATGGTGTTCCAGCATTTCAACCTGTTCCCGCATCTGACGATCCTGGAAAACTGCACGCTGGCCCCGCTATGGGTTCGCAAGATCCCCAAGCGGGAGGCCGACGAAACCGCGATGCATTTCCTGGAAAAGGTGAAGATCCCCGAGCAGGCCCACAAGTATCCCGGCCAGTTGTCGGGCGGTCAGCAACAGCGGGTCGCGATCGCCCGTTCGCTGTGCATGATGCCGCGGATCATGCTGTTCGACGAGCCCACCTCGGCGCTGGATCCGGAGATGATCAAGGAAGTCCTCGACACGATGATCGAGCTGGCCGAGGAGGGGATGACCATGATCTGCGTCACGCATGAGATGGGCTTTGCCCGCCAGGTGGCGAACCGGGTGATCTTCATGGATCAGGGTCAGATCGTCGAACAGAACGAACCCGAGGAGTTCTTCAACAACCCGCAGAACGAGCGCACCAAGCTGTTCCTCAGCCAGATCCTGGGGCACTGACCGGGACACGGGGGATCGGAACCGCGTCAGCACGATGCCCCGGCCGAGGCGCCGGGGCATTCATTTTTTCACGCCCAGATCCGCCGGCGTGGTGAAGGCCAGCGCACGGCCAGTGCCGAATTCCACGTCGGCCCAGTCATCGGCATCGAACGCGGCCACCAGTGTCGCCCCGGTGGGATAATCCGAAAAACGGGGATGGTTCGGTATGCCGGCCAGAAGAAGCGTGGCGAAGGTGGCAATGCCGGGGTTGTGAGCCAGCATCAGAAGCGGACTGGCGGCGCAATCATGCAGCGTGTGCAGCATCCGTTCGGGCCCGGCATGATAGAGCGCCGGCACGCGCCGCAGCACGATACCGTCGTCGAAGGCCGGCGCCATGATCTGCCAGGTCTCCAGCGTGCGCCGCGCGGTGGAGGTCACGACTTCGGCCGGTTGCATATCCATCGCCGCCAGCCATTTGCCAAGCGCCGCAGCGGCGTTCTGTCCGCGCTTGTTCAGCGGGCGGTCGTGATCGGCCAGCGCCGGGTCGCCCCAGTCGGACTTTGCGTGTCGGACAAGGATCAGGCGCAGGGGCATCGGTGAAACGCGGTCATGTGAAACCCGGATTGTTCGGGCACCCTGCCATATTCCCGGCTGACAGGACAGGCACGACGCACCCTGCAACCGCGGGCCATGCAATCAGCGCCAGGCGGCGTGTCGAGAAACGCGTGACAGGCCGCCAGATCATAGCCGGCCGCGGTCAGCGCCCCGGCCGGGCAGGCATCCAGACAGGGTTGGGTGCAGGTGTCGCAGGGGCAGGGCGGCAAGGCGGGCAGGTCCAGACGCTCTGGCAGCGCGAGGGCCCCGCGATAGGACACCATCAGCCCCGCCACGTCATGCACCAAAAGTCCGACCGGCGAAACCCACGCGCGGCCCGACCGTTTCGCCCAGGCGATGAAGGGCTGGTGCGGCGGTCCGCCGAAAGGGAACAGGGCCGTCGCGCCCAGTTTTTCGGCCAGCGCACCGATCACCCGCTCGGACCAGCGGTCCAGCGGATCGGGCCGGCTGTCGGTGAACTCTGGCGCGGCGGTCACATGGGGCCAGAAACCCGGCTCCTTCGGGCCGAGCAGCAAAAGGGTCCGGCAATCCGCAGGCAGGCCGTCATCCGCGCCCGGATGAAATGCACCGAAGATATCGAGGCACTCAACCGCAATGCGGGCGCGGATGGGGGCGCAGGACACGGCCCTAGCGCGGCTGACGGATCAAAGAGCCCGCCCCGTGTTCTGTGTAAAGCTCCAGAAGGCAGGCGTTCGGTGCGCGCCCGTCCAGGATCACCACGGCGCGCACACCGCCCTCGATCGCGGCCAGCGCCGTTTCGGTCTTGGGGATCATGCCGCCGGCGATGATGCCGTCGGCGGTCATGCGATTGATCTGATCGGGGGTCAGTTCGGTCACGACCGCGCCGCCGGAATCCTTTACCCCGGCCACATCAGTCAGCAGCAGCAGGCGATCCGCCTTCAGCGCCGCAGCGATGGCACCGGCGGCTGTGTCGCCGTTCACGTTGAACGTCTCGCCATTGCGGCCCGCGCCAAGCGGCGCCACGACGGGGATGATCTCGGACGCAAACAGCTGGTGAAGCACCTTTGGGTCCATTTCGGACGGGGTTCCAACGAAACCCAGTTCCGGGTTGGTCTGTTCGCAGATCATCAGGTTGGCATCCTTGCCCGACAGGCCCACGGCCTTTCCGCCCTGGCCGTTGATCGCCTGGACGATGCGCTTGTTGACATATCCCGAAAGGACCATTTCGACGACCTTCACGGTCTCTGCGTCGGTGACACGTTTGCCGTTGACGAAGTCGGACTTGATGTCCAGCCGGGAAAGCATCTCGTTGATCATCGGGCCACCGCCATGCACGATCACGGGATTCACGCCGACCTGGCGCATCAGGACCACGTCGCGGGCAAAGGTGGCCATCTCTTCGTCATCGCCCATGGCGTGGCCGCCGAACTTGATGACGACCGTCGCCTCGTCATAGCGCTGAAGATAGGGCAGCGCCTCGGACAGGGTGCGGGCGGTGGCGATCCAGTCGCGGGTCATGGCGGTCTGCTTCTTCATCGTGGCGGTCCCGAAGATTCGGCTGTGTTGGTAGACTGGACCGGCCCTGGCGGCAAGTCCGACGGATCATTCAAGCGCGGCGATGATGGCGCGCAGCGTGGCAATACCTTCACCCTTTTCGGCGCTGGTTTCGACGATTTCGGGAAAGGCGGCGGGATGGCAGGAAAGCGCCGTGCGCACCTGCGCCAGAACCGCGTCGCGATCACGGGCCTTGACCTTGTCGGACTTGGTCAACACCACTTGGAAGGTCACGGCGGACTGGTCGAGCAGCGCCATGATCTCTTCATCCACTTTCTTCACACCGTGGCGTGCGTCGATCAGTACAAACGCGCGACGCAGTGTCTGACGCCCCGACAGATAGGCCTTCAGCAGGCGTTGCCATTTCTGCACAACCGGCAGAGGCGCCTCGGCATAGCCATAGCCGGGCAGATCCACCAGAAAGCGGTCGTTGCCGAGTGTGAAAAAGTTGATCTCTTGCGTGCGACCGGGCGTGTTCGAGGCGCGCGCCAGGCCCTTGCGGCCGGTCAGCGCATTTATCAGGGTCGATTTTCCGACATTGGACCGCCCCGCGAAACAGACCTCCGGGCGATCCGCTGGCGGCAAACCATCCATTGCGACCACACCCTTCAGGAAATCGGTCGGCCCGGCGAACAGCTTGCGGCCCTTTTCGGCCGCGGCAGCGTCGGGCGGCGCGGCCCGTGGGAAGGGCAAGGTCATTCGATCACCTCGATCTTGTCGCCCACGGTTACCAGGCCACCCTCTGTCACGCGGGCATAGACGCCGAAATCCCGGTGGTCCCAGGCTTGTTGCAATGTCTCAAGGGTCGGGGCATCGCGCTGGCCGGTCTGGGGGTTCGCCTCGGTGGCGCGGCAGCGGCGGATACGCTCAACCACCTCAAGGCGGACCCCGCCAAGCCGAAGATTGCGGCCGATCCAGTCGAATTCGGCCCAGGGGGGCAACCCGTCGAGCCAGATATTCAAACGCCAGCGCCGGGGCGACAGCGGCCGGCCCATCGCGGTCTCGACCGCGCGAAGACTGGCCAGGTTTCCGATCGAAACAGACGAATAGTCGGTATCGGTCATGCCGCGCCCGGGTACGCGCACGACACGGGCCGGTTTCGCCCGGTCCGCGGGCATCAGCGGGGCCGCCCACGCGATCAGCGCGTCGGGCGCCTCGTCCGGCCGGACGGTCAGGGGCGGGCGGTCGGGATGGGTCAGATGGACGGTTTGCGTGGCCGGATCCAGTTTCGCGTCGATCGCCATCAACCCCGGCGCCTTTGCCCCGATCGAAAAATTTGCGCAGGGCGCCCAAGCGCTTTCATCCGCCCTGGAATGTTCATGCGCCACTGCCCAGACCCGGTCCCATGGCATGGTCTGCCCGGCGGTCAGCGTGACGCTTTCCAGGCTTTCCCGACCATGAGACTTGATCGGATGCCGCCAAAGTCCGGCGACCTGTCCCATCACTTCTTCTTTTCCGGTTTCGACGTCTTGCGAAAGCCGGACACGATGTTTCCGAACACGTCCGGCTTGTAGCCTTGCATCCGCATGATGAAATATTGCTGGGTAAAGGTGATGGTGTTGTTGGTGATCCAGTACAGCACCAAACCGCTGGCGAACTGGCCCAGCATGAACATGAAGACCCACGGCATCCAGGCGAATATCATCTTCTGTGCCGGGTCCGTCGGCGCCGGGTTCAGCTTCTGCTGAAGCCACATCGATACGCCCAGCAGGATCGGCAGAACACCCAGCGACAGGATCGACAGCATGGACTCGGGCCCCGGTGCCGCAAAGGGAAGCAGGCCGAAAAGGTTCAGGATAGACGACGGATCGGGCGCCGAAAGGTCGCGGATCCAGCCGATCCAGGGCGCATGCCGCAGTTCGATCGTGACGAAGATCACCTTGTAGAGCGAAAAGAAGATTGGAATCTGCATCAGGATCGGCAGGCATCCCGAAGCCGGATTCACCTTTTCCTTCTTGTAGAGCTGCATCATCTCTTGCTGGAGCTTTTGCCGGTCCTCGCCGGCGCGCTCCTTGATCTTCTCCATCTCCGGCTGAAGTTCCTTCATCTTCGCCATCGAGACATAGGACTTGTATGCCAACGGGAACAACAGCGCCTTCAGGAAAAAGGTCAGGGCGATAATCGACCAGCCCATGTTTCCGATCAGCCCGTTCAGGAAATGCAAAACCCGGAAAATCGGCTTGGTCAGGAAGAAGAACCAGCCCCAGTCTATCGAATCGACAAAGCGGTGGATTCCCATGTCGTTCTGGTAATCACGGATGGTTTCCCACTGCTTGGCGCCAGCGAAAAGCATCGTTTCGGTCTGCGCTGTTGCCCCGGCCTCGACGGTCATCACCGGCAGCCGCGTTTCTACCTGATAGATGTCGTTGCGCGGCACGTATTTCGCGACCGAGGTGAAGGCCTGGCCCGGCTCGGGGATCAGCGTGGTCATCCAGTATTTGTCGGTGAATCCGATCCAGCCATTCTGCTCGATCTCTGCGATGTCGGCCGGGGCGCCTTCGCGCGGGACCACATCCATGTCGGGCATATCGCCATAGGCGATTTCCTGCAGTTCGTTGTCGTTCTGGCGCACGACACCTTCGTGAAGAATGAAGAAATTCCTGCCGTCTGGTTTGCCCTGGCGGGCGACGATGCCATAGGGCAGCATGCGGACCGGCGCGCCAGTATTGTTTTCGACGCGCTGTTCGATCGTGAACATGAACCGGTCGTCGACCGATATGTCGCGATGAAAGATCAGACCGTCGCCATTGTCCCATGTCAGGGTGACCGGGTTGCCGGGGCTCAGAGTGTCTCCTGCCGAAAGCGTCCAGAGCGTTTCCGGGCCCGGCACCTGCTCGTTGGTCAGGTCGCCGGCCGGTGCCCAGCCGTAAAGTGCATAATAGGGCCGCTTCGTTCCGGCTGGTGCCAGCAGTTTCACATTGGGTGAATCGGGGGCAAGCGTTTGGTCGAAATTGATCAATGAAAGCGTATCTATACGCCCCCCCAGAAGCGATATGGATCCAGCAACGCTTGGCGTCTCGATCTTCAGGCGCGGTGCTTCGGCCACGCGATCGGCGGAATCGCTGGCCGCTATCGTGGCGTCCGGCGCGCGTGCCGACGACGTTTGATCGGCTGCTTCGGTCGGCGCCGCCCGGTCGCCCTGAACGACAGTCTCGGTTTCCGGTTGCGGTGTTTGCCTTTCGGGGGGGAAAAGGACGAACCAGGCGAGGATCACCAGAAAGCTGAGCGCCGAGGCGAGAATGAGATTCTTGTTCTGATCGTCCATGGGACCGCCAATCATCCTTGGGAAGGTGAAGGTGGTTCAACAGAACGATGCAGCGAAGGTCAAGCGGTTTTCCCCGCGGGCACCAGCCACCCCCATCGTTATTCGGCACGGTTTGCCCGGGGTTCCGTGCCTTCGGTTTTTCGCGATGCCCTCGCATCATCCGGGGATGATGACATCGAAAGTTTTCGGACGGGCAATGCCGAAACCCTGCAAATGTTCCCAGCCCGGCATCTCGGCAACCATCTTTTACAGATTTCGGACCCGATCGGCCCGGGCGACGAAAGCCCGTCCGCGCCTTCCGCGCCGGCCGAATGCGCTGTGCGGTCGATTAAGGCAGCCGCGGTGGCTGACCCGCCTCTTCCTCGATTTCAACCGGCCGGCGTTGAAGCCCCGCGAAATCGAACAGGGCGGGATCCAGAAGATGTGAAGGACGTGCATTCATCAGCGCGCGGAACATCACCTGACGCCGGCCGGGGCTGCGCGCCTCCCACTGATCCAGTATCGCTTTGACCTGCTGGCGTTGCAACCCGTCCTGACTTCCGCACAGGTCGCAGGGGATGATCGGGTATTGCATGGCCCGTGCGAATCTCTCGCAATCCGCCTCCGCGACATGGGCCAGCGGACGAAAGACCAACAGGTCCCCCGCCTCGTTCAGCAGCTTCGGCGGCATCGTCGCCAACCGCCCGCCGTGGAACAGGTTCATGAAAAAGGTCTCAAGGATGTCGTCGCGATGATGCCCCAGCACGATGGCGGCGCACCCTTCCTCGCGCGCGATGCGGTAAAGATTCCCGCGCCTTAGCCTGGAACACAGCGCGCAATAGGTACGCCCCTGCGGGACCTTTTCCTTCACCACCGAATAAGTGTCCTGATACTCGATCCGGTGCGGCACCCGCATCCGTTCGAGAAACTCGGGCAGCACCGTGGCCGGAAAACCCGGCTGACCCTGGTCCAGATTGCACGCCAGCAGGTCCACGGGCAAAAGGCCGCGCCATTTCAACTCATGAAGTGCCGCCAGCAGCGTGTAACTGTCCTTGCCCCCCGACAGGCAGATCAGCCAGCGCGCACCGCGCTCGACCATGCCATACTGCTCGATCGACTCGCGCGTCTGCCGCACGATCCGCTTGCGCAGCTTGCGAAACTCCGTGGTGGACGGCGCTCCGTGAAACAGCGGATGAATATCTTCGGGATCGTCAAGCATGGCATGGCTTTAGTGGACTCGCGGCCAACCGGCAAGGGGCGCGACGACCACCACCCTGACCGGCGATATTTTCATCTTGCCAAAATACTCTGGGGTTTGGGGCAAAGCCCCAATCCGCCCGCCGGGTTGGGCGCACCGGCTCAGTCTTTCTGCCCCGGCACCGGGTCATGGCCATGGCCGCCCCAGGGGTGACAGCGCGCGATGCGCCGCAGCGTCAACCAGCTGCCCCGGACCGCCCCATGCTTCTCCAGCGCCTCCAGCGCATAGGCCGAACAGGTCGGCTGATAGCGGCAACCATGCCCGACCCAAGGGCTGAACAGCAGGCGATAGGTGCGGACGGGCAAGGCGGCGATATGAGCCAGCGGGGTCATCCGCCCTCTCCATGCAGCTTGTTCAAGGCGGTGCGAAGGTCGCCTTCCAGCTTCATATAGGGGCGTGCGGCCGTGGCCCCCGCGCGGCCGATCAGCACATAATCCCACCCCGTCTTGCCGCTGTCCGGTAGAACGGCGCGGGCCACGGCGCGCAAACGGCGCTTGGCGCGGTTGCGCGCCACTGCATTTCCGACCTTTTTCGAACAGGTAAAGCCCACCCGGATCGGCACCTGCACCCCCTCGTCCGGGCTGCGTTTGCGGGCCTGCAGGACAAGCCCCGGCATCGCCTGCCGCCGCGCCCGCGCCGCGCGCAGGAAATCGGCGCGCTCCGTCAGGGTGTGCAGCCGAACGGAAGCCGCCGGAGGCGCGCTGGCGGCGTCCGGCGTCGTGCCTGCCACCCGTGCCTCCGGCGGTGTCATGTCGGCTTGCCTTTCGGCGGCGATCAGGCGCTGATCGATTTCCGGCCGCGGGCGCGGCGCGCGTTCAGGATCTTGCGGCCGGCCTTGGTGGCCATGCGCGCGCGAAAGCCGTGCCGGCGCTTGCGAACCAGGTTGCTCGGTTGAAAGGTGCGTTTCATCGCT
>JADQCD010000191.1 GCA_016278285.1 Actibacterium sp.
CCATGCCGATATCACCTATTGGCAGAAATACGGGATCCGCGATTATCGCGGCGGTGGCCGATCCTCGGCGCGGGAAACGGCGGCGCGGGTGGCCGCCGGCGGTGTGGCGCGGGCCGCGCTGGCCCAATTGCGGCCGGGTATCGAGATCACCGGCTACATGGTTCAGATCGGCCCCCATGCGATCGACCGGGCCCGGTTCGATGCGGATGAGATCGGGCGCAACCCGTTCTGGGTGCCCGATGCGCAGGCCGCGGCCAACTGGGCGGAATACCTGGACACGCTGCGCCGGTCGGGCAATTCGGTCGGCGCGGTCATCGAGGTGACGGCGCGTGGCGTGCCGGCCGGGCTGGGCGCGCCGGTCTATGGAAAGCTGGACACGGACCTGGCCGCCGCGATGATGAGCATCAACGCGGTAAAGGGTGTCGAGATCGGCGCGGGCATGACCGCGGCGACCCTGACCGGGGTCGAGAATGCCGACGAGATTTTCCTGGACGATGACGGCGCGCCGGTCTTTTCGTCCAATCACGCCGGCGGGATCCTGGGCGGCATTTCCACCGGGCAGGATCTGGTGGTGCGTTTCGCGGTGAAGCCTACCTCGTCGATTCTGAGCCCGCGCCGAACGATCACGCGACAGGGCGAGGCGACCGAGATCGTCACCAAGGGCCGCCATGACCCTTGCGTGGGTATCAGAGCGGTCCCGGTGGGGGAGGCGATGATGGCCTGCGTCTTGCTGGATCACATGCTGCTGCACCGCGGTCAGGTTGGCGAAAACAGGGGCAGGATCGGCCCGGATCCGGCCTGACGGCCGGCGCCTTCGGCGAGAGTATTTGTGGCAAGATGAAGCGCTGCGCAGTCTATCGCCTGGTTTGCCTGGACCATTGCACGGCGAATATTCCCGCCATGATTATGGCGACCCCGACGACGTCCATCGGGGCAAGCGTCTCGTCCAGAACCACCGCGGCAATGGCAACGCCCAGGAAAGGGTTGAGGAAGTGGAATGTCGAGGCTCGCACCGCGCCGATGCGGCCGACCAGGAAGAACCAGGTGATCGTGGCTGCCAGGCCAGGAACCAGCGTCGTATAGGCAAAGGCCGCGATCAACCGCCAGCTCCAGTCGATTTTCCAGGATTCAAGCACCGCGGCGGCGAGTGCCAGGACCGCGCTGCCGACCAGCATCTGCAGGCCCACGATCATCAGAATGTTTCCGCCAGAAGAGGCGCCGCGCACCGTCAGGGTCGCCACGGCCAGGGCAAACGCCCCGATGACGCAGAGGATCAGGCCGTAGGGGTCGACCCCGCCGCCGCCGATCCGGCTGGTCATGATGATGCCCACACCGGCGAAGCCCGCGAACAACCCGGCAAGACCAAGTGGCGGGATGCGGTCACGCAGGAAGATCCAGCCCAGGGCCGCGACCAGCAGCGGCATGGAGGATGCAATGATGGCCGCCAGCCCGGCCTGGATGGTCTGCATGGCGACAAAATTGAGACCGAGGTAAAGTGCGTTCTGGCAGATGCCGAAAATCACGGTCGCGCGCAATTGCGGACGGGTCATGCGCCAGGTCTGGCCCAAAGCGCCCGCCAGGGCGACGGCCAGCAGCCCCGAGACGAGGAAGCGGATCGCCAGCGCGGTCAAGGGCGGTGCGTCGGAAACGATGATCCGGGCCGAGGAAAAGGCCGAGGACCACATGAAGGCAAAGGCCAGCCCCATGCCAATGGCGCGGAAATCCATGCATCCCCCGGCAAGTTTAAAAGGGCCGCCCGAAGGCGGCCCTGGCCTTGTGCGAAAACGAACCTATTCGGGGCCCGGTTTCGGATCAGCCGTTGACGCTGTCTTTCAGGGCCTTGGCGATCGTCATCTTGACCACCTTGTCGGCGTCTTTCTTGATCTGCTCGCCGGTGGCGGGGTTGCGCACCATGCGTTCGGGACGTTCGCGGCAATAGATCTTGCCAACGCCGGGCAGGGTGACCGCCCCGCCGGCAGAAACTTCACGGGTGATCACGCCGGTGATCGCGTCCAGCGCGGCGTTTGCGGTTTTCTTGTCGCCGCCCATTTCATCGGCCAGGGCTGCGACCAGTTGGGTCTTGGTCATCGGCTTCGCCATGTATGTCGTCTCCTCGTTCCGCCCTCTCTTGTCGGGGCCCAATGGCGTGGATTTAACTTAATATTGCGGCCTGACACAACGCTTTGTGGCCGTCGGGCAGGTAAATTCGCGGATTTTGTGCGATTTTTAATGCTGTCACAGGAAGGCTGTTTCCTCGAAACTGCGCAATTTCCTGCTGTGGATGCGTTCCAGTGGCATCTCTCGCAACTGTTCCATCGCGCGGATTCCGATCAGAAGGTGACGCGCCACCTGAGTCTTGTAGAAATCCGACGCCATGCCGGGAAGTTTCAATTCGCCGTGCAGCGGTTTGTCGGACACGCAAAGCAGCGTTCCATAGGGCACGCGGAAGCGATAGCCGTTGGCCGCGATCGTCGCGCTTTCCATGTCCAGAGCGATCGCGCGCGACTGCGACAGGCGCTGAACCGGGCCGGACTGGTCCCGCAGTTCCCAGTTGCGGTTGTCGACGGTGGCGACAGTGCCTGTGCGCATGATCCGCTTCAGGTCGTAGCCCTCGAGCTCGGTCACCCGGGCGACGGCCTCTTCCAGCGCGATCTGGATTTCGGCCAGGGCCGGGATGGGCACCCAGACCGGAAGGTCGTCGTCCAGCACCCGATCCTCGCGCAGATAGGCATGAGCCAGGACGAAATCACCCAGATTCTGGCTGTTGCGCAGGCCGGCGCAATGGCCGACCATCATCCAGGCATGCGGTCGCAGAACGGCGATGTGGTCGGTCGCCGTCTTGGCGTTGGACGGGCCGATGCCGATATTGACCAGCGTGATTCCGCCGCCGTCGGCGCGTTTCAGGTGATAGGTCGGCATCTGCGGAAGTTTGGCAGGCGTATCCAATGGAGCGTGGGCGTCGATTATCTGCGCATTGCCGGGACCGATCAACGCGGTATAGCCGCTGTCGGGATCGGCCAGCGCCTTGCGGGCGTAAAGCTCGAACTCTTCGACATAGAACTGGTAGTTGGTGAACAGCACGTGGTTCTGGAAATGCTCGGCCGCGGTTGCGGTATAGTGACTGAGACGGGCCAGCGAGTAATCCACGCGTTGCGCGGTGAATGGCGCCAGCGAGGCGGCACCGTCGTCGTATTTGAAACCATAGCCGTTGACGATGTCGTCATTGGTGGTCGACAGGTCCGGCACGTCAAACACATCGCGCAGGGGGAAGGCCAGCACGCCCTGCTGCGGGACGGTAATGCTCGGGTCGCCCCCGACGGCGAAATGCACGGGGACGGGCGTGCGCGATGTGCCGACGCTGACCGGGACGCCGTGGTTTTCCATAAGCAGGCCGATCTGCTGTTCCAGATAGTTCCGGAACAGGTCCGGCCGCGTGATCGTGGCGGCATAGCTTCCGGGATCGGACACATGGCCGAAACTCAGCCTGCTGTCGACCTGGGCGAAGGTGGTCGTGACCAGACGCAATTCGGGATAGAAGGCACGGAACCGCGCGGTCTGCGGTTTGCCGGTGATCGTTTCCTGGAACTTCTCGCGCAGAAAGGCAGTGGCTTCGTCGTAAAGCACGCAAAGCCGGGACACCGCTGCGGCTGGATCTGTAAAGCTTTCGGGTTCGTGCCGTGGCGGCGTTTCGATGGGCAGGTTCACTTGGGGGAAGGTCATGCGGAGCATTTATCCTGATCAAAACCGGCGCGGGCGGCGTTGACGCCAAACTGTCACCCTTTCAGGCCGGGGTGCAAGCCCCGCCCTTGCGTCGATGGGCCGGGATACCCATGATCTCGTCATGACGCAGACATTGCTTTCCCTCGGACACGGGTATTCGGCGCAGGCGCTGGCGCGGTTGCTGCCCGGCTGGCGCATCATCGCCACAACCCGAAGCCAGGAAAAGGCTGAACGACTGGCCGGCCAGGGGGCCGAGGCGCGGATCTGGCCGGGCAGCGACCTGCGAGATGCCCTTGCCCGCGCGAGCCACGTTCTGAGCTCCGTGGCCCCGGATGACGAGGGTGACCCGGTCATCCGGGAAATCGGCCCCGTTCTGGCGGAATCGACGCATTTGCGCTGGGTCGGCTACCTGTCCACCACTGGCGTTTACGGCGATCACGGCGGCGCATGGGTGGATGAAGAAACGCCGCTTGAGCCGACCACCCGCCGCGGCCAGGCGCGGATGCGGGCCGAAGCCGAATGGCGGGCGCTGGGCCTGCCGCTGCACATTTTTCGCCTGGCCGGGATCTATGGTCCGGGCCGTGGCCCGTTCGAGAAGGTGAAGGCGGGAACCGCGCGGCGGGTCATAAAGCCGGGCCAGGTCTTTTCGCGCATCCATGTTGAGGATATAGCGCAGGCGCTGGCCGCCTCGATCGCGCGGCCACGGCCCGGTGCGATCTACAACGTCTGCGACGATGACCCCGCACCGCCACAGGACGTGATCGAATATGCGGCTCAGATGCTGGGCCGGCCAGTGCCACCGGCTGTTCCCTTCGACACGGCCCACATGACGGCGATGGCACGCAGTTTCTTTGCCGAGTCCAAAAGGGTGCGAAACGATCGCATGAAGAAGGATCTTGGGGTCAGCCTGAAATACCCGACCTATCGAGAGGGGTTGGCGGCGTCGCAAGACGAGGATTGAGCACTGAAGACTCGGGCCTCGCCAACCTTCCACAATGGTCCACCACCCGGCCAAACCGAATGGCAAGAAACAAACTTCCCGGCGTCAAACCGCAGGCTCGGTTTTCCTGGGGAATGACCCGCACGGCCTGATTCCCGTCACCAACTGCCAAAACCGGCCGCGCGGGGCTGGACCGCGCCGCTGCAAAGCCCCATCTAGAGCGGGCATGTCCAGCCGAGCTGATCATATACCGCCCGAAACCGCCGATCCGGGCGCCGTCACCCAGGTGCTTGAGGCGCTGCAGGCCGCCGTTACCGGCGAGCGGGTTTCGGTCCGGAATATCGTGGCGAAATTGGGCGAGCGGTCCTTCGCGCCGCTGCTGTTGCTGCCGGCGATGATTCTGGTTTCCCCGATCTCTTCGATCCCGGGCATGCCCACTTTCGGCGCGCTGGTCATCTTTCTGGTCACGATCCAGATGTTGGTGGGGCGGCGTCACTTGTGGCTGCCCGGGTTTCTGGCCCGTCGGACGATTGATTCCCGGCGGCTGAACCAGGCCATTTCCTGGCTGCGTCGACCCGCGGGGTGGATCGACCGCCATGTGCATCGTCGATTCAGCTATCTGTCGCTGCGGCCCTTCAGTCATGTGGCGCTTCTGACCTGTCTCGCCGTGACGCTGGTGATGCCGTTGATGGAATTCGTCCCGGCGCTTGCCACGGTGGCGGCCACCGCGATCACCCTGTTCGCGATCGGCCTTCTGACTTTCGATGGCGTATTCATCATCGCCGGCTACGCCTTCATCGGCCTGGGCCTGGCCCTTGCCAGCCTGTTTGTATGAAAGCGCCGGGTCACAGATAACCAGCAGAACGAAAACTCAGTTCGCGGGATTTTCCGACGACAATGTGATCGTGAAGGGTCAGGCCCAATGCACGCGCCGCATCGTCGATCTGGCCGGTCATCACGATGTCGGATTCCGACGGCGTCGGATCGCCCGAGGGATGGTTGTGCACCAGAATCAGGGCGGATGCGTTCAGTTCCAGGGCGCGTTTGACCACCTCGCGTGGATAGACCGGCACATGATCAACCGTGCCGCGGGCCTGTTCTTCATCGGCGATCAGCACGTTCTTCCGATCCAGGAACAGAACGCGGAACTGCTCGGTCTCACGATGCGCCATGGAGGTGTGGCAATAGTCAAGCAATGCGTCCCAGCCGGTTATCACCGGTCGCTTCATCACCCGGGCGCGGGCCAGGCGATGCGCCGCCGCTTCGACGATCTTCAACTCGATGACGACCGCATCGCCCACGCCCTCCAGATCGCGCAAACGTGCCGGTGGGGCCGAGATCACGCGATTGAAGTCGCCGAACGCTTCAAGCAGTCGCCGCGCCAGCGGTTTGACATCCCGGCGCGGAATGGCACGGAACAGCACCAGCTCCAGCATCTCGTAATCGGGTATCGCATCGGCACCGCCCTGCATGAAACGTTCGCGCAGGCGCTTGCGGTGATCGCTCATATAAGAGGGCAACCGCCCTGTCGGCATTGCCGAGGCCGCCGCAATCGGCACATTTTCCTTCGCCCGGAAGAGCGGCAGGTTGGGTTCCGAGAAGGCATGGCTCCGGGACATGGGCCGACTTTCCCAGATCATTCTGAATGAAAGGTTAAAACGCGCTACCGAGATGCGCGAACCGCCCCTTGGCGCGGTCATTCATCTTGCCGAAATACTCCGGGGGTGTCTGAGGGGGCAGCGCCCCCTCAGCCTGGGTTCAGCTCTGCGCCGTAGGCGTTCAGTTCTTCATCCCGTCCCAGAAATGCTTGACCTTCGAAAAGAAGTTTTCACTTTCCGGGCTGTTGTCCTCGCTCAGCTTTTCGAACTCGCGCAGCAGCTCTTTCTGCTTGCCTGTCAGGTTGACGGGTGTTTCCACCGCGAGTTCGATGAACATGTCGCCACGTCCCGTGCCGCGCAGTGCGGGCATCCCTTTGCCGCGCAGGCGCATCTGCTTGCCGGTCTGGCTGCCCGACGGGATCTTCACGCGTGAGCGGCCGCCGTCGATCGTCGGCACCTCGATCTCGCCACCCAGTGCGGCCGAGGTCATCGATACCGGCACGCGGCACGACAGATGCACGCCGTCCCGGCGGAAGATCGGGTGTTCCTCCACCTCGATGAAGATGTAAAGATCACCGGTCGGACCGCCGCGCAGGCCAGCTTCGCCCTCGCCTGCCAGCCGGATTCGGGTGCCG
Source organism: Actibacterium sp. (assembly GCA_016278285.1). Taxonomy (GTDB): domain Bacteria; phylum Pseudomonadota; class Alphaproteobacteria; order Rhodobacterales; family Rhodobacteraceae; genus JADQCB01. The sequence continues at coordinate 6,894 of JADQCD010000191.1, forward strand.
GTTTCGACACCTGCGGGAATGTTGACGTTCAGCGAGCGGTTTTTCTCGACCCGGCCCGCACCTCCGCAGGACTCGCAGGGGTTCTTGATGATCTGGCCAAGCCCGCCGCAGGTGGGGCAGGTGCGCTCGACGGTGAAGAAGCCCTGTTGCGCGCGCACCTTGCCCATCCCCGAGCAGGTCGGGCAGGTGGTGGGTTCCGCGCCGCTTTCGGCGCCGGTGCCATGGCAGACCGAACAGGTGACCGAGGTCGGTACGTTGATCGTCTTCTGCATGCCGTTGAAGGCATCCTCAAGCGAGATCCGCATGTTGTAGCGCAGGTCGGATCCGCGCGCCGCGCGCTGCCGGCCGCCGCCGCCACGCCCGCCCATGAAGTCGCCGAAAAGATCGTCGAACACGTCCGAGAAGGCCGAGGCGAAGTCGCCCTGGCCCATGCCGCCGCCACGCGGACCGCCACCGCCCATGCCGCCATCGAAGGCGGCGTGGCCGAACCGGTCATAGGCGGCTTTCTTTTCCGGGTCCTTCAGCGCTTCGTAGGCCTCGTTCACTTCCTTGAACTGCGTCTCTGCCTCGGGATTGTCGGCGTTCCGATCCGGGTGAAGCTCCTTGGCCTTTTTCCGATAGGCCTTCTTGATCTCGTCGGAGGAAGCGCCCTTCGAGACGCCGAGAACCTCGTAGAAGTCGCGTTTTGCCATTTAGCCGTCCCTCTCAGGGGAACGCGCGAGGGCCGGCCCGGTTGCCCGGACCGGCCACAAGGGTTCCGGCGCGTTACTTGTTGCGCTTGTCGTCGTCC
>JADQCD010000040.1 GCA_016278285.1 Actibacterium sp.
TGCCTCGGAAGAGGCGATGGTGGTCGCCCACCAGGCGGTGCAGGCGATGGGCGGGGCGGGCTTCATGAACGAAACCCCCGTCAGCCGCATCTTCCGCGACGCCAAGCTGATGGAGATCGGCGCCGGCACCTCGGAGATCCGCCGGATGCTGATCGGGCGCGAAATGATGGGGGCGATGGGGTGATGGAACGATCCTCGATGTCCTGCCCGGACGTTTCCTGCCACCGCCTCGCGGAGCCACTGCCGAAAGGGGATCGTCCATGCGTCTGAGTTCGACCGCGTTGCCATCCTCCGACGCTTTCCGCGCCAACCGCGAGGCACATCTGCAAGCCCTGCAACTCGTGCGGGATGCGGCAGGAACCGCGGCCGCGGGCGGCGGCGAAAAGGCGCTGGCCCGCCATGTCGGCCGCGGCAAGATGCCCCCGCGCGAGCGGGTGGCCAACCTGCTGGACCCCGGCGCGCCGTTCTTGGAGATCGGCGCCACGGCGGCACACGGCATGTATGACGGTGCGGCGCCCTGCGCTGGATTGATCGCCGGGGTGGGGCGCATCCACGGCCAGGATTGCATGGTGGTATGCAACGACGCCACCGTGAAAGGCGGCACCTATTACCCGATGACGGTCAAGAAGCACCTGCGCGCGCAGGAGATCGCCGAAGAGTGCAACCTGCCCTGCGTCTATCTGGTGGATTCGGGCGGGGCGAACCTGCCCAACCAGGACGAGGTGTTCCCCGACCGCGATCATTTCGGGCGCATCTTCTACAACCAGGCGCGGATGTCGGCCAGGGGCATCCCGCAGATCGCCGTGGTCATGGGAAGTTGCACCGCGGGCGGGGCCTATGTGCCCGCGATGTCGGACGTCACCATCATCGTCAGGGAGCAGGGCACGATCTTCCTGGCCGGTCCGCCGCTCGTCAAGGCTGCGACGGGCGAGGTCGTGACCGCCGAGGAACTGGGCGGCGGTGATGTGCATACCCGCCTGTCGGGCGTGGCGGATTACCTGGCCGAGGATGACGCCCACGCGCTGGCTCTGGCGCGGCGGGCGGTGGAAAGCCTGAACCGCACGAAGCCCGCGACGGTGCAATGGCAGACGCCCGAGCCGCCCGTCCATGACCCCGACGAGATCCTCGGCGTCATTCCCGCCGACCTACGCACGCCCTATGACATCCGAGAGGTGATCGCGCGTGTCGTGGACGGCTCGCGCTTCGACGAGTTCAAGCCGCGCTTCGGCGAGACGCTGGTAACGGGCTTCGCCCATGTCATGGGTTGCCCGGTGGGGATCGTCGCCAACAACGGCGTGCTGTTTTCCGAGGCGGCGCAGAAGGGCACGCATTTCGTCGAACTGTGCAGCCAGCGCAATATCCCGCTGGTTTTCTTGCAGAATATCACCGGGTTCATGGTCGGCCGGAAATACGAGAACGATGGCATCGCGCGGCACGGCGCCAAGATGGTGACGGCGGTGGCGACGACGAGCGTTCCGAAAATCACGATGATCGTCGGGGGATCTTTCGGGGCGGGCAATTACGGCATGGCCGGGCGCGCCTATCAACCGCGCTTCCTGTGGACATGGCCGAATTCTCGGATTTCGGTAATGGGCGGGGAACAGGCGGCGGGGGTGTTGGCGACAGTCAGACGCGACGCGATGGAAAAGCGCGGAGAGCAGTGGTCGGCGGAGGACGAAGAGGCCTTCAAGCGCCCCACGATCGACATGTTCGAACGCCAGAGCCACCCGCTCTACGCCTCGGCTCGGCTATGGGACGACGGTATCATCGACCCGCGCAAGTCGCGCGACGTGCTGGCCCTCAGCCTCAGGGCCGCGCTGAACGCGCCCATCCCCGAGACGCGCTTCGGTGTGTTCCGGATGTGAGTGCGATCGCGTGCAATGCGTCCGAACCCGGCATAGGGACCATTTATGCAGGCAGGGAAAAAAGCGGGGGAGCGATGACACCACGCATGAGCGTTTTCAAGGGCGATATCACCACGTTGAGGGTGGATGCCATCGTCAACGCGGCCAACCGCACCCTGCTGGGCGGCGGCGGCGTGGACGGGGCAATTCACCGCGCGGCGGGCCCGGAACTGCTGGAGGAATGCCGCCAACTCGGCGGCTGCGACACGGGCGATGCCAAGGTGACGAAGGGCTACGACCTGCCCGCGCGTTGCGTGATCCACACGGTCGGGCCGGTCTGGCACGGTGGCGAGAAGGGCGAGGCGGAGGCGCTGGCGTCCTGCTATCGCCGGTCGCTGGAAGAGGCGGCGCGGGCAGGCGTCGAAACGATCGCCTTTCCGGCGATTTCCACCGGGGTTTATGGCTATCCCGCCGAGCAGGCTGCCGAGATCGCCGTTGCCACGGTTGCGGCATTCGACGGGCCGGTCAAGGAAGTGATCTTCTGCTGCTTTTCCGACGAGAGCGCCGCGCTCCACGAAGCGGCGCTGGCGCGCCATGCCCCCGAGGAGGGATGAGATGTTCCGCAAGATCCTGATCGCCAACCGGGGCGAAATCGCTTGCCGCGTGATCGAAAGCGCCCGCGCGCTGGGGGTGGCCACCGTGGCCGTCCATTCCGATGCCGACGCGGGGGCGCGGCATGTTGCGCTGGCCGACGAGGCGTGGCCCATCGGTCCGCCGCCGCCAGGCGAGAGCTACCTCAAGGGCGACCTGTTGATCGAACTGGCGAAAGAAACCGGGGCCGAGGCGATCCACCCCGGTTATGGCTTCCTGTCGGAAAATCCGGATTTTGTCGCGGCGGTCGAGGCTGCGGGGCTGACCTTCATCGGCCCTTCGGCAAATGCCATCCGCGCCATGGGCCTGAAGGACGCAGCCAAGAAGCTCATGGAAGACGCAGGCGTGCCCGTGGTGCCCGGCTATCATGGCGCCAACCAGGACCCCGAGCATCTGTCGGGCGCGGCGGAGGCCATCGGCTATCCGGTGCTGATCAAGGCCGTGGCGGGCGGCGGAGGCAAGGGGATGCGAAAGGTGATGCGCCCACAGGATTTCGCGGATGCGCTGGCTACGGCGCGGGGCGAGGCCAGGACCGCCTTCGGCAATGACGCGGTGCTGATCGAGAAATTCGTGGAAAAACCGCGTCATATAGAAGTGCAGGTGTTCGGCGACGGGACCGACGCGGTGCATCTGTTCGAGCGCGACTGCTCGCTGCAACGCCGCCACCAGAAGGTGATCGAGGAGGCCCCCGCGCCCGGCATGACGCCCGAGATGCGTGAAGCGATGGGCGAGGCCGCGGTGCGCGCGGCGCGGGCCATCGGATATTCCGGGGCCGGGACGGTGGAATTCATCGTCGATGCTTCCGACGGGCTGCGCACCGATCGCTTCTGGTTCATGGAGATGAACACGCGGCTTCAGGTCGAACATCCGGTGACCGAGGCCGTCACCGGCGTGGATCTGGTGGAATGGCAACTGCGCGTCGCGGCGGGGGAGCCGTTGCCGATGCGGCAGGAGGATTTGCGCCTTGCCGGCCATGCCTTCGAGGCGCGGCTATATGCCGAAGATGTGCCCGCCGACTTCCTGCCCGCCACCGGCACGCTTACGCATCTGCGTTTTCCCGACGGCACGCGCATCGACAGCGGCGTGCGGCAGGGCGACGCGATCAGCCCGTTCTATGACCCGATGATTGCCAAGATCGTCACCTCTGGTCCCAGCCGAGGCGTGGCGCTGGCGCGGATGCGCCACGCGCTGGCGGAAACAGAGGTGGCGGGCTGCGTGACCAATCTGGCATTTCTGGGTGCTCTGACCCGGCATGACGGTTTCGCCGCGGGCGACGTGGATACCGGCCTGATCGAACGTGACATCGACGCGCTGCTGAGCGTGCCCGAGACCACGCCGCAGATCCGCGCGCAGGCGGCGCTGGCGGCGGCAGGGCTGATGGAACCGGGCAGACCTCTGACGGGATTCGCGCTGTGGTCGCCGCTGGAGCGCGGCATCGAGCTGGAGCATGCGGGCGACCGTTTTACCGCGGTGATCCGTGTGCAAGGGCCGGACGCGGCGCAGATCGATCTTGACGGACAATCCGTCGATGCCCGGCGCGGTGCGGCGGGATGGACCTTTGACGGCCGCCGCGCCGGAACATTCGCGCGCCACTGCGATCGGATGAGCGTGTTCGTCGGGCACGGTTTCGAGTTTGCGGTGATCGACCCGCTGGCACGCGCCGCCGCGGCCTCGGGCAGCAATCTGATCGAGGCGCCGATGCCGGGGATGGTCAAGGCGGTGTTCGTCTCGGTCGGCGATACCGTCGTGGCGGGTCAGCGGCTGGCCGTGCTGGAGGCGATGAAGATGGAACACACCCTGACGGCCTGGCGCGATGGCACCGTGGCCGAGCTGCTGGCCGTGGCAGGCAGCCAGGTCGAGGCCGGCGCCGCGTTGATCCGGCTTGAAAACGAACAGGAGACCGACACATGATCCGCCTGCACCACGTCGCCCAGGCCCGCTCGTTCCGCACGCTGTGGCTGCTGCACGAGATGGGGCTGGATTTCGAGATCCGGCGCCACTCGTTTTTCGACAAATCCATGCGCAGCCCGGATTTCCTGTCGCTTTCGCCGGCTGGCCGTGTGCCCGCGCTGGAGATCGACGGCCGGGTGTTGTTCGAATCCGGCGCGATCACCGAATACCTGATCGAGACGCGCGCCGAGACCGGGCTGGGCCGGCTGCCAGGCCATCCCGGGCGGCCGGACTGGCTGGAATGGCTGCATTTCGCGGAAACCATCGGCCAGCACATCGCCAATCTGACCCAGCAGCATATCGTTTTGCGCGAGGAATGGATGCGCAGCCCCACCGTGATGCGGCTGGAGGCCAAGCGGCTGGAAAAAGTTCTGGAAGTGGTCGAACGGGTGACCGCGGCGCGCGACTGGCTGCTGCCGTCGGGGTTTTCGGCGGTCGACACGAATGTCGGCTACGGCGTGATGATGGCGCGACGTTTCGTGCCCGCCGATCTGCTGCCCTCGGTCTCGGCCTATTACGACCGGATCGCCGCGCGTCCGGCCTTCCGGCGTGCCCTGGCCGAGGATGGCGAGGCCGAAATCTATACGCAGGACTTCTACGAGGCGCCGGATGCGTGACCGGGTGGAGATCTTCGAGGTCGGGCCGCGAGACGGGCTTCAGAACGAAAAGCGGCTGATTCCGGCGGCGGAGAAGATCGGGCTGATCGACTGTCTCAGCCGCGCGGGGTTCCGGCGGATCGAGGTGGCGAGCTTCGTCAGCCCGAAATGGGTGCCGCAGATGGCCGACGGGGCCGAGGTGCTGGCCGGGATCAGCCGCGTTCCCGGCGTGTCCTATGCCGCGCTGACCCCGAACATGAAAGGATACGACCGCGCCCGCGCGGCCGGCGCCGACGAGGTGGCGATTTTCGGCGCGGCATCTGAAGGGTTCAGCCGTGCCAACATCAACGCCACCATCGCTGAAAGCCTGGCGCGGTTTGCCCCGGTCGCTGCGGCGGCGCGGGCCGATGGTGTGCCGGTGCGCGGCTATGTCTCCTGCGTGACGGATTGCCCCTATGACGGGCCGACGGCACCGGCCCGGGTCGCCGATGTCGCCGAAAAACTGCTGGCGATGGGATGCTACGAGATCAGCCTGGGCGACACGATCGGGCAGGGAACGCCCGAAAGCGTCACGGCCATGCTGCGTGCCGTGCTGGATGTGGTGCCGGCGACCCGGTTGGCGGGCCATTACCATGATACCGGGGGCCGGGCGCTGGAAAATATCGAGGCATCGCTTGAATTGGGCCTGCGGGTGTTCGATGCGGCCGTGGGCGGGCTTGGCGGCTGCCCTTATGCCAGGGGTGCGACCGGCAATGTGGCGACCGAGGCCGTGGCCGCGCGGCTGGAACGGCTGGGACATGGGACCGGGCTGGATATGGACGTGATCGGGCAAGCCGCGCAAATGGCGCGCGCGATGCGCGGTGCAGGCGGCGGAGAGAGCCGATGACCGTTGTTCTGACGAACGAAATCGACGCGCGGGGCGTGGCCACGCTGACAATGAACCATCCCGAACGGCACAACGCGCTTTCGGCCGAGATGATGGACGCCCTGATCCGTGCGGCCGCGGATCTGGGCGCAGACCCCGCGGTGCGGGCCGTGGTGCTGACCGGCGCCGGCAAGAGCTTTTGCGCCGGGGGCGATCTGGCCTGGATGCAGCGCCAGATCGCTGCCGGCCCCGAACAGCGCGACGCGGCGGCGCGCAAGCTGGCAACGATGCTCCAGGCGCTCAACACCCTGCCCAGGCCGCTGATCGGCCGGGTGCAGGGGCAGGCCTTTGGCGGCGGTCTGGGCCTGATGTCGGTCTGCGATGTCGCCGTCGGCGCGGATCACGCGAAATTCGGCTTCACCGAGACCCGTCTTGGCCTGATCCCGGCAACCATCGGCCCCTATGTCGTCGCGCGGATGGGCGAGGCGATGACGCGGCGCGTGTTCATGTCCGCCCGGATTTTCGACGCGAACGAGGCGGTGTCGCTTGGACTGCTGGCCCGCGCCGTCCCCGCAACGGGGCTTGACGACGCGGTCGAGGCCGAGATCGCCCCCTATCTTGCCTGCGCGCCGGGTGCCGTGGCCGCGGCCAAGGGGCTGATCCGCGACCTGGGGCCACGCATCGACCGGCGGGTGATCGACCACTCGGTGCACGCGCTGACCGACCGATGGGAAAGCCCCGAGGCTGCCGAGGGAATCGACGCGCATTTTGCCGGCCGCAAGCCGGAATGGGCGCGGCGCTGACCGCAGCCGTCGTTTCGTCCGAAAAGCGCGCGACTCGTCTCCCGCCGCTGCACCAGGGCGGGCCGTGGGCCCCTGTGCAACCCCGCGGGCCCGGGCATTTGCGGATGGTTTTGCCCCGCCGCGTTCGGTTGACCCCGCCGCGGTGCGGCGCTACACCCTAACCCGTTAACGGGACCGTGCGGTCAGAGCGCACCGAAGGAGTTTCGCCCGATGGATGACCTTCTCAGGGACTATCTTCCGATCCTCATATTCATGGCCATGGCCGCCGGTCTGGGAATCATCCTGATCCTGGCCGCTGTGGTGCTGGCCGTGCGGCACCCGGACCCCGAAAAGGTTTCGGCCTATGAGTGCGGTTTCAACGCCTTCGATGACGCCCGGATGAAGTTCGATGTGCGGTTCTATCTGGTGTCGATCCTGTTCATCATCTTCGATCTGGAAATCGCCTTTCTGTTCCCGTGGGCGGTAGCCTTCGGTGATATCGGCGATGTCGCTTTCTGGTCGATGATGGTTTTCCTGGCGGTGCTGACCATCGGCTTCGCCTATGAGTGGAAGAAAGGGGCCATGGAATGGGAGTGAGCACCGCAGCCAACACGGCCGGGGGCGATACCGAACATGCCACCCAGGCGCTGAACCGCGAATTGCAGGACAAGGGCTTTCTGCTCACCTCGACCGAGGACATCATCAATTGGGCCCGAACCGGCAGCCTGCACTGGATGACTTTCGGTCTGGCCTGCTGCGCGGTCGAGATGATGCACACCTCGATGCCGCGCTATGACGCGGAACGCTTCGGCGTGGCTCCGCGTGCCAGTCCGCGCCAGTCCGACGTGATGATCGTGGCGGGCACGCTGACCAACAAGATGGCGCCGGCGCTGCGCAAGGTCTATGACCAGATGCCCGAG
>JADQCD010000214.1:0-2396 GCA_016278285.1 Actibacterium sp.
GACCTATCAGGGCGAGGACGGGCTCACGGGCACCTGTTTCCGGGGCACGCAGAGCGCCGAACAGGTTGCCGCCCGGCCGCGCTATTGCGGCATCCTGCAAGGCGACTGGGGCTTTTCTACCCGTTTTCGCGCGCCGGTCTCGGCGATCATCGCCGAACGGCTTGGCCTGACCGGCATCCTGATGTTCTGGGTGATGCTTCTCATGGTGCCATCGGCGCTGATCCTGGGGGTGCTGGCGGGGATGCGCGAAGGTTCGCGCACGGACCGCACGCTATCTGCCTTCGCCATCACCACCACGGCGACGCCGGAATACGTATCCGGGGTGATCCTGATCGCAGTATTCGCCTCGTCCACCGTCGGGCTGCGATGGTTCAAGGGGACCGCCACCAGCGCGATGGAAAACCCGACATTCGAGAATTTTTTCCTGCCGGTCCTGACCATCGCGCTCTACGGGATGGGCTATATCGCGCGGATGACCCGTGCCAGCATGGCCGAGGTGATGACCGCGCAATATATCCGCACCGCGCGGCTGAAGGGCGTGAGCTTTCGCAACATCGTTCTGAAACACGCGCTGCGCAATGCGCTGATCGCGCCGTTCACGGTCATCATGCTCCAGTTTCCCTGGCTGTTGAATGGCGTGGTCATTGTCGAGACCCTGTTCAACTACAAGGGGTTCGGCTGGACGCTGGTTCAGGCGGCCAGCAATAACGACATCGATTTGCTGCTGGCCGTCTCGGTGGTTTCGGTCTTCGTGGTTCTGGTGACGCAACTGATTTCGGACATCGGTTACGTCTATCTGAACCCGCGGATCAGCGTGACGTAGGGGGCGGCGGATGGAACTGATCGGCTGGAGCGAAATCCTTGTCCGCATCCTTGCCCGGTTCATCCCGGTCTGGATCGCGCTCGCCTTCACCTTCGGCCTGTCCCTGGCCTACAGGCGTCGACTGGGCCTTTATGGCAAACTGTTCGACAGCCCGATCGGCATGACCGGCTTTGCGCTGGTGATGTTCTGGGTCTTCACCGGCATATTCGGCGGTGCCTTCGACCTGATCGTGACGCATGACGTGCTGGCACAAAGCGCGGCGATGAAGAACGAGGTGCCCGGCACCCCGTACACGAAGATGATCGGCGATGTGGCCGAGGGCGCCTATCCCTATTATCTGCTGGGCGGCGACAACCTGGGCCGCGACGTGTTCAGCCGCATGGTCGTCGGCGCCTGGGTGGTCATGAAGATCGCCCCCTTCGCCACGATCTTCGCCTTCATGGTGGGGATCACGCTGGGCCTGCCGGCGGGGTATTACGGCCGGCGTCTGGATACGGTCCTGTCATTCCTTGCCAACCTGATCCTGGCCTTCCCGGTGATCCTGCTTTTCTATCTGCTGGTCACGCCCGAGATCGTGGCGACCGGTATTCCGGTCTACATGGCGGCCGTGCTGTTCATCTTTCCGATCATCTTCCTGGTGACGCTATGGAACGCGCGCTTCCATACCCAGACGCTCAAGCGCAACGTCTATGTCTCCATCACGCTGGTGATCGGGCTGTGGCTGTATCTGGGGATCGCATGGGACGCCGATCCGCTGGGCCTCGTTTCCTTTCCGCCGAACCTTCTGGTGGTTTTCGTGGCAGTGGTCTTCGTCAACTCGCCCACGGTGTTTCGCATCGTGCGCGGCCTGACCATGGACATCAAGACGCGCGACTATGTCGCCGCCGCCCAGACCCGCGGCGAGGGGCCATGGTACATCATGTTGTGGGAAATCCTGCCCAACGCGCGCGGACCGCTGATCGTCGATTTCTGCCTGCGTATCGGGTATACGACGATCCTTCTGGGCACCCTGGGCTTTTTCGGGCTGGGGCTGAGCCCGGAAAGCCCCGACTGGGGTTCGACGATCAACGAGGGGCGCAAGCTGCTCTCGATCTATCCGCACCCGGCCCTGCCGCCGGCGATCGCGCTGCTGACGCTGGTGCTGGGGCTGAACCTGCTGGCCGACGGGCTGCGCGAAGAAAGCCTGAGGGACTGAGCGATGCGTGATCTTCATCCCCGGCGAGAGGACGGTGACATGACAGAGCGGAATTACGACGGTCCGATCCTGGAGATCGAGAACCTGTCGATCAGCTTCTTCACGCGGCTGCGCGAGATCCCGGCGGTGATGGATTTTTCCTGCGTGGTGCAGCCGGGCGAGGCGATGGGACTGGTCGGCGAATCCGGCTGCGGAAAATCCACCGTGGCCCTGGGCGTGATGCAGGATCTGGGCGTCAACGGCCGGATCACCGGCGGGCAGATCAAATACAAGGGCCGCGACCTGAACCAGATGACCGATGACCAGCTACGCGGCATCCGCGGCTCGGAAATCGCCATGATCTATCAGGAACCGATGGCCAGCCTGAACCCCGCGATG
>JADQCD010000214.1:2406-7488 GCA_016278285.1 Actibacterium sp.
AAAGTCGGCAAGCAGCTGATGGAAGTGCCGATGATCCACCAGGGCGTCGGCACGCGAGAGGCGCGCGAAATGGCGCTTCAGATGATCGCCGACGTGCGCCTGCCCGACCCCAAGCGGATCCTCGACAGCTATCCGCACCAGCTGTCCGGCGGCCAGCAGCAGCGTATCGTGATCGCCATGGCGCTGATGTCGCAGCCCTCGCTGCTGATTCTGGACGAGCCGACCACAGCGCTGGACGTGACCGTCGAAGCCGGAATCGTCGATCTGGTCAAGGATCTGGGCCGCAAATACGGAACCTCGATGCTGTTCATCAGCCATAACCTGGGCCTGATTCTGGACACCTGCGACAGGCTGTGCGTGATGTATTCCGGCGAGGCGGTCGAGACCGGCTCGATCACCGAAGTGTTCGACCAGATGCAACACCCTTATACGCAGGCGCTGTTCCGTTCGATCCCGCTGCCGAGCGCCGACAAGAACGCGCGGCCGCTGGTGGCGATCCCGGGGAACTTTCCCTTGCCGCACGAACGGCCGCCGGGCTGCAATTTCGGCCCGCGTTGCGACTATTTCCAGGCGGGCCGTTGCGATGCGACGGACATCCCGATGACCAGGGTCCGGGGCGACGACCGGCATGAAACGCGCTGCCTGCGGTTCCGGGAAATCGACTGGAGCACGCCGCCCCAGCCCCCCGTCGCCACCGATGAGGCCCGGATCGGCGCACCGGTAATTGAAGTGGACGGTCTGCGCAAATATTACGAGGTCGCGGCGAACAACCTGTTCGGTCGCGGGAACAAGCGGACGGTCAAGGCCAACGAGACATTGACCTTCGATGCGCATGAAACCGAAACCCTGGCCATCGTCGGTGAATCGGGCTGCGGCAAATCGACATTCGCCAAGGTGCTGATGGGGCTGGAAATCGCGACCGCGGGCAAGATCCTTTATGACAATCGCGAGATTCAGGACATCCCGATCCAGCGCCGCGACGCCAAGACCGTGTCCGATATCCAGATGGTGTTCCAGAACCCGTTCGACACGCTCAACCCCTCGATACTGGTGGGGCGACAGATCATGCGCGCGCTGGAAATTTTCGGCATCGGCGAATCCGAGGCCGAACGGCGCGAGAAGATGCTCGACCTGATGGATCTAGTGAAACTGCCCCGCGAATTCGCCGACCGGATGCCGCGTCAGCTGTCGGGCGGTCAGAAACAGCGCGTCGGCATCGCCCGCGCCTTTGCCGGCGGCGCGCGGATCGTCGTCGCGGATGAACCCGTTTCGGCACTTGACGTGTCGGTCGCGGCCGCGGTCACCGATCTGTTGCTGGAGATTCAGCGCAACAACAAGACGACGCTTCTGTTCATCGCGCACGATCTGTCGCTGGTGCGGTATCTCAGCGACAGTGTGCTGGTGATGTATCTGGGGCATGTGGTCGAACTGGGCACGACGAGCCAGGTCTTCGCGCCGCCCTATCACCCCTATACCGAGGCGCTGCTGTCTGCGGTGCCGATCGCCGATACCTCGGTCAGGAAGAAACGGATCCTGCTGGAGGGCGATGTGCCCTCTGCGATCAACCCGCCGCCCGGGTGCCCATTCCAGACCCGCTGCCGCTGGAAGGCGCGGGTGCCGGGAAATCTGTGCGAAACCGAGGTGCCGCCAATGCGCATCATGGCCGAGGGTCACCAGATCAAATGCCACCTGTCCGAAGAGGAATTCGGACAGATGGAGCCGGTGATCGAAATGCCCACGGAATAATCCCGGGTCGGCCCGGCGGAGCGCGTTCTGCCTCTTGCCTTGGCAACCCCGCCGTCGAATCCGTCCGCGATGCGGGGAAATCATGCGCAGCCCCTTGCGCTGCATTGTTGCCCAAGCGACAAGTCCCTAGATTGCCCCGGTCATCAGGCAGGAGCGGCGGAAAATGCCGGAAAACAGAACCCCGAACGATCACGGCGAACATCACAGGCGCCGCCTGCCGGCACCGCTGGGCGGGATTCGCGGCTCGTTCCTGGCGGGGCTGGTGGTCATCGCGCCGATCGGACTCACCGTCTGGCTGATCTGGACGGTGATTGGCTGGGTCGATGGGTTCGTCATGCCCTTCGTGCCGATCAGATATCGGCCGGAGAATCTGATCGGCCTGGACATCCGCGGTGTCGGTGTCATCTTTTTCCTGCTGTTCACCTTGCTCGTCGGCTGGATCGCGAAGGGGCTGATCGGGCGGTCGCTGCTGGCCTGGGCCGAAAGCCTGGTCGACAGGATGCCGGTGGTGCGTTCGATCTATAACGGTCTCAAGCAGATCGCCGAGACTGTGCTGGCGCAATCGGAAACCTCTTTCGAAAAGGCCTGCCTGGTGGAATATCCGCGCAAGGGGATCTGGGCCATCGCGTTCATTTCGACCGACACGCGCGGCGAGGTGAGCCGCCGGGTGCCACGCGATGAATCGCTGGTGTCGGTCTTCCTGCCGACGACACCGAACCCGACATCGGGGTTTTTGTTGTTCGTGCCGCGCGACGACGTCATCATCCTGGACATGACGATCGAGGACGCGGCCAAGATGGTGATATCCGCCGGGCTGGTAACACCCGAGGAGTCCGCCCCGTCCACCCCGCCCAAGGTGGCGCCGCGGCCCGAGGCATTGCCTCGTTGACAACACGGCCCCAACCCGGCCGGGGACACCGGCCGGCGAAGGACTTTTATTGTCAACTGCGGGCTTTTCTGCAAAGCTTCCGAAATGTACACGCGATCAGCCGGATTTCTGGCTACGGCACTTCTTGTCGGGGCGGGGGCCACAGCACGGGGCGACGGTCGGCAAGACGTGCGACCGGTGATGGCCCGGCCGCAAATCCTGGCCGAAACGCGCGAGGCTGGCCGCGATCTGTTTCGTCCGCCGATTTCTGCCGTTCTGATCTATCTTTCGATCATGTCGATCGGCAGCCCCCCGGTCATCGACCTTCCCGACTGACCGGGCGCCGAACGGATGGGCGCCTCAGACGCTGTCGTCAAAGCGCGGTCCAGCCGCCATCCACGCTTATCGTGGTGCCGGTTATCTGGGCCGCGGCGTCGGAACACAGGAATACCGTCGTGCCACCGATCTGTTCGACCGTCGCGAACTGCTTCGACGGCTGGCGCGCCAGCATCACCTCGCGCACCACGGTTTCGCGGTCCATGCCGTGGGTTTTCATCTGATCGGGGATCTGCGCTTCGACCAGCGGCGTCAGCACATAGCCCGGGCAGATCGCGTTGCAGGTGATCGGCTCTTCAGCGGTTTCAAGCGCGACCGTCTTCGACAGCCCGACAATGCCGTGCTTGGCCGCGATATAGGCGGATTTATAGGGGCTGGCGGTCAGCCCGTGCGCCGAGGCGATGTTGACCACCCGCCCCCAGCCGGCATCGCGCATCATCGGCAGCGCGGCGGCGGTGGTGTGGAACGCCGAGCTGAGGTTGATCGCGATGATCGCATCCCATTTCCCGGTCGGGAACGTGTCCACGGGCGCAACATGCTGAATGCCGGCGTTATTCACCAGGATGTCGCAGGCACCGGCCTGTACGATCAGCGCACGGCATTCGTCGGGCTTGCTCATGTCCGCCTTTATATAGCGTGCCAGGATCTCGTATTCGCGTTCGATCTCCTCGGCCAGATCGTGATCCTCCTGCCGGTCGGTGAATGAGTTCAGAACGACGTTCGCACCGGCGCGTGCCAGCTCCGTTGCGATGCCCAGCCCGATTCCGGAATTCGATCCGGTTATGACGGCGGTCTTTCCGACAAGTGACATGAAACGCTCCTGATATATTGGAATCCTGCGAACCATATATGCCGCGGCCCTGAAATAAACCGGTATCGCGCAGATTCCGGTTCCGGGACGGAACAAAAAAAACGCCCGCACGAAGCGGGCGTTGAGTTATTGAGGCAGGTTTCATACAGGCAAGAAACCTATCGAGCAGTGCCCCCTTTATACGCAATCTGCCGCCGTCGTCCAAGCTAAAAGTTTGAAAACCTTGGGACACCTGCGTAGGCTTGTGGACAAGGATAAAAGGGGCTTCGAGGATTGTCGCTTAAATGAGACCGGATTTTTTCGCACGCGCCCGGATCGCCGGGGCGGCCGTCGCATTGATTCTGAACTGGGGATTCGCCACCGCCGAGCCAAAGCATGGCATAGCTATGTATGGCGACCCCGAACTGCCACCGGATTTTGTGTCTCTGCCCTATGTGAACCCCGACGCGCCCAAGGGCGGCAGCATCACCTTCGGTGAGGCCGGCGGCTTCGACAGCCTTAACCCCTTCATCCTGAAGGGCGACGCGCCCTGGGGGGTCCGGATGCATGTAATCGAAACGCTCATGGGGCGATCCTGGGACGAACCGTTCACGCTTTACGGTCTTCTGGCCGAATCGGTCGAGACCGGACCGAATCGGGAATGGGTCGAATTCACCCTGCGCCCCGAGGCGGATTTTTCGGATGGCAGCCCGGTCACGGTTGAGGATGTGCTCTGGTCCTTCGAGACGCTGGGCACGCAAGGCCACCCGCGTTATCGCACCGCCTGGGAAAAGGTCGCCACCGCCCGCGCCGTGGGCAAGCGCACGGTCCGCTTCACCTTCAACACCGACGACCGCGAATTGCCGCTGATCCTGGGGCTGCGCCCGATCCTGAAGAAAGCGCAGTGGGCGGGCCGGACCTTCGCAGAAAGCGGTCTGGACGTGGTGCCGATCGGCTCATCGCCCTATGTGATCGAAAGCTTCGAAGCGGGCCGTAATGTGGTGCTGCGGCGGAACCCTGATTATTGGGGCAAGGATCTGCCGTTCATGCAGGGCCAGGACAATTTCGACGAGATCCGCTATGAATATTTCGGTGATGGCGACGTGGTGTTCGAGGCGTTTCGCGGCGGCGAGATCGACAGTTACCGCGAATTCAACGCCGCCAAATGGAAAACCGCCTATGATTTCCCGGCGGTGCAGAACGGCGACATCGTCAAGGCGCTGATCCCGCATCAACGGCCTTCGGGCATCGCGGGGTTCGTGATGAACACGCGCCGCGATATCTTCAGGGACTGGCGGGTGCGCCAGGCGATGATCGAGGCGTTCAACTTCGAATTCATCAA
>JADQCD010000108.1 GCA_016278285.1 Actibacterium sp.
GGGCTCGTCGAGCAGGAGCATCCGCGGCTCGATGGCCAGCGCACGCGCCAGCGCCACGCGCTGCCGCTGACCACCCGAAAGCTGGTTGGGATAGCGCCCGCCGATATCGGGCAGCTGGATCAGGTCCAGAAGCCGGTTTACCCGACGGCCGATCTCGGCCTCTGTCCGGCGCAGCTTGCGTTTCCGGGCGCGCAACCCGTAGGCGATGTTCTCGAACACCGTCATGTGCTTGAAGAGCGCGTAGGACTGGAACACGAAACCCGCGCGGCGCTCCTGCACCGAAAGCCCGATGGCGTCCTGTCCACCGAAAAGCACCCGCCCCGATGTCGGAAACTCCAGTCCGCCGAGGATTCGCAGGAGCGTCGTCTTGCCCGAGCCGGACGGTCCAAGGAGCGCGATCAACGCGCCAGAGGGGATAGAAAGCGAAACTGGATGGAGCGCCCGCTCGGTGCCGAATTCCTTGGCCAGTTCTTCGATCTCAATATGCATCGCGTGTTCTCTCAATGTCGGCGGGTTGCGGCCAGCAGATCGGCGTGACGCCATTCCAGCAGGGATTTCAGGGTGAGGGTGACCAGCGCGAGGAACGCGAGGACGGCGGCCAGCGA
The DNA here is from genome assembly GCA_016278285.1 of Actibacterium sp. GTDB lineage: Bacteria > Pseudomonadota > Alphaproteobacteria > Rhodobacterales > Rhodobacteraceae > JADQCB01. Next base: position 606 of record JADQCD010000108.1, read on the forward strand.
GAAGGCCGCGACCGAGAGGTACTCGTTGTAGAGCATCTCGATCATGATCGGCATGGTCGTAGTCTCGCCCCGGATCTTGCCGGAGATAACCGCCACCGCGCCGAACTCGCCCATGGCGCGCGCGTTGCAGAGCAGCACGCCGTAGAGCAGCGCCCATCGGACGTTGGGCAACGTGACGGTGAAGAAGGCGCGCCATCCGCTTGCGCCCAGCGTCAGCGCCGCCTCTTCCTCGGCGCGGCCCTGTTCGACCATCACCGGGATCAGTTCGCGCGCGACGAAGGGGAAGGTCACGAACATCGTGGCGAGCACAATGCCGGGGAAGGCGAACACGATCTTCACGTCATGGGCGATCAGCCAGGCGCCCAGGGATGAATTGGCCCCGCACAGCAGCACGAGGCACAACCCCGCAACGACCGGCGAGACCGAAAACGGCAGGTCGATCAGCGTGATCAGGAACGCCTTGCCGCGGAAATCGAACTTGGTGATCGCCCAGGCGGCGGCGACGCCGAAGACCGCGTTGAGCGGCACCGCGATGGCTGCGACGGTCAGTGTCAGCCGGATGGCCGACCGCGCATCGGGCGAGGCCAGAGATCCGACCGAAGCCATCCAGCCCTTGGCCAGTGCCTCGGCGAAGACCGCGATCAGCGGCGCGAAGAGCAGGACCATGATGAGGACAAGCACCGCTCCGATCAGGATGTGACGGGTGAGGCGCGGCTCCGTCGTCACGGGTGTGCTTTGTGCGAGAACGACATCAGACAAGGCCGATCCTCCGTCTGCTCCAGATCTGAATGACATTGATGGCAAGCAGCATCGTGAAGGAGATCAGCAGCATGGCGATCCCGATCGCTGCGGCCGCGTTATAATTGTATTCCTCGAGCCGGATCACGATCAGCAAGGGCGCGATCTCGGTCAGGTTCGGGATGTTGCCGGCGATGAAGATGACCGAGCCGTATTCGCCGACCGACCGCGCCAGGGCGAGCGCGAAGCCGGTGAGCAGTGCGGGCGTCAGCGTAGGCAGGACGACGCGGCGCAGAGTGTACGCGCGTTGCGCGCCGAGCGTGGCGCTGACTTCCTCGACCTCGCGATCGATTTCCTCGATCACCGGCTGGACGGTGCGCACCACGAAGGGCAGCCCGATGAAGATCAGCGCCATCCAGATGCCGAGCTCGGTATAGGCAACCTTGATCCCGAAGGGGGCCAGCGCCTGCCCGAACACGCCATTGGGTGCGTAGATCGCGGTGAGCGAGATGCCTGCCACCGCAGTCGGCAGGACGACGGGCAGATCGACGGCCGCGTCGATGAACCTGCGGCCCCAGAAACGATACCGCACCAGGACCCATGCGAGGATCAGACCGAAGACGAGGTTGAAGAGCGAGGCGATAAGTGCGGCGCGGAAGGAGAGGCTCAGCGCCGCCCAGATCCGGCGTGAATTGACCATGCCCCACAGGTCGCCCGGGCCGATCATCAGCCCCCGCCCCAGAAGGGCCCCGATCGGCAGAAGGACCACGATGGACAGCACCGTCATCATGATCCCGAAGCTCAGCCCAAACCCCGGCAGGGGAGAGGGCGAGCGCAAGATGCTCGCCCTCATGGCTCAATTCCCCGAATAGATCTGGTCGAAGACGCCACCGTCGCCAAAGAACCTCGGCTGCGCCTCGGCCCAACCGCCGAAATGACTGATGCTCACACGATTGATGTCAGGAAACCGCGCAACGTCTTTCGGATCGGCCGCAGAGGTGTGCCAGGCGCGATAGTAGTGCTTCCACGCGATCGCCTGGGCTTCGGGGGAATAGAGGTGTTCCAGATAGGCCTCGGCCACCGCCTTCTGTCCGGGCGAATGGATATTGCCCTCGACCAGAGCCACCGGCGGCTCCGCCAGCATGGAGACCGAGGGAACGACGATTTCGAACTTGTCGGCACCGAGTTCGATGATCGCCAGATACGCCTCGTTCTCCCAGGCCAGCAAAACGTCGCCGACGCCCCGCTGGGTGAAGGTCGTGGTTGACCCGCGCGCGCCCGAGTCGAGCACCGGGACGTGGGTGTAGAGATCATGCACGAAGGCCTTTGCCGTTTCCTCGGTTCCGCCCGGTTGAGCCTCGGCCCAAGCCCATGCGGCCAGGAAGTTCCAGCGCGCGCCGCCGCTGGTCTTGGGGTTCGGCGTGACAACCTGCACCCCGTCCTTCACCAGATCACCCCAATCATGAATGCCCTTCGGGTTACCCTTGCGGACGAGGAAGACGATGGTCGAGGTGTAGGGGGAGGCGTTGTGTGGCAGCTTCGATTGCCAATCCGCCGGGATCTTGCCGGTCTTCTGGGCGATCGCATCGATGTCGGCCGACAGCGCCAGCGTCACCACCTGCGCGTCCAGACCGTCGATCACCGCACGCGCCTGACCGCCCGAGCCGCCATGCGATTGCTGCATGGTGACAGTGCCGTGGCCCTGCGATTCCCACCACTTCGCGAATAGCTCGTTGTAGTCCCGGTAAAGCTCCCGCGTCGGATCATAGGAGACATTGAGGATCTCGACCTTGTCCTGCGCATGGGCGGGTGCGGTCCCGCCAAATGCCATTGCGACGACGCTCAGCGCAGCCAGCAGTCCGCCCCTCCAGTAAGAAGCGGAAAGCGCCCGGTGCGTTGGCGACTGCCGGGGAGCCGGTTCTTCTGGCGCGTTCACCGGCGACCCGATCAGGCGCCTGAGCGAGCGGACAATTCTTTTTCTCCTGCATCATGCCGCTTCCCGCACACCTGCGAGCCCCGCAAGACGCAGCGCCTCCAGCGCCCGAAAGCCGCGATCGAGCGCCTCGGCACAGTGCCGGGCCACATCGGCGCGCGGGTCGTCCGGGTGCAGGACGCCGAAACGCCGGGCCTCCGGACTGCCCAGATCCTGCACGAGATCGAGATGCAGAAGCCGATGAAGGGCCTGAATCTCAAGCCGGTGTGGCGCCAGGTCGTGGCCGGCACGGGCAGCCGCGACTATTATCTCGGACCGCGCGACCCAGCGCGGACCACCAAGCAGATCGGCGGAGGCGACAAGGCTGTCACCCTCTTCGCGGAGCCAGCGTACGAAGTCGCGGGCCCTGTTCATGTGCCGGAGCAGGGCACGGATGTCGGGGAGTTGTTTCATGAGATCACCTTTCTGGTGTGCGCGGGCCCACCATGGGCCGCGTCAGAAGGTGCTCCTGCTCCGGTGTATATGAACTTCGCGCGAGGATGTCTGGCGCGGCCTCACAAAGAGGGCCGCGCCGGATCAGCCTCGCTTGCATGCATCAATTCGCGTCGGATTTCGGCGCCGACAGCGCCGTTTCCGAAGGGTCAGAGCCCATTCGGAAAAAAATAAGTAAAATCCGCCACCTCAGCACCCTTGGCACAGCTTTTCCCGATGCGTGGCAGAAAAATCGGACGATTTGGCATAACTACGCCCGGTCGGACAACAATTGCGATGGGATACCTATCCACTGCATCTGGAGTGGCCGCAATTCATGCATGTCATGCAGCCTTCCACCATCCGCATTCCGTACTGACCGCAACTGGGGCACGCGGGGCCGCGCGGGCGTTCCCCGACCTGCAGGGCCTCGGCGCGGGGGTCGGCTTTGAGGCCCAGCCCCTCGCCGTCGATGAAGCCGATCGAGATCAGGTGTCGCTCGATCACGCCACCGATGGCCGCCAGGATCGAGGGGATGTATTTGCCCTGCATCCAGGCTCCGCCGCGCGGGTCGAACACGGCCTTTAGCTCCTCGACCACGAAGGACACATCGCCGCCGCGCCGGAACACCGCCGAGATCATGCGGGTCAGCGCCACGGTCCAGCTGAAATGCTCCATGTTCTTGGAATTTATGAAGATCTCGAAGGGCCGCCGGTGACCGTTGATGATGACATCGTTGATGGTGATATAGATGGCGTGTTCGCTGTCGGGCCATTTTAGCTTGTAGGTGCTGCCCTCCAGCGTCTGGGGCCGGTCCAGCGGCTCGGACATGTAGATGACGTCGCCATGGGGGGTCTGAGGCTCGGCGTCGGTGGCGGCGACCACTTCGGGCGATGACATTTCTTCGCCGAACATCACATAGGAGGCAGAAACACCAAAAAGCTTCGCAAGGCGTTCTGTCTGTTCTTCTCGGAGAGGCCGCTTCTCATTCTCGATGTCGGTATAGTATGAAACAGCGATACCAATAACCTCTGCAACGTCCTTTTGCGAAAGCTCATTTTGTTTTCGAAGTTTCTTCAGTCGTTCACTGCGTGAGATTTCCTTCTTTTTCTCTCCCACACTCAAAACGCTCCCGGTTACCGCGTTCGGCCGGTAGGTGGTGCAGCCCTTGCAGCCCGTCTCGAAGGCCTGCATGTAGACGCTCTTGAAATCCTCGAAGGAAATATCCTCGGGGCAGTTGATCGTCTTGGAGATCGAGGAATCCACCCATTTCTGCGCCGCGGCCTGCATCCGCACATGGTCGGCGGGTGCCAGCGTCTGGGCGTTGACGAAGTAATCCGGCAGTTCCTTTTCGCCGAATTTCTCGCGCCACATCTGCACGGCGTAATCGACGACCTCCTCTTCGGTGCGCGATCCGTCGCGCTGCAGCACCTTGCGGTTGTAGGAATAGGCAAAGACCGGCTCGACCCCGCTGGACACGTTGCCCGCGTAGAGCGAAATGGTGCCGGTGGGCGCGATCGAGGTCAGCAGGGCATTGCGGATGCCATGCGCGCGGATCGCGTCGCGCACGTCCTGATCCATCTGCATCATGTGGCCGGTCGTCAGGAATTTCTCTGCGTCGAACAGCGGGAAGGCCCCCTTTTCCTTTGCCAGGTCCACCGAGGCCAGGTATGCGGCCCGCGCGATGCGGTGCAGCCAGCGTTCGGTCTGGCGCGCGGCTTCGTCCGAGCCATAGCGCAGACCCATCATCAGCAACGCGTCGGCCAGCCCGGTCACGCCCAGTCCGATCCGGCGCTTGTTGCGCGCCTCTTCGGCCTGTTGCGGCAACGGGAAGCGCGAGGCGTCGACCACGTTGTCCATCATCCGCACGGCGGTGGCGACGAGATCGTCAAGCGCCGCCTCGTCCAGCTCGGCGATGGCGTCGAAAGGATCGCGCACCAGCCGCGCCAGGTTGATCGAGCCCAGCAGACAGGCGCCGTAGGGCGGTAGCGGCTGCTCGCCGCAGGGGTTCGTGGCGGCGATGGTTTCGCAATAGCTCAGATTGTTCATCTGGTTGATGCGGTCGATGAAGATAACGCCCGGCTCGGCGTAATCATAGGTGGCGCGCATGATCCGGTTCCACAGATCGCGCGCCTGCAAAGTGTGATAAACCTTGCCACCGAACGCCAGATCCCAGCTGCCGTCGGCCTTGACCGCTTCCATGAAGGCGTCGGTCACCAGAACCGAGACGTTGAAGTTGCGCAGCCGCGCCGGATCGGACTTGGCGGCGATGAAATCCTCGATATCGGGATGATCGCAGCGCATGGTGGCCATCATTGCGCCACGGCGCGATCCGGCCGACATGATGGTGCGACACATCGCGTCCCATACATCCATGAACGACAGCGGGCCCGAAGCATCGGCGGCCACACCCAGCACATCCGCGCCACGCGGCCGGATCGTCGAGAAATCATAGCCTATGCCGCCCCCCTGCTGCATGGTCAGCGCGGCCTCTTTCAGCATGTCGAAGATGCCCGCCATGCTGTCGGGGATCGTGCCCATGACGAAGCAGTTGAAAAGGGTCACGCTGCGCGACGTGCCCGCGCCCGCAGTGATGCGACCGGCGGGGAGGTATCTGAAATCCTCCAGCGCGGCAAAGAATCGCTCCTCCCACGCGGCGGGGTCCTTTTCGACCGCCGCCATGGCGCGGGCGATTCGCCGCCAGGTATCCTCGACGGTCTGGTCCAGCGGGGTTCCGCCCGCCTCTTTCAGGCGGTATTTCATGTCCCAGATGGATTCGGCGATCGGGGCGGTGAATCGGGTCATGCGGCGCGGTCCTTGCACGGGCTCGGGCGGGGATCACAATCTACGCCCTCATCTTGATCTCGACAAGAACTAGCATAGTGTCGTGAGCCATCAACAGCATCTTGAGAGGCGAGTCGTGGCACAGTCCTATATCAACCTGATCAAGCTGTGCGTCGGGGCCGAACGGGTCGAGGATCTGACGCGGTGGCAGGCGCAGCGGCTTGCGCAGACCGGGCTGGACCATCCCCGGCACGTCACCCGCATGTGGCCGCGACGCGCCGAGGAACTGTTGGCCGGCGGGTCGCTCTACTGGGTGTTCAAGGGCGTGATTCTGGCGCGGCAACAGGTTCTGCGGCTGGACGAGGTGCGCGGCGAAGACGGCATCCTGCGCTGTGGCATCGTGCTGAAAGACAGTGTCGTGAGGACCGAGCCGGTGCCCCGCCGCCCGTTCCAGGGCTGGCGCTATCTGCCGCCCGAGAACGCGCCCCGCGACCTGCCGCCGTCGCGCCAGCAGGACGAAGAGGAACTGCCGCCTGCCCTGTCCGCGGCGTTGTCGGAGATCGGCGTGCGCTGAGCGGGCGCCCTATCGGGTCAGGGTGCGGGCGACGGCGTCCTTCCAGGTGGCATATTGTGCCTCGCGCGCCTGGTTTCCCAGCAAAGGCTCGAACCGCCGCTCCAGCGCCCAGCCGCTGGCGAAACCGTCCATGTCGGGATAGAGGCCGGCGCGCATACCGGCCAGCCAGGCCGCGCCCATGGCCGTTGTTTCCAGAACCGCCGGCCGGTCCACCGGCGCGCCGATGATGTCGGACAGAAACTGCATCGCCCAGTCGTTCGCGCTCATCCCGCCATCGACGCGCAGCACATCGCCTCCGCCACCGGGCCAG